>NZ_NFOE01000114.1 GCF_002179635.1 Campylobacter jejuni | reverse complement strand
TTCATCATTAGTATTAACACTAATCATAGCTGAATCTTTAGTTTTATGATTGATAAAATCAAAGAAAGAGTTAAGGCCGGTTTGGAGTCCATGAATTTTTTCAACAATACCTTTTTTTACATAAAAATAAATAGCTATTATAATGATAAATAAAACAATGATAGATATTATAAATACAATAAACATTAAAGAGTTAGCTGGTTTTTCTACAGATTTTTTAGGAGCTATAGTAACAACACTCCAAAAATCTTTAGAACCTTCCCATAGATTGAAATTTATAAGTTGAGCTAAATTTTCTTCACCTGTTGATGCAGGTATAAAGACGAATAATCCGTTTTCTTTAGAATTTTGCAAATCCAATATTTTTTGTGCACTTGGATGAGGGTTGATTTCTGTGATAATTTTGCCTACATATTCAGCTTTTGGACTTGAGATAATTAAACCTCCATTGGAAATTAATAAACGCTGATCGTTTGCGAATAAGCTTTTTTTCGGATCATTTAATTCTTCTCTTAATAAATCTATGCGAACAAGCATTCCTATTGCACCAATAAGCTTATCATTTTTTCCAAAAATAGGGAGGGCGATATTAACTAGAGATATTTTTTCTCCACCTACAGAGTAATCTTTAGGTCTTCCAACTGCTGGTTGTTTGGTTTGTAAAACTTTAGTAATAGAATTTTGTTGCATAATTTCATCTTCGGCTTGAAGAAATTTTACAGAACCTTTTTGTTGAGGATTTTCATCCTTAGCTAGAAGCAAAAATTGACCTGATGGTGTAAAATTTAGAGGATTTTTTTCTCCGTGATATTGGTTAAGATGGATATATGCATAATAAGTCCAAGAATTTGAGTCTAGCATACTACTTAACAAAATTTTTAAATCTTCTATATCTAGATTTTCATCTTTGCTTGCAAAATTTTTAATAACTCCTTGTGCTGTTTCAAGTGTTGAATATGCATTTTGAGTAATTGCTTGAATTCCATTGGCATACCTATTGGCACTACTTAATAGGAGTTTATAGGCTTCAGTATTAAGCATTTGATAGCTTTTTGAAACTATGACTGTTGATAAAATTCCTATACCAATAAAAACGACAAAGGATAATATTAAAATCATTTTTATGGTTAAATTTAATTTTTTGAACATCTTTTACCTCTTTTATTTTTTGTATATTTTAAGTAAAAATACTATCTTGCATTTTTTAATATTTTTTTATCTTTTTATTAACATCTTAGCTTTTTCCCATAATCTTACCCCTAATTCTTTTGCGTTGTTTTTATCTAAACTTTTATATTTATGACTTGCAAGTTTTTCAAGCTCGCTTAGCTCTTTAGCTAAGTTATTAAGTTTGTTTTGTGCTAATTTACTAAAATCATCAATTTTTGGATTTTGTTTAATTTCATTTATTTTAATAAGGATTTGTTCTCTATTTTCTTGTATAAGGCGTTTAAATTTAGCAAATAAAGTGTCAAATTTATTTTCTAATAAATCTTTAAGTATATCTTTTACAGGGTTATTAAGTTCTAATGATATTTTTTTAAGCATTTGGATAAATTCTTGCTCTATGTCTATAAGTTCTTTTTCTTTGTTTTTTAAATCATGTTCTAAAGCGCTATATGCAAAACTTGCTTTAAATTTTTCAATCGCCAAAGAAATTCCTTCTTGCGTTCCATAAATACTTCCTATGCATAAATCATAAGCAAAAACTTTTGATTCATTAGCAAGTTCAAAAGCTGCATTTAAAATCACTTGAGAGATTTTTAAAATTCTTTCTTTTTCAAAACTTCCTTCGCAAATTGCATTAAATACAAGGTTTTTAGCGATTTCACAAGAAGTAAGTTCTATATTTTCACCTTTTTCTAAAGTTGTAATAAAAGCGCTTTCAGCAGTTTCTTTTAAAAGACCTAGTATTTCTATATCATAAAGCATAGCATCATTGATACTTATATTAAATTCATTTAAATTTAAATCTTTTAAAGTCTTTTCTAAGTCAAAAAAATTATCGCAAATTTTGTGCTTAATGGTGTTTTTTTGTTCTTCAATTTTTGTTTTTAATTTCCCATATTCATTAATATAAGCAAAAAATGTTTTTTTATCTTCTTCCACTCTAGCTTTGATGATGCCTTGGATTATTCTAGAAATATTTTCTTCATTTATAAGTTCAAGTTTTTCTAATGCCTTAGAAAAGATGGCAAAAAGTTCTTCATTGCTAGTATTTTCAAAACTAATTTTTTTATAGCTTAGATTAAAAACAAGTTCGCTGATTAAGCTTGGAATTTCATTTTTTTCACAAGCTAAGAGAGAATTTTCAAAAATAATGGCTAAATTTTTCATAGTTTTTCCTTTTTATAGTACAAATTTGGCTTTGCTTTTTAATTGGTTAAAAATATTTAAACGATCACTTTTACTATCGACATAAACACTTAAAAGATAGCTTTTATATGTGCCTTGCTTGCTAGTATTTGAGATTTTGTATTTAAATTCTCTTTCATTAAGTATTTGAGTGAAAACTTCTAAGGCATCAACACCAGCTTCAAAAACGACTTTATAGTCCCAAAAAGTAGGATAATTTATAATAGGTTCTTTTTTAAGATCGCAGATATTTACCACTTTTTCCTCCTTCCTTGCTTTCTAAAACTATATCAGTAATTTGCATACTTTTATCAATAGCTTTAACCATATCATAAATAGTTAAAAGTCCAATGCTAACAGCTGTTAAGCTTTCCATTTCTACTCCGGTTTTTCCTTCACATTTTATGGTTACGAAAAGTTTAAAAGAGCATTCTTCTTTGTTTTCTTCTATATGAGTTTGTACTTTTGAAATCATTAAAGGATGACACATTGGAATGAGATTTGAAGTTTGTTTAGCTCCCATGATGGCTGCTATGATAGCAGTTTGTAAAACAGGTCCTTTTTTAGCTTTGTTTTCAACGATAGCTTCAAATGCTTCTTTGCTCATATATATTTTACCACTTGCACAAGCTTTTCTTTGAGTAATATCTTTTTGACTTACATCTACCATTTTGGGATGGTTTTTTTCATCTAAATGCGTTAAATTCATATTTTTCCTTGAGTAAAGTTTGAAAAATTATACCAAAATGTATCTTTTTATATTAAAATACTACTAAAAAATTTTAAAGGATTTATAATGGCTTATGATGATGAAGAATTTGAAAATTACGATGATGAAATGTATGATGAAACAGATGATGATACTTATGCAAATAATCAAAGATCGTATAATTATGATGATGATGATTATGAGTATGATGATGATTATAGCGATGATGATACTTATGAGATGGATTAAGAGTGAGTAAAAATCTTGGTAAAAAAGATATAAAATTTTAGGTCTTTCTTCTTTGAGAGAGACCTTGGAATTTTAGTATTTTTTGTAAATTATATTTCTAAAGATTTTTTCTTGAAAATTAAGCCCATTTTTTTACAAATATTTAATAATTATAGGATTTTTGCTGTAGGATGTTTAGCTAAGTTACTTTGGTGGTATAGCAATGGCGTATTTTGATAATAAATTTGGTCGTAAAAGTTAGTAATACCCAACGCACATACTCTCAGTAATTTTAATACGTTTTTCTAAAGGAGTAGGGCTAAAAAAATGACATTTTTCGATATAGATATTACAATTATAATCTAAATTTAAAAAATCGTAAAATGCCTTTAAATTTACAAATTTAACTCCACAAACCTCTTTAATATCTAAGATTTTATAAATTTGAGAGTTATTTTTTTCTACTAAATGGGAGGGAGCTAAAGTGGTAAATGAGCAAAAAGCACTTGCTAATACAAAGCCATTTAAGTTTTCACATTTTTGTATGAGATGTTGATGTTTTTTTAAAATACTTTTTTTGTGTAAAAATACCACCCTTGTGCCTTGATAGCGTCCTGCTTGAACATTTTTCCAAAATTTATAAGCATTTTTTGAAATTTTTGCTAGTTGATGTAATTGTATATTTAAAACATAATCATCTAAAAATTGATTGGGTGGTAAAATAGTATAAGTCATATTTTTTCTTTTAAAGTTTTTTGAAATTATACTAAAAATTAACATTTATCTATATTTTTAATTTATAAATTTATTACAATTATCAAAAATTGTTTTTTAAGGAAAAATATGAAATTTGAAACTATTAACCATGATGGTATTAAAAAACTTATGGATATTTTTTATGCAAAAATTAGAGTTGATAAGAATTTGGGACCCATTTTTAATGAAAAAATTGGCACAGATGATGAGAGTTGGAAAAAGCATAAAGAAAAAATAGCAAGTTTTTGGGCAGGAATGTTTTTAGGTGATCCAAGTTATAGCGGTTCTCCTTTAAGAGCTCATCATGAACTACCTCCATTTCCAAGAGAATTTTTTGACATTTGGCTTAACTTATTTGATGAGAGTTTGCAAGAAGTTTTTGAAGATGAGCCAAGAAGTATCATCATAGAAAGAGCTAGAATGATAGCCCAAAGATTTCAAATGATTATTTATGATCATAGATTTGCTTAAGAGTTACAAAAAACTCTTAGCGATAGTTAAAGGTATATAAATTTTCGCTACGAGAGTATTGGTAGCTATATTTTCCATCAAGATATATTACTAGACGATAATATCCTTTGTGTGATCCAAAGACAACTTTTTTAACCTTTGCTGTATTTACTTGCAGTGTTTTAGTATTGAAATTTTGTTTTTTTGCAAAATCTATAATAATTTTAGTTGGATCTCCTATGGATAAATGTCTTAACATTTTATCTTCGGTTTTAATGTTAATTTTGTTATTATAAAAACTAATAGAAATAAAATTATATATATTTCCACTGAAAAGTGGTGTTTCTATGTTAACTGTAGTGTTGTTTTCTTCTGCTTTTGTATTTTTTACTCCTTGCTCTTGTGGCACAGTAACAGAAACATCAAGTATAGGAGTAGCATTTGGGCTTTTTGATTTTACGAAAGAGTAGGTGTCGTGCCAATTAATGCTTTTGTATATATCTAAGGTTGTTTGTTGTTCAGAACCATCAAGATTGATATAGGTAATGGTAATGTTTTTTAAAATTCTTGCATCAGAATTAAAATTAAAATCTTGCCTTTGAAAAGGACTGAGTTTTACAAATTCAGTATTTTGTTGCTGTAAGTTATTATCAAAAGGATTTTCTTTTGCGTTTAAACACACACAAGAAAGTAAAAATAATATAAAAAAATTAATTCTCATGCGAATTTTCTCCTTTAAGTCTTAAAAGTTGCAAATATTCTTTTTGAGCTTGAGCATTTTTAGCTTTTAGTTCTTCAATATTTTTCTCTAGATATTTTTTTTCATTTTTTAAACTTAATAAAACATCTAGTGAAGATTTACCAAAAAACATATTGCCAAAATACATCGCAACGATAATAGCTACAAATGATAATGCAATAGTTTTGATGAGTTGGTGACGAGCCTCCTTTTTTTTGGAATGCTCATCATACTCTTTTAATAAGTCACTCAGAGTTTATCTCCTAAATACTCATCATTATCAAGTTCAATTTCTAATAAGCGATTATATTTAGCAGTTCTCTCACCTCTTGCTAGAGCCCCTGTTTTGATTTGTCCTGTATTAAGCGCTACTGCAAAATCAGCTATAAAAGCATCTTCGCTTTCACCACTTCTATGACTCATAATACATCTATAATTATTTCTATGAGCTAACCTTACTGTTCTCATAGTTTGAGTGATTGTTCCGATTTGATTAGGTTTGATCAATACAGCATTTGCCATATTTTTCATAATACCTTCTCTTAAAATATCTTCATTAGTTACAAATAAATCATCACCCACAAGCTGAACTTTATTGCCAAGCTTTTGAGTGAGTTTAATCCAACCTTCATAATCATCTTCAGCTAAACCATCTTCAATGCTAAAAATTGGATATTTGGCACATAATTCTTCATAACGCGCGATTAGGTCTTCACTTGAGAAAACTTTACCTTCTAAGTGATATTTACCATCTTTGTAAAGCTCGCTACTTGCTACATCTAGTGCTAGTTTGATTTTATTTTCATAGCCTGCTTTTTTAATACAAGTCATTAAAAGATCAAGTGGTTCAGTATTATTTGCTAAATTTGGTGCAAAACCACCCTCATCACCTAAAGCAGTAGAGTGACCTAAGCTAGCTAGTTCTTTTTTTAATACTGCATAAATTTCACAAACTGATCTTAACCCTTCTTTAAAGCTTGAAAAACCAAAAGGCATGATCATAAATTCTTGAAAATCTACGCTATTATTTGCGTGTGCGCCACCATTTATTATATTGCACATTGGCACAGGTAATACGCTTGCATTTGCTCCACCTAAGTAACGATATAAAGGCACTCCAAGTGCATTAGCAGCAGCGCGTGCTGTTGCCATAGAAATTCCTAAAGTTGCATTTGCTCCTAGGTTGGAATAATTTTTTGTCCCATCAAGTTCCAAAAGAGTATTATCTAGTTGAGTTTGATTAAATGCATCAAGCCCTATAATGTTTTCAGCTATGGTGCCATTGATATTTTCAATAGCTTTTAAAACACCTTTTCCACCAAATCTTTCATCATTATCTCTTAATTCTAAAGCTTCTTTTTTTCCTGTGCTTGCACCACTTGGAACGATAGCACTACCCACACTACCATCGCTTAGCATGATTTCAGCTTTAATGGTAGGATTGCCTCTACTATCTAAAACTTCAAAAGCTCTTAAATCTTCAATAATCAACATTATTCTTCTCCTTCATCGTCTTCTTTTGCGCCCAAAATCATACTATCTATACCGATTGAGTTTTGTATAGCTTGAGTGATTTCATCTGCAATAGCTGGATTTTCTTTTAAAAAGGCTTTGGCGTTTTCTCTACCTTGACCAAGCTTAGAAGCCTTGTAAGAAAACCATGCACCACTTTTATCAATAATATCAAGTTTTACACCATAATCTATTAGCTCGCCTTCACGACTTACACCCTCGCCAAACATTACATCAAATTCAGCTTGTTTAAAAGGAGGGGCTACTTTGTTTTTAGCTACTTTTACTTTAACGCGGTTTCCAATAGGCTCATCATTTTGTTTTAAAGTAGCTGTTTTTCTTACATCTAAACGCACTGAAGCATAAAATTTTAAAGCGTTTCCACCGGTAGTTGTTTCAGGTGTGCCATAGCCCATCATACCTATTTTCATACGAATTTGATTGATGAAAATTACAGTAGTGTTCATTTTATGAACGATACCGGTTAATTTTCTTAAAGCTTGGCTCATTAATCTTGCTTGAAGACCTACATGCTGATCTCCCATATCACCTTCAATTTCTGCTTTTGGGGTAAGCGCAGCAACACTATCTACTACTATTAGATCAATAGCCCCGCTTCTTGCTATAGTTTCAACGATTTCTAAGGCTTGCTCTCCAAAATCTGGTTGAGAGATGTAAAGATTTTCTGTATCAACACCTAAATTTTTTGCATATCTTACATCAAGAGCGTGTTCAGCATCGATAAACGCACAAACTCCACCTTTTTTTTGACATTCTGCGATGATGTGTAAGGTAAGTGTAGTTTTACCTGAACTTTCAGGTCCATAAATTTCTATAATTCTTCCTTTTGGAACCCCGCCTATACCCAAAGCTAAATCAAGTCCAACAGAACCTGTAGGAATAGAATCAATTTTTTCAACTTCTTTATCGCCAAGTCTTAAAATAGTGCCTTTTCCAAAGGTTTTATCAAGACTTTTTAAGGCTGCATCAAGTGATTTTCTTTTATTATCATCCATGCTTATTAATCCTTTTATAATATGTTTAAAATTGTATCAAAAAGAAATTTAATATAAGTTTTTATTTTGAATTTTGCTAAAATACTTTTTTAGATTTTTAAGGAAAAAAATGAATAAAAAAATTAGCGTAGCACACTCTCCTGATGCTGATGATATTTTTATGTATATGGCGATTAAATTTGGTTGGATTGGAAATACTTATGAGTATGAAAATACAGCCTTGGATATACAAACTTTAAATGAACTTGCATTAGAAAATATATACGATGTTAGTGCGATATCTTTTGCACTTTATCCTTTGATAGCTAGTGAATATGCCTTGTTAAAAACTGCTGTGAGTTTTGGTGAGGGTTATGGGCCAAAGCTTATTAAGAAAAAAAATAAAAAATTAAAGCCAAATTTTAAAGTTGCTTTAAGTGGAGCACACACTACTAATGCTTTAATCTTTTGCATAAAATATCCACAAGCTAGAATAATTTATAAGAATTTTTTAGAGATTGAAAAGGCTGTTTTAGAAGATGAAGTTGATGCAGGAGTGCTTATACATGAGAGTATTTTAGAATTTGATTCAAGTTTATGTGTTGAGGCTGAACTTTGGGATGTTTGGCAAGAATTAGCCAAAGATGATTTGCCTTTACCTTTGGGTGGTATGGCACTTAGAAGATCTTTACCACTTAATGATGCCATAGCGATTGAAAAAGATTTGATTAAAGCAGTAAAAGTAGCGGATAATAATAGAAAAATCTTAGCTTCCATGCTTTTAGAGCGTGATTTAATACGCGTAGATGCACAAAAACTTGATGTGTATTTAAATTTATACGCAAATAAAAATTCTATTAATATGAATGATAAACAATACAATGCTATAGATAAGCTTTTTGAGCTTGGGTATAATCATGGATTTTATGAGAAATTAATAAAAAGCAAAGATTATCTTATCCCTAGTGAGTATGAAGAATTTAGAAATTCTTGATAAAATTTGAATTTTAAGGAGAAAATATGGAAAGTACTTTAGTAGCCTTGGGTGTACAAACTTTTAAAATCACACTTATGCTTTCTTTACCTATGCTTTTGGCAGGGCTTATTGCAGGGCTTATTATAAGTATTTTTCAAGCTGTAACGCAAATTAATGAAGCTACGCTTTCTTTTGTACCAAAAATTTTACTTGTTGTTGTGGTAATAGTATTTTTAATGCCTTGGATGATAAGTTCTATGATTGATTTTACAACGAATATTTTAAATCAAATTCCAAGCTTTATTCGATGATTGTTGATTTTTCTAAGTATTCTTCTGTGCGTATAGGCGCGAGTTTTGAAGTGCAAGTACTTGAAGAGCCTTGCGAATTTAATGGTTTTTTAATAGGCGGGGCAAATAATCTTTTAATCTCTCCAAAACCCAAAAAATTTGGAATTTTAGGGAAAAGTTTTGATTATATTAAAATTTTAGAGCAAAATGAAAAAGGTATGTTTTTAGAGATAGGTTCTAGTGTGAAATCCTTTAAAATGTATCATTTTGCTAAAGAAAATAACTTAAAAGGCTTTGAATTTTTAAGAAATATCCCAGGAACTTTGGGTGGTATTTTAAAAATGAATGCAGGGTTAAAAGATGAGGATATTAGCAAAAACTTAATCAGTATTTGCACTTTTAATCAAGAAATTTTAAAACAAAATATTGCTTTTGCTTATAGATTTAATCCTATTAAAGAAGTGATGTTTAGTGCGAAGTTTTTTTTAGAATACGGATTTAACCTAGCCAAAGATGAGTTTTTAAAAAATGCAAGAAAAAGTCAACCCAAAGGTGCTAGTTTTGGCTCCATTTTTAAAAATCCTAAAAACGATCATGCAGGAAGATTGATAGAAGTAGTTGGTCTTAAAGGTTTTAGTAAAAATGATGCGATGTTTAGTAATGAACATGCAAATTTTTTAATCAACAAAAAACATGCTAGTTTTGATGACGCTTTATTTTTGATAGAGCTTGCTAAAAAAAGAGTTTTTGAAGAATTTGGGATTATTTTGGAAGAAGAAGTGGTGATTATATAGTATTTTTAATATCTTCATAAACAATTTTAGCTATTTCTTGGACTAATTCTTGATAAGATTTATTTTTATTGTTTGTGCTAAATTGAGTGCTGATAGTAAGGATTTTATGATCTTTTAATTTTTTTGTTTTGGCATTAAAAAGTTTGTATTCTATGTCGGCTTTGACTTCAAAATTGGAAAAAAGCAAGAAATTTTGTTGGCTTGCTTGAATACTTTTTAAATCTAGCAAAATAATAAAATCAGCCTTTTTAAAACGATTGAATTCTAAAAACTCACTTGCATTAATGAAATTTTTATTTGCTTGTAGGATATTTTGACTATTGATATAAGTTTGATTTTCTTTTTGACTAAGCAAGGCAAAATTATTTTGCTCATTTAAAATAGCACTTAATGCTTTTAGCGTGTCTTTTGCCATGGTTTTGGCATCAATTTTTAAATTTGAAAAATAAAAATTATATTCTTTTTCATAGCTTGGCACTAAAGCTAAGGTGCTAATATATGAGAGTTTATCATAATTTATGTTTTGTTCAAGATTGATGATATTAAAATCATCGTTATTTTGTAATTTGATGATTTTTTTATTCGCAAAAGAGTTAGCATAAATAGCACTTAAAAAACACAAAAACACTAAAAAAAATCTCACTAAAAACCTTTTAATTTAAATTCGTTCTTAGCAAAAGCTATAAAACTTGGAAGTTTAAAATCAGGACTATTATAATCTAAAGCCTTTTTGTCAAAATCGTATAAAATTCCACCATTTTGTTTGACTAAAAAATCTCCCGCGGCTATATCCCAAGCTTTTGGACCACCAAAACGCGGATAAATTCCGGCTTTTGCTTCAAGTAAATATACAAATTTCAAAGCAGATGAAACCTTAATACCTTCAAGATGATTTTGAATAAAAAAATCTTCATTATTATCATGATTTTTAGAGTAAAGGGCTATATTTTTAACTTTTTCGTATTGTTCTAAGTTAAGATTTAAAATTTCATTATTTTTATAAACTTTAGTATGGGTATGTGCATAATAAAATGCATTATTTTCCACATCGCTTATAAGTGAAAGTATAGGGGTGTTTTTGCGGATTAATGCAATTAAAACGCAATATTCTTTATCTTTTTTGGCATAAGATTTAGTGCCATCAAGCGGATCTATAAGCCAAAAATATTCTAAATTTTTTCTTTCTTTATAAGAGAGTATATTTTCTTCAGAGCATATAGCTATATCGCTTGAAGCTAAAATTTCACTAATAGCTTCATTGGATTTTATATCAGCTAAACCTACCGGAGAATCATCATCTTTAAGCCATAAAGTATTTTTGTCTTTATATTCAAGCAATACTTTAGAGGCTTCTTTGCCTGCCTTTAAGGCTAATTCTAAAAGTGTGTCTAAATTTTCCATAAAATAAAGTATAACAAGTAAAAATAAATACTTAGTAGAATTATTTTCTACTAAGATTATTGATAAATTTAATCAAACTAATAGCTAAAATTGCTTCAAGTAAAGCAGTAAGCACTAACCCTGAATATATGTCTTGAGTAATGATATTGGTTTGATAAGAAAGTGTAGCTACTGCGATGAGTAAGGTTAGTGGCATAGAATGACTTAAGCCAAATAAAAAGGTATTTTTTAAACCAAGTATTTTGAAAAAAGTCATAGCACAAAGTATTCTTAGTCCTATCATAAAAGCAGTTAGTGAAAAAGCTATGATTAAAACTTGAGGGTTTAAAAGCATTTGGAGTTTAAAGCTTGAACCTATGTAAATAAAAAATATAGGGATTAAAAAACCATAACCAAAACTAGAAAGCTTATGCTCTAAATCTTTTTTATGATCAAAAAAAGTAGCTATAAATGAACCAGATATAAAAGCTCCAAGTGCAACTTCAAGTTTAAAATAAATCATAATCGCAACTATGGCTATGAAAATTGCCATGCAAAATCTTATATCTTTTTCATTTTGATCTTGCCAAGGCATAAGTATAGTTTTAAGCTGTGGATACCACCAAAAAAGCACTTCTAAAAATTTAAATCCAATAATGCAAAGTGCTAAAAATCCTACCAAGTATAATAAATTTTGAGTGAGTGAAAAAATATCAGCACCTTTTCCTAAAAATGCCGCAGCTATGGTAAGTAAAACTATACTTACAACTTCAGCCAAAGTAGCTACTACCATGGACACATTAAGCCACTCGCAGTTTTTACCAAAGTCTCTATAAAGCGTTGAGAGCAAACCCACACTCATAACAGGTATGATAATAACAAAAATATAAGAAATATCTATACTTTCAACCGCTAAAATACTAATAGCATATAAAAGTATAATGTATATAAAAGCTTTATTGAGCAAACTTCTTTCTGTGTTTAAAAAGGTTTTAAGATTAATCTCCATACCCGCAATAAACATAAGATAATAAAATCCCGCATTAGCTAAAAGCTTAAAATTTTCACTTTCCCCTATAAAACCCAAAAATCCTATAAAAGAACCAAGCATGATTTCAGTGGCTGAAAGCGGGAGTTTTAAAAATTTAGCAATATAAGGTGAAGTAAGCAAACATCCTGCCACGACTAGTAAAATTTTTAAATCCGTAGCAGCTTGAGCATCAATGGCATGAGCTAGCAAAGCTAAATCCCATTTGTTTTAGTTTTTGTATGTCCTTGCTAGGTTCTTCGCCTTTAGTTGTAAGATAATCACCTACTACTATAGCACTAGCTCCTGCGTCAAAAATTTCATATTGTCTTTCTTTTAGCACTACTTCTCTACCACCTGCTACCATAATATGTGCATTTGGTAAGTCTTTTTTAGTATCTTTGATGATATTTAACGCCTCATCAGCATTTAATAAATCTTGTTTAAGTTTTAAATTTTCATTTGGTATGAAAAAATTAATAGGCGAGGAAAAAGGATCAAGCTCTTTTAAGCTTGCTCTAAAACTTTTTCTATCAGCCTCGCTTTCTCCAAGACCATAAATTCCGCCACAACAAAGCATTAAGTCTGCTTCTTTAGCATAAAGATTAGTTTGAAATCTTTGCTCCCAAGTATGCGTAGAGCATATGTTTGGGAAAAATTCTTTGGAAGTTTCTAGATTATGATTATAAGAAAAAATCCCTGCTTTTTTTAATTCTTTGAGTTGTTCTAAATTTGCTATACCATTACAAGCTATGAGTAAAAGTCCTTCTACTTCTTTTTGCACTGCATGAGCTACTTTACACACATATTCAAGTTTTTCATCATCAAGTCCAGCGCCTGCTGTAACTAAACAAAAACCCAAAGCCTCGTTTTTCTTAGCTATTTTAGCTTCTAAAACAATTTGATCTATATCTTTTCTTTTGTATTTGTTGATATTAGTTTTCACATGAGCACTTTGAGTGCAGTATTTGCAGTCCTCACCGCACCCTCCACTTGCTATATTAGATATAGCACAAAGCATGATTTGCATTAAATTTCCTTTTTGATTTTGCATTTTAAGCACTCTAAAAATGTACCTTTTTTAAGCTCTTTGATAATCAAAGTTTCGCCACATTTGCTACATTTTTCTTCACTTGGTTTGTATTTGCTTATATAGTTGCATTTTGGATAAGCACTACAGCCATAAAATTTACCACGCTTAGAAAAACGCTCTACGATCTCACCTTCTTGACAGCTTGGGCATTTTATACCTATGGTGTTGAGTTTTTTCTCGCTTTTTTCTTCATTTTGTGTTTCTTGTTTTAAATTTCTTGAGTATTTACATTTTGGAAAATTTAAACAAGCTATAAATTCTCCATATCTTCCTTTTCTTATAGCAAGCTCTCCACCACAATCAGGGCAGGTTTCATCTAGCTTTGTGAAAGTTTTTTGGCTTTTTATGTTTTTTTTACCCTCATCAATTTTTCTCATAAAAGGAAAATAAAACTCTCTTAAAACTTCTTGCCAGTCCATTTTACCTTCTGCAATGATATCAAGTTTATCTTCCATTTTAGAAGTAAAATCACTATCTACTATATCGCTAAAGTTTTGTTCTAAAACTTCTGTTACGACAAAGGCTATTTCATTAGGTATGATTTGCTTTTTATCTATATGTACATATTCTCTTGCACTAAGTAAAGAGATGGTTGGAGCATAAGTTGAAGGGCGTCCTATACCAAGATTTTCTAGCTTTTTAACAAGTCCAGCTTCAGAGTATCTTGAAGGTGGCTCGGTAAAATGTGAGTTTAATTCTATATTTTGGATATTTAGTATATCTTCTAGTTTTAAATTAGGTAAAATTTTATCTTTGTCCATATCTCCATATACTTTATAATGCCCATCAAATAAAATTTTTCTACCACTTATTTTAAAACTTGCTTCATTTGATTTGACATAGACATTTTGAGTTTGAGATATAGCAGGATTCATTTGTGAAGCTAGGAAGCGATTGTATATTAAAGTATATAACCTTGCTTCATCTTTTTCTAAAAACTCACTTGCAAGTTTTGGAGTAAAACTAAGATTAGTCGGTCTTATAGCTTCATGTGCTTCTTGAGCGCCTTTGCTTTTAGTGGTATAAATATTTGCTTTGCTTGGTAAGTATTCTTTGCCAAAATCATTTTTGATAAGTTTTCTTACTTCTTCTAAAGCTTCTTTTGCAATGTTTAAGCTATCAGTTCTCATATAAGTGATCACACCCATAATGCCTTGATGTGTTTTTACACCCTCATAAAGTTTTTGAGCGATCATCATGGTTTTTTTAGGGTTAAAACCTAGGCGATTGCTCGCGCTTTGTTGTAGGGTTGAGGTCATAAAAGGCGCTTGTGGAGCGATTTTTCTATCTTTGCTTTCTATGTCTTTTATTTTAAAACTAGCATTTTTGCAAGCTTCAAAGATGAGTTTGGCTCTATCTTCATTATTGGTTAGACTTAGTTTTTCTATCTTTTGATTTTGAAACTCAACTAATTCAGCTTGTAGGTCTTTTTCAAAAATCATATCTATGCTAAAGTATTTTAAAGGAATAAAAGCTTTGATCTCTCTTTCTCTATCGACGATGATTTTTAAAGCTGCACTTTGCACACGCCCTGCACTTAAGCCTTTTTGAATTTTTTGATTAAGTAAAGGGCTTAGTTTATAACCTACTATGCGATCAAGTAAGCGTCTAGTTTGCTGAGCATTGACGCTATTTACATTTAAGGATCTTGGATTTTTTAAAGCATTTTCTATAGCACTTTTAGTAATTTCATGAAAAACTATGCGTGGCAGAGAATTTTCATCTTTATTAATAGCCTTAGCTATGTGATAAGCTATGGCTTCACCCTCGCGGTCCTCATCGGTTGCAAGATAGATGGTTTTAGCTTTTTTAGCTTTTTCTTTGAGTTCTTTTACTAAACTTGAATGATCATTTGAAATTCTATATTCAGGTTTAAAATTTTCATCTTCTATTTTTATACCAAAGCTAGTTTTAGGTAAATCTCTAATGTGTCCTTTAGAGGCTATTACTTCATAGTCTTTACCTAAAAAATTACCTATGGTTTTAGCTTTAGCAGGTGATTCTACTATGATTAAATTTTTCATTATTTTCCTTGTGAGGATTAAAATTAGTAAAAGTGTATAAAAAAAAGTTAAATTTTTTGCTTAGAAAAGAAGAAAAGCCCACCAAAAGGTGAGCTTAGGAAATCGTAAGTTGACTACTGAAGTAATCTTAATACATTTTGAGAAGCTGCATTTGCTTGAGCCATAGCATAAGATCCACTTTGAGCTAGAATGTTAGCTTTAGAGTAGTTTGCGCTTTCGCTTGCAAAGTCAACATCTCTAATTTGTGATTCAGCAGCTTTAACATTAACTTGAGTTACGCTAATGTTATTAATAGTTGATGTGATTTGATTTTGTGTAGCACCGATGTTTGCTCTAATAGTGTCAAGGTTTGCTATAGCAGTATCAGCTATATCCATAACAGCCATTGCACCTTGTAAGGTAGTAACACCAGCTGATTGTTCTTTACCTGCTGTAGCCATATTTGTCATAGCGTTAAAGCCCATAGCTGAAGCTAAGTCAGCTGAAATTTTTCCTTTTATACTTTCAAGGTTTGTAGTTTGTTCAGCCATAGTTGCTCCAGTTCCAACGCCAGCTTGAGAAGCATTTGTTCCTGAAATGATAATATCGCTACCATCATTTTTTACTAAGGTTAATCTACCATAGTTTTCTTCTGTGATTTGAGTATCTAAAGCTCCTAATGATCCACTTAGTTTGATTCCTCTACCATCGGCTGAGTTCAAAACTAATCTTCCATCTACTATAGAAGCTTCAACCCCTGTTGTATCTTTTTTAGCATTGATAGCAGAAACCAAAGCACCATCTTTATCGTTAGCATCAAAAACAACTTTACCTATAACAACACCGTTAATTGCAAAATTTGATCCTGTAGAGCCAGCTGTTAGCGCTGCAGAAGATATACTTTGAACTACTGCAGTTGCTCTAACACCTGTTTTGTCAGAAGATTTATTGATTTCAGCTGCTAAAGCACCTAGTCCTGTTCCAACACCATAGGAAATTTTAACAGGTTGGATAGTGTAATCATTAATGCCATCGTAAGACTTGATAGTAAAACCAATTTCATTTGAAGCTGTTACTCTAGCACCTGTTTCAAAACGTGTTTGACCGATTTTACTTGAGTTGGTTGAGCCTATGGTAGCATTTATAGTTTGGTTTGCTTTGTCGCCAATTTGGAATTTTTGGTTAGAAAAAGAACCACTTAGTAATTGTTTACCATTGTAAGTAGTGGTGTTTGCTATGTTATCAAGCTCTTCCATAAGCTTGTTGATCTCACCTTGAATCATCGCTCTAGTTTTTGCTGTTTGACCATCTTGAGCAGCTTGAGTAGCTTTAACTTTAATAGTATCAAGTATTTTTAATTGCTCATCCATAG
>NZ_NFOE01000059.1 GCF_002179635.1 Campylobacter jejuni | reverse complement strand
TACTTGCTAATACTCTTAGTATTTTACCCCTATAAGCCTTTGCAAAATGACTTAAAGTTTTGGAATTTTTTAAAAAAGTGAGAGTAGAGTAAAATTGTTTATTTTTTTTAGATATAATCGAGCTTTATTTATATTTAAAAAAGGCATATTTATGTTACGCTTGTTTATTGTAAGTATTTTATTTGTCAATTCACTATTAGCTTTTAATGTAAAATCTTTATTTACTTATACTTTTAATGATAACATTAGCTATGACTTAGAAAAAGCTAAAGAAATATATTTTAAAAACAAATGCAATACTTGCCATGGAGAAAATGGAGAACAAAATTCTTATGGTAAAAGAGCTATTAAAGACTTAAGCCCGGAAGAAATCAAAGGTGCTTTAAAAGATTACGCTAATGGATATTACAAAAATCAATCAAGTGATAATATCCAAATGGGCATATACGCTAAAAAATTAAGCGGGAGCGATATGGACCATATCATAGCTTATTTAAAAGGTCAAAATTTTTCTATAGAGCTTAACCAAAAAGATCTTTTAGAAGAAGAACCTGCACCAAAAACCAAACATAATACATTTTTAAAATAACAAAAAAGGAGTTTTCATGAAAAAAAATCTACTGCTAGCTAGCTTACTTTGTGCTAGTTCAATTTATGCTACAGAAGTAAAAATAGGCATTGTTTTACCACTTACTGGTACTTTAGCAGCTTATGGTAATGATGTATATGAAGGCATTAAACTGGCTAATACTTTAAACCCAAATTTAAAAAATGGGGATAGTGTTAAAATCATAGCTATTGATACAAAAGGCGATAAAATAGAAGCAGCAAATGCCACTACTAGACTTATCTCTCAAGATAAAGTTTTAGGCCTTATAGGCGAGGCTGTTACACCAAATACTATGCAAGTTTTATCTATAGCCGAAGAAAGAAAAATTCCTGCTATAGCTCCGGTTGCTTCAGGTGATAAACTTTTAGATAAAAAAAGCTATGCTAGCAGAGTTTGTTTCATGGATAGTTTTCAAGGAGATAAATTTGCTAACTATGCCTATAAAGATTTAAATTTAAAAAGCGTAGTTGTAATAGTTGATCAAAGCAATGTATATTCATTAGGTTTAGCAAGAGCTTTTGAAAAAGAATTTAAACAAAATGGTGGAAAAGTACTTAAAAAACTAACTATTTCTTCAGGTGATAAGGACTTTAAAGCTATTGTTTCTCAACTTAAAAGTATCAACCCTGATTTTGTTTATATGCCAATTTATCACCCAGAAGCTGCCTTAATAGCAAGACAAGCAAAAGCAGTTGGTTTTAACAAACTTTTAAGTGCAGGCGATGGGGTAAATAATAAAACCTTTATCGAACTTGGTGGCGATGCTGTAAATGGAGTAATCTTTACTGATAGTTTTGATTACAACAATCCTCCAACAACCCTTTCTAAGAAATTTATTGAAGCTTATGAAAAAGATCATGGTACCAAAGAGCTTCCAGCATTTTCTGCTATGGGGGCCGATGCTTATTATGTAATGGTAAATGCTATGAATGAATGTGCGAACAATCTTAACGCACAATGTATCAATGAAAAAATTCATTCAACAAATAATTTTGAAGGCGTAGGTGGAGTTATAAGCATAGATGCTAGTGGCAATGCAAGTCGTTCTGTAGTTATAAAAGAAATACAAGAACAAAAACAAGTTTATAAAACTATTATCAATCCTTGAAAGGTTAAACTATGAAAAAAATTAGCATAGCTATATTGTCTATCATAGCTAGTAATATCATACAAGCAAAAGAAATTAACATTGGCGTAGTTTTACCTCTAACAGGCTCTACAGCAGCTTATGGACAAAGTGCTTTAGATGGAGTGAAAATTGCAAATTCTATGAAAAATACTTTAAGCAATGGAGATAAAGTAAATTTAGTAGTAGTTGACACAAAAGGCGATAAAATAGAAAGTGCAAATGCTAGCACAAGATTAGTTTCACAAAATAAAGCTTATGCATTAATTGGTGAAATGCTAACAGCCAACACTTTACAAGTAATAAGAATTGGTGAAGAAAAAAAGATACCAGTAGTTGCTCCTGCAGCTACTGCTGATAAAATTCTAAATAAAAAATTATATGCCAGCAGAGTTTGTTTTATGGATAGTTTTCAAGGCTCATCTTTGGCTAATTATGTAAAAAACAAACTAAATTACACTAAAGCTGTGATAATTAGCGATCAAAGTGCAGATTATTCTTTGGGTTTAACTAGAGCCTTTGAAAAAGAATTTAGCAAACAAGGTGGAAAAATTTTAGATAAATTTAGAATTACAGCAGGCGATAAAGATTTCAAAGCTATTCTTTCACAAATTAAAAATTTAAAACCTGATTTTATTTATCTTCCAGTATATTACACTGAGGCTTCTTTATTTGTACGTCAAGCAAAAGCAATGGGTATAAATATCCCTATGGGTTCAGCAGATGGTGTGGCTGATGAAACCTTTATTAATCTAGCTCAAGAAGCAGCTGAAGGATATTTATTCACTGATAGTTTTGATTATAACAACCCACCAACGCAACTTTCAAAAGACTTTATATTAGCTTATGAAAAAGAAAAACAAAGCAAAGAGGTTCCAAATTTTACAGCTATGGGTGCAGATGCGTATTTTGTGATTTTTGAAGCTATGCAAAAATGTATTAATGATTTTAACAGTGAATGTATCAATAATAATATCCACGCTACTTCAAAATTTGAAGGTGTTAGCGGGGTGATTAGTATTGATAAAACAGGTAATGCTACGCGTTCAATTGTTATAAAATCAATAGAAAATCAAAAGCAAATTTATAAAGATACGATTCTTCCGTAAATAAATTTTTAAGAGGTTCAATGGATAGTTCTTTAATTTTACAGCAAATTATAAATGGTTTTAGCTTAGGTAGTATGTATGCACTTATTGCTATAGGCTATACAATGGTCTATGGTGTTTTAAGACTGATTAATTTCGCACATGGCGATATTATGATGGTGGGTGCATACTCAGCTTTATTTTGTGTTACGAGTATGAATGTGCCTTTTTTGGGCGCCCTTTCCTTGGCTATGTTATTTGCAGCAGCTTTAGGTATAGCTATTGATAGAGTAGCTTATAAACCTCTAAGAAAAGCACCTAGAATTTCTTTACTTATCACAGCCATAGGTATAAGCTTTTTAATACAAAATATATTTAATGTCTTATTTGGTTCAACACCAAAATATTTTCCTGTGCCAAGCTATCTTGAAACAGTGATTAATTTTAATAATATCAGTATTAGTATTAATAGTATTTTAGTGCCTATTTTGACATTTTTTATATTATTAGTAGTTTTATTCATACTTTATAAAAGCAAATATGGCATTGCTATTAGAGCCTTAGCTTTTGATATTCATACTGTAAATTTAATGGGAATTGATGCAAATCGTATTATCGCTATTGTATTTGCACTAGGCTCGGCTTTAGCTGCTATTGGTGGTATTTTTTGGGCTGTTAGTTATCCTTCTGTTGAGCCTAGCATGGGGACACTTATAGGACTTAAGGCCTTTGGTGCTGCTGTTTTAGGTGGTATTGGTTCGGTTGCTGGAGCAGTTTTAGGTGGCTTAATTATAGGATTTACAGAAGTTGTTGTAGTTGCTATTTTTCCTGATCTTTCTGGTTTTAAAGATGCTTTTGCGTTTATCTTTTTAGTATTGATTTTACTTTTTAAACCAACCGGAATTTTAGGTATTAATTTTGAAAAAAGTAGGTTTTAAGATGGTTGCAAGAAAAATTACACATTTAAGTTTTTTTATTATAGCACTTGCTTTTCTTTTTGTATCTCCTTATTTTTTCAATGATTATAAAATAGGAATTTTAAGCAATATTGCTATTTTTGTAATCTTAGCAGTAAGCTATAATCTTATCAATGGGGTTACAGGACAATTTTCACTAGAACCAAATGGCTTTGTAGCTATAGGGGCTTATGTTGCAGCCTTAGTTTTACTTACAAGTGAAAGCAAAATCGATCAGTTTTCTTTAGAAGATCCAAGTAGCTTTATTTTGATGATTCATTCACCAAGTTTTATTGTAGCTTTACTTGCTGCTGGGCTTTGCGCTATGCTTTTATCTTTAGTATTAGCTTTTGCAGTATTTAGAGTTAGAGGAGATTATTTAGCTATTGTAACACTGGGCTTTGGAATTATTATCAAACTAATGGCAATTAACTTTGCTTCTGTTACAAATGGTTCTTTAGGCCTAAATGACATTCCTAAACATACCACCTTATACTGGAGTGGTGGGATTGCTATATTTTCTGTTATTATCATCTTAAATATTGTTAGTTCAAAATTTGGTAGAGCTATGAAAGCTGTAAGAGATGATGAGGATGCGGCATTAGCAATGGGTATAAATACCTTTAATATCAAAACCTTAGCCTTTAGCACTTCAGCATTTTTAGAAGGCATTGGTGGAGGTTTATTAGCTTGTGCACTAGCTTCAGTTTCACCTGAACAATTTGACTTTTTATTTACTTTCCAGCTTTTAATCATCATTGTTTTAGGTGGCTTAGGTTCAACTACTGGTGCTATCATCGGAGCTATTTTAGTAATAGGCGGAAGTGAGTATTTAAGATTTTTAGATGAGAGTATGAATATTTTTGGTTATGAAACTCCTGCTATGCCTGGTCTTAGAATGGTTGTTTTTTCTGTTATATTGATTTTAGTAATGCTTTTTGCAAGAAGAGGAATAATGGGCGATAAAGAACTAACAGATATTTTATTTAAGTTTTCTAAAAGGAAGAAAAAATGATTTTAGAACTTAAAGAAATTCATAAAAATTTTGGTGGAGTTAATGCTATAACAAATACTTCTTTTGCTATTAGAGAAAGTGAAATTTTTGGACTTATAGGTCCAAATGGCGCAGGTAAAACCACTCTATTTAATATTATCACAGGAAATTATAAACCAAGTAGCGGGGAAGTCTTTTTTCTAGAAAAAAAAATTGATCATTTAAAACCACACAAGATAGTTCATCTAGGTATTGCAAGAACTTTTCAAAACATCAGACTTTTTTCTAGTATGAGCGTTTTAGAAAATGTATTGATTGGTTTTGATAAAAGCATTAAATATAATATTTTTGAAGCTTTTTTGCACCTTGGAAGATTTTCTAAAGCAGAAAAAAATGCAAAAAAAGCAGCTTATGAAATTTTAGAACAACTCAATATCGCTCATTTGGCTGATGAAAAAGCTACTAGTTTAAGCTATGGTCAGCAAAGGAAAGTTGAAATAGCAAGAGCTTTAGCAACAAACCCTAAACTTTTATTACTAGATGAGCCTGCAGCAGGTATGAATTCTACAGAAAGTGATGATTTAGCCGAGTTAATTTTTAACATAAGAGATAACAAAAAAATCAGCGTTTTGCTTATTGAACATGATATGAAATTTGTAAATAAACTTTGCGATAGGGTTATGGTACTTGATTATGGTAGGACTATTTTTGAAGGAAAACCAAATGATGCAGTGCAAAACCCTGAAGTAATTAGTGCGTATTTGGGAGATTTTAATGCTAGTAGTTAAAGATTTGCATGTTTATTATGGTTTAATAGAAGCTGTTAAAGGTATAGATTTTACTATAAAAACAGGAAGTATAGTTAGTTTAATAGGCTCAAATGGTGCAGGAAAAACTTCAACACTTAATGCTATGCTAAATTGTGTAAAAAAAACCGGCGAAATAACTTTTTTAGGTTATGACACCCAAAGACACTTGCCTCACACTCTAGTTCAAAAAGGCATTGCTTTAGTGCCTGAAGGAAGAAGAGTTTTTATTAATCTTACCATAGAAGAAAATTTAAAAATTGGTGCTTTTAATAATGCAGAAAATTATGAGCATTTAAAAAATCAAATGTATAGACTTTTCCCAAGATTAAAAGATAAAAAAAATGCCCTTGCAGGAACTCTAAGTGGCGGGGAAGCTCAAATGCTAGCTATTTCAAGAGCGCTTATGAGTGAACCAAAACTTTTAATGCTTGATGAGCCTTCATTAGGTCTTGCTCCAAAAATAGTTGGAGAGGTTTTTGATATTATAGTCAAATTAAAAGAAGAAGGTATTACTATTTTACTAGTAGAACAAAATGCTTTTTCGGCTTTAAAAATCAGCGACTATGCTTATGTTTTAGAAAATGGTAAAATCGCTATGCATGCACCCGCAAAAGATCTTATCGGCAATGATGAGATTAGAAAAAAATACCTTGGAGCTTAATTCATGAAAAAACAACTTTTAGCTTTTGGGGATATAAAAATCTCTATTTTTTTATTTTTAGTCTTTGCTCTATTTTGCGCTTTAGCTACTTTTATAGAAAGTGCTTATAACACTCCAACAGCATGGGCTATGATATATGGAACATCTTGGTTTGGCTTTATACAACTCATACTAGGAATCAATCTTTTGGTAGCTCTTTTCAAATATAAAATGTTTAATAAGAAAAAAATACCACTTTTAATCTTCCATATCTCATTTTTATTTATATTATTAGGTTCAGCTATGACTAGATATATGGGATTTGAAGGAAATTTACACATTAGAGAAAATGAAAAAAATAACATCATTGAAACTTCAAAAAGTTATATTTACATAGCAACTTTAAAAGATGATAAAGTATATAGTGCTTCAAAATCTGAATACATAGCAACCCTACCTTTCGTAAATGATTTTTCATTCGATTTAATATTACCTGATGAAAAAGCTCAAATTGCATATGAAAATTTAATTTTAGATGCAAAAGAAGTTTATATTGATGATAATAATTCTGCTCCACTTTTATCTTTAATGCTTTCACAAAATAACGAGTCTAAAGAATTGCTTTTTCAAGCAGGAGATATTGAAAATATTAATGGTATTAATATAGCATTTTTAAATGACTCTGTTCCAAGTCCTTATATAAAAATTGATAAAGACCTAAAGCTAAGTGCTGACTTTGACTTAAAATACATGTCAATGAGTGATGGTAAAGAAAATATTTTAAAAGCAAACCAAAAAGCACAAGCTAAGGATTTAAGATTATATTCTTTTAATGATATTAATTTAGTAGTTAAATTTGCTTCCTTGCATGGTAAAAAAACTTTAGAAGGTATCAATCAAGCTCAAGATGAAAGCTTTTTTACTTGGTTTAAAAATAGTTGGATAGAGCTAGGACGTAATGCTTTGATTTCTTTATTTGGCGAGGCAAAATACTGGAATAATTCTTTATTAAATAATTTCAAAGATTTTGCACAAAGCACTAAATATATGCCAACTCAACTTTCAGATAATGCCATCAATGCTTTAAAATTAAAACTAAGCTACAAAGGAGAATCTAAAGAAGTTTTCCTAGTAGAATACAACTCACCTATCCGTATTGATGTAGCAGGTCAACCTTTCTTTTTAAGATGGGGTCCTAAAGGAATAGAAATGCCGTTTGAAATGTACTTAAAAGACTTTGAGCTAGAACGCTATCCTGGCTCGATGTCGCCTATGTCTTATGCAAGTTATGTGGAAATTGATAATGCTGAACAAAAATTAGAATATAAAATTTTTATGAATAATGTTTTAGATTATCAAGGTTATAGATTTTATCAAAGTTCTTATGATCAAGATGAGCTTGGTACCATACTTTCAGTTAACAAAGATCCGGGTAAAATTCCTACATATATTGGATATTTTTTGCTTACATTAGGAATGTTTTTAAATGTTTTAAATCCTCATTCAAGATTTAGAACCTTAGCTAAATTAATCAATCAAGACACCTTGAAAAAAACAAGTGCTATTTTGACTTTTATATTAGTTTTATTTGCAAACCAAAATACTTATGCAAATGAACCCATCAAGGTAGATGAAGCACATGCTAAAGAACTTGCTTCTTTAGTAGTGCAAAAGCCTGATGGTAGAATGGTGCCTTTTAATACTTTAGCTATGGAAGTTTTAGAAAAAATATACAAAAATACAACCTTTCAAGGACAAAGTGCTGAAGCGACTATCATATCAATGATTTTTGATGGCAGTGCATGGTATGATAAAGATGTTATTTTTATGCCAACAAATCGTTTGGTTAATGAAGAAATTTCTAAAATTTTAGATATTGAACCTAGAGCTTATACTAGTTTTAAAGATTTTTTCACTACAGATGCTTATAAACTACAAAAATATGTAGAAAATGCTATTAGAAAAAATCCAAATCGTAGAAGTGTTTTTGATAAAGAAATTATCAAGCTTGATGAAAGGGTAAATATTGTAAATTTAATTTTTTCAGGCGATATTTTTAGATTTATCCCTTTACAAAATAGCACTAACAACCAATGGGTAGCACCACGCGAAGCTTATATAGGTTTAAAAGGCGAAGAAGGTGCGGAAGTTAAAAGTATTTTAGAAAATTATTTCAACGCAGTTAGCAACTCTATTGTACATAACAACTGGGATGAAGCAACTAAAAACTTAAATGCTATCAAAAACTATCAAGAAAAATATGGCCATGAAGTTATGCCAAGTGCTAAAAAAATTAATACAGAAATCTTTTTCAATAAAAGTCAAATTTTTGTAAATCTTACTCCGCTTTATTTATGTGCTGGATTTTTACTTTTAATTATAGTTTTTGTTAAAATGCTTCTACCAAAAATTCGCATTGATTTTATTTTTAAATGTGTTTATGTGTTTAACATTGTAGCATTTTTTATCCATACTCTAGGCCTGGCTTTGCGTTGGTATATAGCAGGTCGTGCGCCATGGAGTAATGCTTATGAGAGTATGGTTTATATAGCCTGGGCTTTATCCTTATCTGGAATTTTCTTTTCTAGAAAAAGTCCTATTGCACTTTCTTTAACTTCTATTTTAGCAGGAGTTACTTTAGGTGTGGCTCATCTTAGTCAAATGGATCCACAAATTACCAATTTAGTTCCTGTGTTACAATCATACTGGCTAACTATACATGTTTCAGTTATCACCGCTAGTTATGGATTTTTAGGTTTATGTGCATTATTAGGTATATTTGTGCTTATTTTATTATGCATGCTAAAAATCAATGGCAAGCACAATGAAAATATTTTAAGAAATATCACAGAAGCAACAAGAATTAATGAAATGGCTATGATTTTAGGGCTTTGCTTGCTTACTGTAGGAAATTTCTTGGGTGCTATATGGGCAAATGAAAGTTGGGGAAGATATTGGAGTTGGGACTCTAAAGAAACTTGGGCTTTAATTAGTATTTTAGTTTATGCGGCTATTTTACACATTAGAATGGTGCCAAAATGGGCTAATCAATATACTTTTGCAGTTTGCTCTATGTTTGCATATTGGGTAATTATTATGACTTATTTTGGAGTAAATTACTTTTTAACTGGTATGCATTCTTATGCAGCAGGAGATTCTGTAAAAATTCCTGATTACGTATATTGGGGCTTTTTGTTTATGGTAGTATTAAGCCTAGGTGCTTATCTTAAAAAATCTTATGCTAAAAAACTTTAGGACTAAATCATGAAAAGCTCTCTCTTGATTTTTTTAATTATCGCCCTATTTATTATAATTATTTTAGGTATTATAATAATAATATTTTTTATCAATAAAGATAAAAACATTTCAAAAACATCATCTATAACAACGCCCATAAAAAGTAATAATACCATGGGCAAAATAAATGATATAGAAGAATTTATATCAAAAGCTGATAATGCTAAAAATGCTCAAGAATTACATGAGCTAATTTTGCAATTTCTAAATTCGCAAAAATTTAACTCTAACCCAAAAGACAGCGCCACCAAAAGAAAACTAGATTTTGTTAGTGCTATTTCAGCTAATGCAAATGCTAGCCCAAAAAATATATCTTTTTTAAACAATGAATTAAAAAAAAGATATAAAACCCTAAAAAAAGAAATAGATGCTTATGAGCAAGTAGGTTTGGCAAAAAGAAAAATGAGACAATCTTAAGGAATTTTAATGAAAAATATTAGAAATTTCTCTATTATAGCTCATATTGACCATGGAAAAAGCACACTAGCTGATAGGATTATTAGTGAATGCGGTGCAATTAGCGATAGACAAATGAGTGCCCAGGTAATGGATACTATGGATATAGAAAAAGAGCGTGGTATAACTATAAAAGCTCAATCTGTACGTTTAAATTATAAATTTAATAATGAAGAATATGTATTAAATTTAATAGACACTCCGGGCCATGTTGATTTTTCCTATGAAGTAAGTCGCTCTTTAGCAAGTTGTGAAGGAGCTTTGCTTGTTGTCGATGCTTCTCAAGGTGTAGAAGCTCAAACTATAGCTAATGTTTATATAGCCTTAGAAAATGATCTTGAAATTATACCAGTGATTAATAAAATAGATCTTCCTTCAGCTGATATTGAAAAGGTTAAGCACGAAATAGAACATATTATAGGAATTGATTGCTCTAATGCAATTTGTGTTAGTGCAAAAACAGGTGTAGGTATAAAAGAACTCATAGAAACCATCATCACAAAAATTCCTGCACCAAAAACTGATGATGAAGCACCTACTAAAGCTTTAATTTATGATTCTTGGTTTGATAATTATCTTGGAGCTTTAGCTTTAGTTAGAATTTATGAGGGAAATATAGCTAAAAATGATGAAGTTTTAGTTATGAGTACAGATAAAAAACATCTTGTACAAGATCTTTTTTATCCTCATCCATTAAGTCCTATAAAAACTAAAAAATTAGAATCAGGTGAAGTAGGTGTTATTGTACTTGGACTTAAAAATGTTGCCGATGTTCAAGTGGGCGATACCATAACATTAACAAAAAATAAAGCAAAAGAAGCTATCGGTGGTTTTGAAAAGGCTAAGGCTTTTGTTTTTGCAGGATTATATCCTATAGAAACGGATAAATTTGAAGATTTAAGAGATGCTTTAGATAAATTAAAACTTAATGATAGTTCTATTACCTATGAACCTGAAACTTCCCTTGCTTTAGGATTTGGTTTTAGAGTTGGTTTTTTAGGTCTTCTACACATGGAGGTTATTAAAGAAAGACTTGAACGTGAGTTTAACCTTGATTTGATTGCTACTGCTCCAACTGTTACTTATGAAATTTATCAAACCGATGGAGAAGTTTTAAAAATTCAAAATCCAAGCGAGCTACCTCCAGTAAATAAAATCGATCATATAAAAGAACCTTATGTAAAAGCAACCATTATAACTCCAAGTGAGTATCTAGGAAATTTAATCACTCTTTTAAATCGCAAACGCGGTATGCAAGTTAAGATGGATTATATCACTCCTGAGCGTGTTTTACTTGAGTATGATATACCTTTAAACGAAATCGTTATGGATTTTTATGATAAACTCAAGTCACTCACTAAAGGTTATGCTAGTTTTGATTATGAGCCTATTGAATTTAGAGTAGGAGATCTTGTAAAACTTGATATTAAAGTAGCTGGTGAAAATGTCGATGCACTAAGCATTATAGTGCCAAATGAAAAAGCATTAAGCAAAGGTAGAGAATTAGTAAAAGCGATGAAAGAAATCGTCCCGAGACAGCTTTTTGAAGTTGCCATCCAAGCAAGCATAGGAAACAAAATCATTGCAAGAGAAAATGTAAAATCTATGGGTAAAAATGTAACTGCAAAATGCTATGGTGGGGATATTACTAGAAAAAGGAAACTTCTTGAAAAACAAAAAGAAGGTAAAAAAAGAATGAAAGCCATTGGTAAAGTACATTTACCTCAAGAAGCATTTTTAAGCGTTTTAAAAATAGACTAAATCCCTAGTTTAAAACTAGGGAGTTATGCATTGATATCTAAAGAATTTCCACCCATTTCATTAATTTTTTGAGTTACTTTTTCAATAGCTTTATCAATTGTTTCATAGCTGATATCAGGAAGTTTGCCACCCCACATTTTTTCCGCTTGCGCAAATCCTGCTTTTAGACCTTCTAAACCTTTTTGGAGTTTTTCCATATCTTCACCAGCTCCATTAATAACAAAATCAGCCAATCTTTGAGATGTTTTTGCTACACCAAAATACCCATCTTCCCCAATAAGCTCTTTTGCCTCATCAGCATTTAAACTAAGTATATCTTTACCTTCATATCCTATAGCTTTAAAATCTACATTTGATAGAATAGCCGTTAAAGAATCCTTAGACTGAGTTCCTTGAAAAATCCCAGCTTGAGTTAAACCATTAGAGGAACTCATACTAAATGCTTGTTGCATAAAGCTCATAGCATAAAGTTCTGTTATACCTTTTCCACCTATGCTAGCAAGCTTACTAAGCTTATCCTCATCAATATCTTTTGTACTATTAGCACTTTTAGTATTGGCATCTTCAAGTTTTGTATTCGAATCAGCCTTCCTATTGCTAATCTGTGACTCCACTGCCACACGTGAATACGAATTTATCTGCATCCTTGCTCCTTTTTTTGTGGGTTTATAAAAATCGGATAAAAAAAAATAAAATGAATATTAAGCAGAAAATAAAGACTTTTACAATATAATAATTTTGTATTATACAATATAGGATTTTTAAAATTTAGGTGATTTATGTTTTTCAAAGATTGTTTTATTGAAATTTCAGATCCATATTTTAAAGATACTATAGAAGGCATCGAATCTCTTTATTAGCTTTATTTTATTTATACAATTTATTAAATAGATAATAAATAAATACTAATAAGGAAAACTATGTCATTGCACAATTTTTATACTAATACAAACGCTACTATATTATTTTACAAATGTGCCCTGCCTAATATGGCAAGTGCTGCATTTATATACCTTTATGTTATCATTGATGGGATTTTTGTTGGAAGATACTTAGGAACAGATGCTCTTGCTGCTATGAATTTAGTAATGCCCTTTATCATGATAAGCTTTGCCCTAGCGGATATGATAGCTATAGGCTCATCAGTGCAAATAGCAATCAATCTAGGCAAAGGAAAAATCGAAAAAGCAAGAGCTATTTTTTCTTTTTGTATCATTTTAATTTTTATCATCTCTTGTATAATGGGAATACTAGGATTTTTTTTAACAAGACCTTTAAGTGCTCTTATGGGGGCTGATGAAAACATACAAAATTTATCTACTGAATATATGCAAATTTTTGCTCTTTTTGCACCCTTTATCATGTTGGCTTTTGCTATGGATAATTATTTAAGAATATGCGGTAAAACATTTTATAGCATGGTGGTTAATATCACAGTAGCTTTAAGCAATATAGTTTTAGATTGGCTTTTTATAGTTGTTTTTGAATGGAGTTTATTTTCAGCTGCTCTAGCAACTTGTTTAGGAATGTTTTTAGGTACTATTTTGAGTTTTATACCTTTTGTTTTTAAAAATTTAATTTTAAAATTTAAAAGACCTATGATTAGTTTAAAAATACTCAAAAATATCATCTATAATGGCTCTTCTGAATTTTTTTCTAACATATCAAGCTCTATTTACACTATACTAGCTAATACTATATTATTAAAAATAGCAGGAAATCAAGCACTAGCAGCTTTTTCTGTTATACTTTATTTAAGCACTTTTACCTTTGCTTTGATTTTATCAATGTGCGAAGCCATGCAACCTGCCATAAGTTACAACTACGGCTACAAAAACATATTAAGAATTCAAGCTATTTTTAAAAGAATGCTTATAGCATCTAGTGTATTTGGAACTTCTATCTTCTTACTCACATTTTTTTTCAACGAAATTATGGTTTCTTTTTTTAATAAAAATGATGAAGTTGATTTTGCAAATATAGCACAAAATGCACTTATGTTGTTTTCTTTTTCCTTTTTATTAAGTTGGCTTGGAAAACTTTGTGCGTCTTTTTTTACTGCCTTAGATAAACCTATGCTTTCTTTAATCATATCTATGATACAAAGTTTTATATTGCCTTTTGTTTTTATACAAATACTATCGCATTATTTTGGCTTAAATGGGGTTTGGCTTACTTCTTTTGTAAGTGAAGTTTTTATGGCGTTTATTGCTTCATTTTTATTGTATAAAACTTTTAAAGATCTAAACTCTTAGCTAATTTCAAACAAGAGTTTAGATCTTGCTCTTTACATATATATAAATTTTTAAGATTACGGAGCTTTAAAGCTGTACTTTGACCTATAACTACAACCTTATCTTCTTTTTCTAATGTAAAAAATTTCAAAAATTGCTCTATGCTTGATGGAGCGCTAAAGATAAAAACACTTGGATGATGTATTTTTAGCTCATCTTTTTTAGGCTCTATGGCTATATTTTCATAAACAATTAATTGTTTTAAAAAGATATTTTCTTTTAACAAATACTCATCAAGACCCGAACTAATTTTCTTCGCTCTTAAATAAAGACATTTTTTATTTTTAAACTCAGATAAAAACTCACTAGCTAAATTTTTACCATAAGCCTTGCTAGGATATTTGGCATTTTTAAAGCCAAGCTCTTTTGCAAAATCAGCACTTTTTTGACCCACAGCATAAAGTTTAATATCAAAATCAATTTTGCTTTTACTTGACATTAATGCTCTTAATGCATTCTTAGAGCTAATGATTAAACAATCAAATTCCTTTAAATTAACTTCAAAATTAAGAAATTTAATTTCATTTAATCTTATAGTCTTAACGCCATCAAATTCTTTATCCCCTATAAAATAAACCATTATTTTCCTATAAAAGTTTGATCAAAACTTGATCTTAAATTTAAAGTTGCATTAAAAGGATCTTTTGCTTGCATTATTGCTCTAACCACAGCTATACCTTGTATATTACAATCTTTAAGCAAATTTAAATTAGCTTCATCTATCCCACCTATAGCTACAATAGGCAAAGAAGCTAAACTAGTAATTTCTTTTAATCCATCTACACCAAGCACAACACAATCTTGCTTGCTAGGCGTAGCAAAAACAGCCCCTACTCCAAGATAAGTAGCACCTTGAGTATTAACAAGCTCACTTTTATGATTGATCGTAAGTCCTATGATTTTATCTTCGCCCAAAAGCTCTCTTGATTTTTTTAAAGGCATATCCTTTTGACCTATATGCACTCCATTTGCATTCACAGCCATGGCTATATCGATTCTATCATTTATCAAAAAAGGCGTATTGTATTTTTCACACAAAGCTTTAACTTTTAAAGCAAGATTATAAAATTCTAAAGTGCTAAGATTTTTTTCCCTAAGTTGTAAAATATCAATCTTAGCTTTCAAAGAAGCTTCTAAAATATTTAAAAACTCACTTTCACTTTTTTCACCCTTGCTTGCAACAAGATAAATTTTAAATGATTTCATATTTAGCTCTTTTTTTAATTTCTTCATCATCTAAATTACTTAAAGCATCGATTAAATTCACTCTAAAACTACCACTTCCACTAGAAAGTTCTTGAGCGATTTCACTAGCTATACCAAAACTAAGCAAAGCATATAAACTAGCTTGAAATTTATCTTCTAGCACTCCTGCAAAAACTCCACACAAAGAAGCACACATGCAACCTGCTCCAGTTATTTTAGTAGCCATAATAGATCCATTATAAATTTTAGCAATACGCTCTTGATTTATAATATAATCAATTTTTCCAGTTATGGCTAAAGCACGCTTGGTTTTATAAGAGTATTCTCTAGCTTTTTCTAAAAACTCATCATTGATCACAAAAGTACTATCAACCCCTCTTGCTTTACCATCTAAACCTATAACACTAGCCATTTCAGATGCATTTGCTTTAACAATACTAATACCTTTTAGATTAAGCAATTCAAAATTAATCCCATCTCTTGCCTTGCTAACACCCAAAGCAACAGGATCAAAAACTATAGGTTTATTTAATAAAGCATACTCCTTGATCGCTTTTAACATAGAATTAGCTACAAGCTGACTAATCGTGCCTGTATTTAATACTAAAGCTGAGCCTATTTTAGCAAAATCAACTTGTTCTTCATAAAAATCAGCCATAGCAGCACTTGCTCCCATTGCTATAGTTACATTTGCACAATCATTAGCTGTAACATAGTTGGTAATATGATGAATCAAAGGATTTTTTTCTCTTACCGCTTTGATAATCATTTTTACTCCTTGTCATATTGAAAAAAGTGATTAGTTGGACCATAACCTTTTCCAAGTGCTAAAGAATTTAATATAGCTCCGTATACATAATCTTTAGCAAGCTTTATAGCTTCATGTTTTTCTTTACCTAAAGCAAGATTGCTAGCTATAGCCGAACTTAATGTACAACCTGTGCCATGTGTGTTTTTTGTGCTGATTTTTTCTGCTTTAAAAATACTAAATTCCTTTCCATCGTAAAAAACATCATTAGTGTTATCTTTACTATGTCCACCTTTAATTAAGACGCTTTTTGCGCCTTCTTTGTGAAGTTTTATAGCAGCTTTTTTCATGTCCTCTTCATTAAATATTTTAAAATCACACAAAAACTCAGCCTCAGGTATATTTGGAGTAAGCACATCAGCCAAAGATAAAATTTCATCTTTAAAAAATTGACAATTTTCTAAAGGCATTAAAGCATAACCATTTTTTGCGAACATCACAGGATCTATCACTACATTTTTAGCCTTAAAGCGTAATAAATTTTCTTTTACACAAGTTATAATTTCTTTTGAACCTAGCATTCCAATTTTCACAGCAACTGGCTCTATATCTTCATAAACTGCTAGCATTTGCTCATCTATTATCTTAGTTGGTATATCAAAGCAAGAAATCACTCTTGCAGTATTTTCAGCTACTACACTTAAAATCACACTCATACCAAATAAATTATGCGCGCTAAAAGTTTTCAAATCAGCTTGTATGCCAGCTCCACCACTACAATCACTCCCAGCTATAGTTAAGATAGGAATTTTAGTTTTTGTTTTTGCTTGTATCATTTTTATCCTTTTTTTATAAAAAAGGAAAGTTTTTGCAAGAATTCAAAGTTTGCATTACCAAACTCCTCAAGGGTCGAAGTCTAACTTCCTCTCAGCAAAAGCTCCCCGCTAATGAAAAAATTATATCTTAGTTTTAATTAATCTTTAAAAATATTTCAAAATACTGCTATAATTTTGAAAAAACTACACAATTTTAGAGGAAAAAATGACTAAGATTATTTTTGTTTGCCTGGGAAATATCTGTCGTTCTCCTATGGCCGAATTTATTATGAAAGATCTTATATCAAAAGAAAATTTAAATAATGAATTTGTTATTTCTAGCGCAGGTACTTCAGGTTACCACGATGGAGAAGACATGCATTATAAAACCAAAGCCATGTTAAATAGCAAAAATATCATCTCCAAGCCATTTTGCAGTCAAAAACTAAGCTTAAAAATGTGCGAAGATAATGATTTAATTATAGTAATGGACAACTCCAATTACAATGATGTAGTTAAAAATTTTCCAAGTGTAAAACATAAAATTCGCAAAATTACCTCTTTTGCATTAGAATTAGGGTATGATGAAGTTCCTGATCCTTGGTATAGTAGGAATTTTGATGAAACTTATCAAATATTGTTTAACGCTTGTTGTAATCTATTATCCACTGTTAAAAAATAATTCATCATATGTTTTTTATTTTTATTTTATTTTTTTTTTTTTGATATAATAGGAGTATTGCAAATTTATCTTTAAAATAAATTAAATCAAAAAAAAGGAGTTTTTGTTGAAAAGTATTAAATTAAAATTATCGCTTATTGCGAATATTATGGCTGTAGTTTGTCTTATAATTTTAGGTGTTATTAGTTTTATTTTCACCAAAAAAGCTTTAAATTATGAAGTTATAAAAGCTGAGACAAACTATGTTAGAGCTGCAGAAAAATCCATGAGAGATTTTAAAAATATTAACATCAATTCTTTAGAAAGATTATCACAAGCTATTACAAGATTTTCTTACGAAGAACTCGATACACAAGAAAAACTAATGCGTAACACAGGAAAACTTTTAAAATCTTTTAGAGATGCAGGTAATTATTTGGCTGTTTATATTGCTCAACCAAATGGTGAGTTAGTAGTAAGTGATCCAGACAGTGATAGCAAAGGACTAGAATATGGAACTTATGGCAAAGCAGACAACTACGATGCAACAACAAGAGAATTTTATATAGAAGCTAAAAAGAAAAATGGCTTATATATTACTGCAGCTTACATTGATGCAACGACAGGTTTACCTTGTTTTACCTATGCTATGCCTTTAGTTAAAGATGGCAAATTTATAGGTATATTAGCCATTGATGTTTTAGTAAAAGATCTACAAACTGAATTTAGTGAATTACCAGGAAGAACTTTTGTGTTTGACCATGAATATAATGTTTTTGCAGCAACAGATAAGACGCTAATTAGCAAAGAAAAGAATCCAGATATTGTTACTGTAGCAAAAAGTTATGAACAAGCTGGAGATTACAACATCTTTAATTATACCACTCAAAAAGGTAAAGATAGATTTGGTATTTGTGTAAAAATTGATGGCTATACAACATGTGCAGGTGAAGATATAGAAGTAATAGAAGCTCCGGCTTTAAAAATAGCTTATATTCAAACCTCTATTGTTATTTTCACAAGCATAGCTAGTATTATCTTGCTTTATTTTATTATTTCTTATTATTTATCACCTTTACAAGCTATTCAAACCGGCCTTAACTCTTTCTTTGATTTTATCAATCATAAAACTAAAGATTCAGCTATGATTAGTGTTAATACTAATGATGAATT
>NZ_NFOE01000123.1 GCF_002179635.1 Campylobacter jejuni | reverse complement strand
GAACCTAATATTGAAATACTTTATATAGTTTTTCATTTAATAGATTTTAGTCAAGAATTAAAAGATAAAAGATTGTATGTGGTGGATACAAATGATTTTGATTTATCAAGTATCCTAGCTTATCTTAGTGGAACCTTAGGATTAAGAAGCTATTTATATGATAGTAAAGTTTTTAGTCACTGTGATTACTATACAATATTTCAAGATAATATAAACAAAATAGATCATGATTTAGAACAAATTTTAAATCTTTTATACAGTGCTTTAGGATTTAATATTGATAGATATTTTGATATCATGCAAAAATATATTCTAAATATACCCAAAATGATTGCTCATCCTCCTTTGAAAAATTTAATCCAACAAAGAAAAAAGAAAAATACTAATGCCATTATCGTTGCAAGCGGACCTAGTCTTATAAAACAACTTCCTTTGTTAAAAGAGAATGCAGATAAAGCAACTATCATTTGTGTTGATGGAAGTTACCCCATACTTGCACAACATGATATAAAACCTGACTATGTTGTATGTTTAGAACAAAATGATTTATCTAGTGAATTTTTTAATAATAATTTTGGAAGTTTTGATAAAAATATTTTGTTTGTAATCTCAGATTCAGCACATGTTAAAACTCTGCAATATCTTGAATCCAACAATAGAAACTATATACTTATTTCAAAAAATACACTTTTACATAAAAATTTTTTACACCTGCAAGATTTTGGAACTCTTGGGGGATTAAATGTATCAACTATGGCATATAGCCTAGCATTAAAACTTGAACACAAAAACATTATACTCATAGGGCAAGATTTAGCTTATGATAAGAATTTAAATTCCCATCCAAAAGAATTTTTACACGGTAGTAATCTAGACACAAATCGCTATGAGATAGTAAAAACTACAGCCTACGGTGGCAATGGTGAAGTTTATACTCATGGGGCTTGGAATACTTATAGGCAAAATTTTGAATTTCTTATACAAGAAGCTTTAAAAAAAGGCGTTATTACGTTCAATTGCACAGAAGGTGGCTCAAGAATCAACTATGCTAAAGAAGAAACTTTTGCAACTATTTGCAAAAGTTTACTTTTAGAAAAAAAACAAACTCTTTTTGAGCCTTTATGTTGTCTAAACACACAAGAGCAACTTAATCTTGCAAAAAACACATATGATTCCTTGCTTAAAATCATATCACTAGCCAATCAAAAAACCACGCAATGTAAAGAGATTTTAAAACCTATTTTAAAACTCATAAAGCAAACAAGCCATCAAATTGATCTTGAAAAAATAGATTTTAAAAAATTATTAAGCATCAATGAAAACATACATAAAATTAAAGAATTTTTAGAAGATGATGATATGCTTATTTTTAACGAAGCACTAACAAGCGCACTAGCTTCTAAAGAAGTTACATTGGCTAAAATTTCAATGATGAGTGCTCACACACAAGAAGAAAAGAAAATTCGTATGGTTATGTGGGTAATTAAACATGAAGAATGGTTAACAACAGTTATTGATACCTTGGAAAAACAGACTAAAACTATGAGTGACTCTTTAATAAATCTAAAAAAATTTATAGAAGGTCTCTCATGAACACCTATGAAGCTAATTTTAATAAAAATCTAGGAGCATTAGAAAGTTATAATGCTACTCTAGCTGATAAAA
>NZ_NFOE01000124.1 GCF_002179635.1 Campylobacter jejuni | reverse complement strand
GAGAAAAATAATAACTAGGTGTATCTTGTTTTATAGCATTATCTTGATCTAATTCTCCAAAGTAAAAAGGATTGTTAGGAAGTTCAGCAGAGCCTGTAAGTAATACACCTTTGAAATAAATTTTAGAATAAGTTAAATCAACATTTTTCGCCCTTAAGATTTCACAATCAATCACTTCTTTATCATAAGCAAAAATTGTTTCTTTTACTTTTTCAAGAGACATGAATTTTCCTTAAATTTTTAGTCATTTTATGATAGCTAGAACTCCAATATTTATCGCTTTTTTCTCCTGCTAAAACATTAAAATAAAATTCATTTCTATCTTTTTGATATTCTTGTGAGATATTACCATAATCATATTTATGATAAAGCATTCTTGAAATCATTTCATCTTTAGGTATAAAAATAAAAGGATAAAATTTACTCACACTAAAATTATTATATTTTTGACTCAAATCTAAATCTTGTATCGCAATAGCTTCATAATCATTATCTGCTTTTAAAAGTTTAATTTGTCTATCTTTTCTATCAAAATAAATTAATTCAAAATCACCTTTTATATCTACACTAAATTTGTTAGTGATAGATTCTAGACAAAGATTTAATTTATTGTATATACTTTTAAGTTGAGAGGCTTTATCATAAAATTTTTTAATACTTTCATAATATCTTTGATTTTCTATATTTTTTTTACAAAAAGTTTGTATTTTCTTTTCTAAATTTTCCTGATTTACATAACATATATAATTATTATCTAGCATAGATCTAGTCCAAGTAATAAAAGCTCTTGCACCTTTTACACTTTGTAAATTATCATCAATATTTTGAAATTTCAAAAAGATGGAGTGAAGAGATTTGATCAAACCAAAGATATCTATCAAATTTCTAGGCACTTTATATTCATCATCAATAAGCTCTATTCCTATATCAGAAAGTTTTTGAATAACCCAAGTAACGCAATTATTTTCAAGAAGTTTATAGGTAAATTCTTCATTGATTGGCTTTTCGCTATTAGGTGTGATTTCTTTTGTGGCTTCAAAATCAGCTTTAATATTTACAAGTAAGCTTTCATATTGTTCTTTAGAAAGTTCTAAAGTACAGCGATTAGAAGGTTTGAAAGTTTGAGGGCTTCTTAGTTTTTTAATAATATAACAATTTTTATCAATATTGCTATCTAATACATATTGGTTATTGTTAAATACTTTGCCAGGAGATCCTATAAGAGATTCTACAACATTAGCAATTCCGGTTCCAAAACCCCAAAAATCATCATTGAATTCATTAGGTTCTTTAGCTTCATACCATTTTTGATCTATCTTGTCCCATTTTTTATTTTTAAGATATCCTTGTCTTAATTGTTCATCTATCTTATCAAGTTCATCAGGACTTTTATCTTTGGTAAGTCCTAAGAAAGCGTGAGTGAAGTCTTCTCTTTGCCAGTAACACTGATTTTTAAAATCCAAAAAACATTCTACCAATGGATCAATATAAATCGTAACATAATATTTCATTTATAAAATCCTCCTAATAACTCAAATATATATACCATAGCCACTAAAAAAATATATCCACATAAAAAAGTTATTAAAATTCTCCAAGCTCTTAAAAAGATAAAAATTATAGGTGCAAAAATAAAAAATAAAATTTTAAAATTATAGATAAACTCATGATATTTCATATATATAAATATTAATATCACAAGCAACAATAATGCAAAAAAATTTTTAATATAAAGCATATTCAATATAAAAATAAATAACATAATAAATAAAATAGTGAATTGATCATAATTGTTACTGATATAAAAATATACCATAGGAATGATAAAAATCCCTACACTACACACAAACCAAGCAATTTGCCCACTTGATATACTATCTATTCCTTTACTTTCTAGCTTTGTTTTGAGTTTAGAATAAATAGGAATTTGCAAATTTACTCCTAATATAGATAAATTGTTTTATTATAACCAATCTACTTAATACTTTTAATTAATTTAAATTCTTTGTTTTTAAGACATTCTTGTCTTAATTGTTCATCTATTTTATCAAGCTCATCAGGACTTTTGCCTTTAGTAAGTCCTAAAAAGACATGGGGAATGTTCCAATCCATAGGGTGGATATAAATTGTTGCGTAGTACTTCATAAAATTTCCTTATAAGTGACTAAAAAAATAATAACCAAATATTGCATAACAAATCATAAAAATCAATGATAAAAACAAGCTTAATTTATGTATTTTATAAAAAAAACCAATGATAAAAAATGAAATAATACTCAAAGAACAAAACCCAATAATCAAAATTGATATATCGTTAATAGTATGAGTATCAATATTAAATAACCATTGTATAGGATATAATAACCATTGTATAGGATATAATAACCACCGAAAATCATCGCTTTTTATTAATATAGAATACACAAATGGGGAGATTATCACAATTCCAAAACATATGAAACAATCTAATGCAAATTTAGCAAAATTAAATTTGTTATTCATAGATATTCCCTTACTATATATTGATTATTTTTTAACATCTTATTGCTTGTAACATTAACAGAATTCATTTTAATTCCAAAACCCCAAAAATCATCATTGAATTCATTAGGTTCTTTAGCCTCATACCATTTTTGATCTATCTTATTCCATTCTTTATTTTTAAGACATTCTTGTCTTAATTGTTCATCTACTTTATCAAGCTCAGCAGAAAATCTAGCTTCTATAATGGTAGCATAAGCTGTAGGATCTCCCTTATCTTTAACTACTTGAAATTTTCCATTTTTATCTAGAAACTTGACTTTTTCTTTTATCTCATACCCTAACTTTATCCCATCTGCATAAAGCCACAAAGGAGGAGTAAAAGCACTATCAAAAAAACCTTTTTCATCATTCTCATCGATTAAACCAAGCATAGCATAACTAGCATCTGCTATATCAGCATAGTCTTTGATTTGAGAGATAAGTTCTTTAGGGTTCATCAGTAACTTTGTCCTGTATATTTTTCATCACTTTTTATAAATTATAACAATAAAATATAGCACATAAGCAAAAACACTTTACTGTGATCAACAAAACTTACTACTTTCTA
>NZ_NFOE01000064.1 GCF_002179635.1 Campylobacter jejuni | reverse complement strand
TAGCAAAAGATAGTGCAGCTATATCTGATAATGTAAATAAAATAGCTAATGATATCTTAGAAGATGCTAGGAAGAAGAAGTTTTAAGAATTGAATGAGAATAAATCCAAGTTTCAAATTTGTTTATACTTGGATTTAAATGCTATAATTTTACTTTAAATTTTTAAAGGTTTTTTTATGGCTGCTGATGATCAAGAAAAAACAGAAGAACCCACGCCCAAGAAAATAGAAGATGCGCGCAAAGAGGGTAATGTCCCAAAAAGCCAAGATGCATCTGCTGTGGCTGTACTTGTTATAGCTGTGGTTGTGGTGTTGTTTATGTTGCCTTTTATAGGGGAGAGAATTAGCGGTTTGTATAGGTTTTATCAAAGTTTTATAGGCATAGAGCTTGATTTAAAAATCTTACAAAAAATTATTATAAAAACCATGATAGAAATGTTTATTATGGTTTTACCTATTACTCTAATAATTATGGTTGCAGGTGTACTTGGTAATTTAATGCAATTTGGTTTTATTTTTACTACTAAGCCTATTACTCCAAATTTTAATAAAATTAATCCTATTAATGGACTTAAAAATCTTTTTTCTTTAAAAAAAATCATTGAGGCTTTGAAAATTACTCTTAAAGTTGGAGTTGTTTTTGGTATAGCTTTTATTTTTTTATTGCAATTTATGAAAGAGCTTCCTAGGGTAGAGCTTTATACGATTTATCCACAACTTTTATGGCTTAGAGATAAGGCTATTATACTTGCAGCTATTGTGATTATAGCTTTTTTGATTATCGGGCTTTTGGATGTACTTTTAGTAAGGTATCAATACTTTAAAAACTTACGCATGAGCAAACAAGAAATCAAAGATGAATACAAGCAAAGCGAAGGAGATCCTTTAGTAAAAGGAAGAATTCGTCGTTTACAAATGGAAGCAGCAAGACGCAGAATGGTGCAAGATGTTGCTAGTGCTGATGTGGTGATCACTAACCCTACTCACTATGCGGTTGCTTTGCGTTATGATAGTTCTAAAGAAGCTGCGCCAAAAGTTTTAGCTAAAGGAGTGGATTTTTTAGCTTTGCGTATAAAAGATATGGCATATGAATACAATGTTATGATTTATGAAAATCCTCCTTTAGCTAGAGAGCTTTATAAAGCTTGTGAGGTAAATGATCTTATCCCGCCAGAGCTTTTTAAAGCAGTGGCAGAAGTTTTAAGCTTTGTCTATACTTCTAATAGACAAAAATTTGCTGATAGATTAAAATAAATTTAGCTTTTTAATCAAACTTATAATAGTCATGGTTATAGAAAGAGTGTAGATGCCTAAAAGTGCTATGCGGTGAGATTTAAGGTTGATTTTTTCCATGATTTTAATACCAAGATAAACCCCTAGCATAGAACTAAGTCCTACCAAGCTTCCATTTTGTAAGACTTCTTTATCAATGATATCATTATATACAAAAGAACTAATCCCTGAAATGGAAGCAAATATTACAAAAAATAAACTAAGTGGCACTACTTTTTTAGTATCATAGCCTAAAAAATAAGCCAGAATAGGGGTAATTAAAAGCCCACCACCAATCCCTAAAGATATAGCAAAAATTCCTGTAAATACACCGCAAATTAGCAAAATAGAATTTTTTAAGATATTAGAGTGACTAATGTTTCCAATGGTACTTTTTTGATTAAAAGCAAATTTTAAAAAGAATACAATACTCACGCATAAAAAAATACTTGTTAGGGTTATATCTGAAAAATACGAGAGTAAAAGTCCGCTAAACATCGCACCTAAAAAGCCTCCAAAGCCTATGATAAGACCATCTTTTAAGATTAAATTTTTCTTTTTATAGTTTAAATAGGAGCCAAAAATAGAAGCAAAAATCATTTGTACAACAGAAATTGCAACAGCATGGTGAGAGCTAAGCCCTAAAGTAAGCATAAAAGGAACGATAATCATACCACCACCTATGCCAAAAACCCCCGAAGCCATACCTGAAAAAATTCCTATAATCATATAAGGAAGTAAAGTTAAATCCATAGTTTATAAACCTTTAAATAAAAAATATTGTAACAAAATAAAATTTATTTAGCTTTAGAAAATATAATCATAGTCGATTTATGATGATTATAAATATTTTTTTGGAGTTAATATGAAATTTTGTAAAAAATGCGTTATGCCAGATACTAAGCCTGATTTGCATTTTAATGATGAGGGAATTTGTGATGCGTGTTGCTCGCAAGAAGCGAAAAATCATCACATAAACTGGCAAGAGCGTGAAAAAGAATTTCTAGAACTTGTGAAAAAATATAAAAAACATCCTGTGTATGATTGTGTCATAGGAGTAAGTGGTGGTAAGGATTCTACTTTTCAAGTTTTAAAATGTCTTGAGCTTGGACTTAATCCTTTGTGTGTTTGTTTTGAACCAAGTATCCCTACTAAAATAGGTAAAAAGAATTTAAAAAATTTAAACAATCTTGGTGTTGATTTAATTCATATCAAAAGAAATCCTTTGGTGTATAAAAAATTATCCCGTGAAGCTTTTATAAGAACGGGCGATAATGAATGGCAAAACCATTTGGGGATTTTTACTTGTGTTCCAAAAATAGCTGTTGCTTTTGACATTCCTTTGATTATTTGGGGGGAAAGTCCACAGATTGAATATGGTGGGCCAGCTAGTTCTAAAGAAAAAAACACTTTAGGTAGAGAGTGGCTTGAAGAATTTGGTGGGCTTTTGGGCAATAGAATTTCTGATATGATTGGTGTTGATGGTATTAGAGAGAAGGATTTGTATTTTTACACTTATCCAAGTGATGAAGAACTTCAAAGAGTAGGAGTTACGGGGTTATTTTTGGGATATTATTTTAAATGGGATTATAAGTATAATTTAAAAATATCTAAAGAAAATGGCTTTAAAACTAGTACAAAACCAGTTGAAACTACTTATGAGAATTTTGAAAATTTAGATTGTTATTCAAACCATGTGCATGATTATTTAAAATACTGCAAATATGGTTTTGGAAGAGCTACGGATAATGCGTGCTTGGATATAAGACTTGGCTATATTAGCCGTGAAGAGGGTGTGAGACTTGTAAATAAATATGATGGAAAACCACCTAAAAAGGCTATTAAGAAATATTTGGAATTTAGTGGTTTTAGTGAAAAAGAATTTGAAAAAATTGTAGATTCTTATACTAATAAAAAGATATTTAAACGCGATGAAAATGGTAAATTTTTAAGAGACAGTGATGGTTCGTTGATAAAAAAAGATGAGTTTGTTTTGAAATGATTTGTATTGTTGATTATCATCTTGGAAATTTTAAATCTGTTTTGAAAGCTTTTGAAAAACTTAATCAAGAAGTGATTATAAGTTCTAAAAAAGAAGATATAAAAAATGCCTCTAAATTGGTTTTGCCAGGTGTTGGATCTTTTAAACAAGGTATGGAAAATTTAAAAAAACTTGCACTAGATGAGCTTTTAAAAGAATGTGTTTTAAAAGATAAAAAACCTATTTTAGGAATTTGTCTTGGTATGCAACTTTTTGCTAGCAAAGGATATGAGGGAGGAGAGTGCGAAGGGCTTGATTTTATAAAAGCAAGGGTTTTGAAATTTGATTTAAGTAAAGAAAAATTATTGCATAGTGGCTGGGATGATTTACAATTTAGTGATAAAAAAAGCAAGCTATTTGATGGAATTTTAGAAAAAAGTGATTTTTATTTTGTGCATTCTTATTATGTAGAGTGTTTAGAGAGAGTAGAAACTTCTTTTTGTGAGTATGAAAAACCTTTTTGTGCAAGTTTTGAAAAAGATAATATTTTTGCTGTGCAATTTCACCCTGAAAAAAGCCAAAATGTAGGTTTGAAACTTTTGGAAAATTTTGCAAATTTAAAGGCCTAGTATGCTTAAAACAAGAATCATACCTTGCGTGTTATTAAAAGATCATCAGCTTGTAAAAAGTATCAATTTTTCTTCTTTTAGAACTATAGGGCATGTAATAAGCACAGCTAGGATATATAATGCTAGAAATGTTGATGAGCTTATAGTTTTGGATATCAATAAAAATGGTGTTATAGATTTTGAAAGCTTAGAAGATATAGCTAATGAGTGCTTTATGCCTTTAACCATTGGAGGTGGGATTAGAACTTTAGAAGATATTAGAAAAGTGTTAGATATAGGTGCTGATAAAATCAGTCTTAATTCTATGGCTTTGCAAGATCCAGATTTTGTCAAAAAGGTGGCAAATACTTTTGGAAGTTCTTGTGTAGTATGCTCGATTGATGTAAAAAAAGACAAAAATAAATTTAAAGTTTTTAATAATGAAATTTTAGATATTGATCCGCTAGAACTTGCATTAAAATACGAATCTTTAGGAGCAGGGGAGATACTTTTAACAAGTGTTGATAAAGAAGGAAGTTCTTTGGGGTATGATTGGGAATTACTAGAGCATTTCAAAGGTAAATTAAAAATTCCACTCATTATCAATGGAGGACTTTCTAAGCCTCAAGATGGGGTAAAAGCTATACAACTTGGTGCAAATGCATTAGCCGGTGCTTATATATTTCATTTTAGTCAATATACTCCAAATGATGTTAAAAATGAGCTTTTAAAAAATAATATCCCTGTAAGGATTGTTTAAATTTACAAAATAAAAATTATTATCTTCTTTAATAACTTCAAAACCATGTTTTAAATATAAATTCAAAGCTTTTGTATTTTCTTTAAAAACACAGGCGTTTAAAGTTTGAACTTTTAAAACATTAAAAGCATAGTTTTTAACTTCTTGCATTAAAAGATTACCTACACCTTTTTTTATACCATAAAGTCCAAATTTACAAGAAAGTTTGGTTATATTGATAAAATCAATTACTCCTATGATATTTTTATCATCATAAACTAAAAAATATTTTTTAGTTGTATCCGTTTTTAGACTAGATAAAAAACTTAAGTGCTCTTTTAAAGTGATATTTTGCGTTTTCATAAATTTAGCAATATTTTCATCATTACGCCATTTTAAAACAAGCTCGATTTCTTCTTGAGTTAAATGGATAAAATCTTTTAAAACTATCATATAAAACTCTCCACTTCATAGCCTTTTTTAACAAGCCATGTTGCAAGTTTTTCTTGATTTTTAGCATAAGCTATAGCTTTAAAATTTGCTTTTAAAATTAAAGCTTCGTTGACTAATGAACTTGCACTAATGATGAGTTTTTTGCTTTCATTCATTAATCTAGCAAGATTAGAATAGTCTATTAGAATTTGTATATTAGGATTTTTTTGGCTTAATTTTTGAAGCGAGTTTAGATGTGAATTTGCTTTTGTGGTAGCTATGATGATGGTTTTATTTTTATTTAGTTTATTTGCTATATCAAAGGAAATATTTTTTGGATCACTTCCCCCTATACAAATAAAATAATCATAAATTTTTTCTCTTTTTATCTTACTTTCTTCATAAAACTCATCGCGTATTAGAGCATAGGAAAAGCCACATCTTAGTTCACAATACTTTGGTACTAAATTTTCATAATCACTTTCTTTAGCATAGGCATTGACATTTAGTAAAATATCACAAAAATGTTCTTTTATCTCATCATCAAAACTGAGAATTTTAATTCCTGTTTCTAGTTTGATGAGTTTTTCATCATCTGCAGTGATCTCATAATGATCGATGATTAAAAGATCAAATTTTTCTTTTTTGATGAGATTGATTAGCTCATATATGCTAGCACTTGTTAGTTCGTATACAGGATAAGGAATTTCATCTATTAAAGAGCCTTTTAGTGGTAAACAAGCAAAAGATATATCATGGTATTGTTTGGCTAATAAAAGATCTCTTTTAATGTGTCCATGCCCTATAGTGCTAGAACTATCGCTTCTAAAAAGAACTTTCATATATTATACTCGTTAATTTTGATACATTCTTGAAATTTTACACAAGGATTTTTTTCGTTAAATAAAAAGTCTAAAATTCCCAAATAAGCTATAAAATTTGTACCTAATTGAGTATAGGTTGGATGGATAAAATCAAAATATTCAATTTTTATATTTGCATTTTTAAAAATTTCTTTTGCTGTATCTTTCTCAAGATAATTTTTTGATCCTTCTGGAGAAAGATAATAATCAGCTTTTAGTGTTTGGCAAATTTCAAGTAGTAATTTTTCTTTTTTTTCATTTTTTAAGTTTAAAGAAGAGCTTTGCAAAATAGGTGTTTTGATATTCAAATGCTCGCAGTAAATTCTGATTAATTCCATATTAAATTGCACCAAATGCGTATGTTTAAATAAAGCTTTTTTTAAGACACTGTAATATTTTTCAAAATTAGCACTTTTAGAATATGCATGGTAAATGGTTTTTAGAAATTTAAATTTCCACTTTTCATCTTTTTCAAATAAAATATTTTGAAGCGATGTTTTTTGTGGTGCTTTTTGTAAGTTTAGTCCTAGTAAAAAGGTTTTATCTTGTAATTTGATTTTGTTTCTATTTTGCCAAGATCTGCGTTCAAACTGAACATTATCTAAAAAGACAAAAGTATCAACACTTTGTATCATATATATATAGCCAAGCCATGGGTTGAAGGTTGGCTGCATGATGGCTATTTTCACTTAATTTTTCCATAAATTACAATATCGCTATCATTAACTAATCTTTCATCTTCTCCCATGATATTGGTATTCTCATAAGTAAGTACTTTAAAATCATATAAATTTAAATATTCTTTTAAAATTTCTACAAGTTCGTATTCTTGGTAGAGAGTGTTTATACATCCAAGCTCTCCTGTAGTGTTATCATTTGTGATTTTAAAACAATTATGAGCTATTTTTTCTCCATAACCATATCTATAATCTTTTATACTTCTTGTTCTTAAAAAAAACAAAGCATTTTCTTTATACATAGAGTTTTCTTTAGAAATTTTTAATAATTTTAAAAAATCTTCTTTCAAAAGATAGTTAATCACATTAGGAATCATAAAAATATCTGCATTAAGATTTGGATTTTTTAAAGGAAATTCTAAGATATTATCATGAAAAAACTGATAGTTTTTACATTGGATTATTTCTTTGAAATTGTAATTAGCGTTGTTGATATTTTCTTTGTTTAAATCAACCCCGATACATTCATAATCATAATTTGCAAATAAAGAAAGATTATTGCCGTTAGAACAGGCAAATTCTAAAACTTTTTGGTTGCTTTTTTGATGTAATCCTTGTTTGAAAAAAAATTTAATTACCGCTAAATCTGGAAATTTTAAGCCTTTTAAATCTCTTAAGTACATTTTCACTCCTTAGTAATTTTTCCATAGATGATTATATCGCTATCTTTGATATAAACTTTATTTTTTATATTGATATTTTCACTTGTGATAACTTCAAAATCATATAAATTTAAATATTCTTTTAAAATTTCTACAAGTTCGTGTTCTTGATAAGCGGTGCAAAGACAATTTTTCTCACCACTAAATTCATCGCCACTTAAGATGAAGCTACCATTTTTTAACTTTTTTCCAAGTCCATAACGATGATCTTTAATGCTTCTTGCTCTTAAGAAAAAGTGAGCATACCCCCCCCCGCTTACTCGATATAGGTTATTTTGTTTTGCATCTTGCAGTAAATTTTTAAATTCATCTTTGCTAATATAATTAATTACATTAGGTATTAAAAATACATCTGCATTTATATTTTGATGATTTTTAGCAAAATTAAGCATATTTTCATTGAAAAAATTTGCTTTTTGATAATGCATAATTTCTTTAAAATTATAAATAGCGTTTTCATGATTTTGCTTGCTAAGTTCTACGCCAATACACTCATAATCATAATTTGCAAATAAAGAAAGATTATTACCATTATGAGAGGCAAATTCTAAGACTTTTGCATTTTTTAAGGTATCAAGCTTGTTTTTAAAAAACCATCTTACAAGCTCCATATCAGGATACTTAAAACCTTTGATTTTATTTATAAACATTTATTACCTTTGTGAAACTGATATAGTATTTTAGCAAATTCTAAGTCTTCAAAGGTATCAATATCACAGATTTTATTCCTTGGAAGTAAAAAAGCTTTAGAGTGAGGTTTAAACATAAAATCTTCTTCTAGCCACGCTTTTTTTTTGCCAAAGTAAAATGCACCACCATCATGATAAGCTTTGGTAAGATCTTGTGAGCGTTTGTTATAGTTTGATTCATCAAACATATAAACTTTATTTTGTTCATCAAGGTAAAAACCTCTTTGTATAGGGTATTCAAACTCACAAGCTGAAAATAAAAATTTACATTCTTCTTGACTAAATTGCTCAAAAGCTTTTTGTAAGATAAACTCATCTATAAGTGGTGCAGTAGCGTATAAACAACATACATTTTCATAAAATTTACCTTGCTCTTCTAGGGTGATGATGGCATTTTGGATTACAGTGGTTGAGCTTGCATAATCATCACTTAGTTCTTTTTTGCGCACAAAAGGAGCTTTTGCGCCATACTTTAAAGCTACTTCAATGATCTCATCATCATCGCTTGAAATGATCACATCATCAAAAATACCCGAATTTAAAGCACTTTCTATGCTATAAGCAATCAAAGGTTTTCCTAGAAAATCAATGATATTTTTTCTAGGAATACGTTTAGAACCACCACGCGCTGGGATAATACAAAGATTTTTCATAAACTCTCTTTAATTTTATAAAAAAATAAGTATAATTTAATTTTAATTTTAAAAGGCTTAACATGATCATAAATCAAACTTATTTCATAGACTCTTGTAATGATGTAGAATTAAATATAAAAAGAGAAAGTAAATTAGAATATAGAATCACTTATGATGATAGTAAGCAAATGAAAGCTATTGTTTTTATCATAGGTGGTTTTGGTGCAAATGCCAATATGTCGTTTTTAGATTTTGATAGAGAATATCTTGCTAAAAAATTTAATATTGTTGTTGTAAATGTTTTTTATCATTGCTTTAGCGCTAGGCCTTCTATAGATGAAAAGTATAGTCCAATTTTTATGCCAAATGAAAAAGATTGGGAAAGTTTTTGTGAAATAGCAAAACTTTGTAATCTTTCAATTAAAGATTATGAAAAAAATGATTTTAAAGATTGTTTATTTAAACTTGATGAGAGAGTTGAGCAGATAAAAAATGAAGGCGCATTAGAAAAAGATTTTCTAGTTAATGTTTCTTGTGATCTTATTTTACCAAACGGTGACTATCAAAACTATGGTATTATGGCAGCGATTGATCATATAAATGCCTTAAAAGATATAATGAAAAATTTCCCTCAATTTAAATCTTTACCTAAAATTTATGGGGGGGGGTCATATGGCGGTCATCTTGCTTTAATGTGTGCAAAGATTGCTCCTTGGTATGTTGATGGAGTTATAGATAATTCAGGGGTATCGCTACCTCATTTACCACATTTATTGGGTAGAGAGACAGGTTGTGCTGAGTATTTTATAAAAGGAAATAACTATATACTTTCTTGTTTTGTAAAAAAATATTGGACTAGAGATGAAAGTTCTCCTTATTTTTTGAGTGATGATAGTTATATGATAAGGGTTCTTTTAAATTCAAAACATTTAAATTTACAAAGTGTAAAAAATAAAAATGCAGTATTTATTAGTTATCATAGTGCAAAAGATGATGGAGCTCCAATTGAACATAAGGCTAATTTGTATGAAATTTATAATCAACTTGGATTTGATGCTACTTTGCATATTGTTAAAGATGAAAATGATGTAGATGGTAGATACATAAAAAGTTTAGATCATGGTTTAAGAATGACGGATAGAGCTTTATTTAAAAAAGAATTGCCTATATTACTTGAAAAAGTAAAAAATAAAATATTTGATATGAGAGAAGATAGTATATCTTATCCTTGTAAAGATAAGATATTTACTTTTAAAGATTTTAAAGATCGATTTGGACTTGAAATTACACAACTTTGATAAAGCTTTGAAGTTTATCAAAGTTTATTTTTAGGCTGCATGCATTAAAGGTAATCCCTGTTCCAAAGCTTCCAAGGAAAATTTGTTTATCCCCCCCCCC
>NZ_NFOE01000052.1 GCF_002179635.1 Campylobacter jejuni | reverse complement strand
TATTTTTAAATTTCTATCATTTTAGATTATGTTTTTTTAATTTTTATGAGTTTTAATGATTTAGCTTTTGGTTTTTTGGTGGTTGGGTGATTTATATTTTATTTCTATATTTTTATAGTTTTATATCTATGTTATTGGTTATTGAATTGTTCTAATGGATTATTTGATGGATTGGTTGTTTGGGAATTTAGTTGTTTTAACTTTAAAATGTTTATGGTGAGTTTGATAAATTTGGTTTTTTTAGTTTTTATTGCTTATGTTTTTCTTTTTTATTAATCTGATAAATTAGGTTTTTTATTTTTTTAGTATAGTTTCTAAATTTGGTTTTAATTTTTTAATTGGGTTAGGATTATTAAAACCGCTTTTCAAATCAAAGTCTCGTTTTTCCACTTTGATTTCTAAAGTAAAAACTATATAATAATTTTTATAAAGATTGTAGAAAACTATTTTTTATGTGTAAAATATATAAATACATTTTATTTACATCTTAATATTTTTCTTAGATAAATATTTAAACTTTTATATTCTTTTTAAATTATCAACTCTTTCTTTATTTATTTCCTTTTCTTTAAAATCGTAAATATTTTGATATTTTGACAAAAATAAACAACCTTTAATATCTTTTATACGATATTCTAGTTCTTTTTTTCTTGTACTGATTATTTCTTTCCAAGTCATTGCCTCTACGATATAATTACTGTCATCCATCTTTCCTAGATACTCTTGCTTTTCTGATGAAATGCATATGGCTCTTATGTATTTAATATTACTTTTTTGCTTTGATAGTGAATTAAGAATTTTAATAATATATTTATTAAACACATCATGAAGTGTTGATAAAGTAATTTTTGTTTTTGGCGATTTTAATTCAATAAGTATAAACTCATTATCTTTAGCGCGAGGTATGAAAATATCCGAAATTTTATTTAACTCTTTTTCATCATCTGTATTTATTGGCAATTTTATTTCAGTAAAAATTCCTTTTAATGATTGATCGCTAAAAAAATCAATATTTAAATATTCTTCATCAAATAACCATAAATTATTTTCTACAATTTTATGCAACTCTGTTCTTTCTTTTGTTTCTGTCTTTCCTTCATTGAATACCAAATTTTCAAAATGTTGCAAAAAATCAAGTCTTGATATATAAGTATAATATTTTTTTATTAGATTTAAAAAATCAACATTTTCTCTTATATAATTAAAAACTTCGTGCTCTTCTTTTTCTAAATTAAAAACAAGATCTAAATTCTCAAGCGTATTATAAGAATTATCTGAAATTAATCCTATTAATGAATTGCTAAAATATGATGCATTTTTTCTATTAATATTATATTGCTTAATAGTTAGTGGTAATGATAAAATTTGATACGCTTCTTTTATTTTTTCTTGTATCATTTGATCGGTTTGTTTTTTAAAAAATTCGTTTTCTTCTGTTAATTTATCAGCTATTAATTTTGCATTCTTAAGCCAAACTCTAGATAATAATTGCTCTAAATCAGGCTTATATAAACTCTTAGCCTCCTCTATAATTTTTTGTAATTAAAGTAGGGTTTTACCTTGTATTTCTTATTTTTCTTAGAACTTATAAATAAAGCACTATGGTTATTAATTCTATTTAATTAGTAATTTTGCAATCGCAACTTCTTTCTAAATTATCAAAATTTAAAACTTTAAATTCAAATTCTACCAAGACTAAGGCCATTTAAACTTCTTTTTGGTTTAGTAAAGCTAGAATTATTTTAATTAGATAAAATTGATGGTTATAATGTAGTAACTGAGAGTGTGATAATCAATTCTAGGATACATTGTATTAGGGTGTAAGTTTTCACACTACTCTATTATTTTTCAAGTTTTAAGATCTTTTCTGTTTTTATCTACTTTTCTAAGTGATAGCTCATTCTTTATTTTGTGATTTATTTTATATTTTTGTATTTTATTACAATAATTTGATATTTGTATGTAAGTAATTAAAATATAAGAAAATATTTGAGCGAAAAATTAAAATACTACCAATAAAAGCGAATAAAGAAATGGAATAAGTATTTATACGATAGTTGCATTTATAAATAAAATAAGAAAACGCTCTTAAAGATTTTTTGCAAGAAGCAGGAGTTATAGCCTAGAAGCTGTAGCTCTTATAAGCCATAGTTTAAATTGGGGTTTAAATGAGGTGTTAGATTTAGATTTGGAAGAATTTGAAAAAGCTTTAGAAATAGCAAAAGAGTTGTTAAAAACTAAGAGTTTTTAATTGTTTTATTTTTAAAAGAATAAATCTTTAAAATAACAAAAAGAATAAAATCTAAACTTATTACAATTAGCCAAGTGGGTAAAATAAGCAATAAGGCAATAGGTGGCACAATCATCATTAAAATAGCAGTTATGATAATGCCTATAAAATAAGAAAAGATAAAAATAGCTATTGTATTGAAAAAACCATCATTTGCACTTTGATAACTTATTAAAAAAGCAGGTATAAGTGTTGTTAGTAATAAAGCAATGTGCGAAATTGTATCATCATTAATAAATTTTAAAATTTTCATAGCAAAGATTTTAAAATACAAACACTTAAAAAGGGTTGAATGTGGAAAATGCTGGAAGTATTGGAATTGGTGTTGTTTTAGGTTTAGCAATTAAAAATGCAAGTGCTGTTGGTAAGGTGGTTAAAGATTTTAGTAATTTAGAAAAAATAGCAGCAAAAACTAAACTCTGTATTAGTGGATTACAAAAAGAATTAAACACTCTTAAACTCAATACCAATTTAAGAGCGGAATTAAAAGCTCAAAGAAAAGGTTTGCAAGATGAGTTTTTAAGTCTAGGTAATGTCATTAGAGGTGGAATTATTGGTAAAGGTTTAGGGAAGCTATTAACTTTAAATATACTATAGCTGATATTAGGAGTATTGTAAATTTTGATGAGAGTAATAATATAAATAAAATTTTATTTATAATTTTTTATAATTAATTTTATATGCTCCAATAATTCTTCCTATGATTTTTAATTCGTTAGATTTTTTAATGTTGATATTAGGATATTCTTTGTTATCGCTAATCAAACATAAGGGTCTTTTTTTTAATCTTTTAATTAAAATTTCTTTTTGATATTCAACAATATATATACCACCTTCTATACTCGAGTTATCTTTTTGAAATACAATCATTTCTCCTTCTTTTATCGTGGGCTCCATGCTATTCCCTATCATAGAGACAATACCTATCTTTAAAAATTCTTGTAAATTAAACATGTTATTTAATTCATTTTTATTAAAAGGTATGGTTTGTGTAATGATGTTGCTATTACTAATAAAATCCGATGAAAGATAATAGTTTTTATAAAATGGAATCAATATTGTATCTTTATTGTTTATTTTTTCAGTTTGTTGTAAATTCTTATCAACTGAATTTATATAGTTATTTTGTTTATATTTTAGTTGATTAAATTTTAATATAGCATGTGAAGATATCCTTTTTCGTTGTCTCCAGCCTATTGCAGTAGATTTTTTAAGACCTAATTTCTCAGCTACCATTTCTAAACTAGTAACATTAAAATAAAGCTTCATTTCTTCTACTAATGTTTTAAAATTTTCCATTCACCGCTTTCTAAATATAGTTATTTTATTTATAAATTATTGACATATAAATAAAATAACTATATAATGTATAAAATATATTTCTAAATTGTATCTTAAAAAAATCAATTTGAAATAAAAATTACAAAATGAAAGGATAGTAATTGTTAAAAAAATATTTTGAAGATAATAATATTAATCTTAAAAAGTTTGCTCAAAAATATGATTTAGACTACATGAGTCTTTTTAGAGTTGTTAATGGTTATTATTCTGAAAAATATACAGCTAAAGCAAATACCAAAGCTGTTTATAAGAAACTTTTAGAACTCAATATTATTAATGAGCTTCCTGATATTTTGAAATAATAATGAGAATAAGTTAATTTTAAGTCAATTGTATAATTGATTTACATTTAGCTTACTTTAAAAAAGGAGGGGTTGATGAAAATTAGTGTTTTAAGTATTGGTGGTACTATTTGTATGTTGAAAGATGAATCAGGAGGTGTTAGTCCTAAATTAAATGCAAAAGCCTTAGTTGATGGTATTGGTATGACGGATAATATAAGTATAGAAACAAAAAGCATATTATCCATTCCGAGTCCATCTTTAAAATTTGAGAATGTTTTAGAGATTATTAGAATAGCAAAAGATGAAGTTAAGAATCGCTCAGATGGGATAGTAATTACACAAGGCACTGATACATTAGAGGAAAGTGCATTTTTATTAAGCTTATTGTGGGATGAAGAAGTTCCTATAGTTGTAACTGGAGCTATGAAGAATCCAAGTGAGATTGGGAGTGATGGGTCTAGTAATTTATACCAATCAATTCTTGTTGCAAGTAGTAACTTATCTAGAAAAAGAGGTGTTTTAGTTGTGTTTAATCATGTGATATATTTGCCAAGATTTTTACATAAAAGTAACTCTTTTTCTCTTGAAACTTTTAAATCCATCAATGGGGGTAATATTGGATACATATATGAAAAACAAGTAAAATATATTGCACCAATATATAGATATAAAATTTATAAAATTCCAAACAAAATGGATAAAAAAATTGCTATTATACCTACTTGTTTATCTGGGGATGATTATTTTCTAGATAATTTATCTGGTTTTCATGGCTTGATAATAAATGGCTTTGGTGCGGGACATGTTTCATTTGACTTTATTGAAAAAGTAAAATCATTAAATTTAAATATACCATGCATTGTTACAACTAGAACAGGAAGCGGTCCTACTGCTTATAATACATACTCATATAAGGGTAGTGAAATTGATTTGCAAAAAAATGGTTTTATTATGGGTGGTTTTTTTGACTGTATGAAAGCTAGAATATTTCTAACTTTATTGTTATCAATTGGTTTTAATAAAGAAGACATATTAAAAGAATTTAATTCTTATTATATGTATTTTTAGTTAGGAAATAATATGAGCTATTTGTTTATTTCACAAATATTTATGTGTATTACTCTTTTTTTAATGGTAATTGGAAAGACCCCATTGTATTTAACTGCTGTTGTTGGTACAACAATAAGCGTTTTGATTGCAATGTTAGATTCAGATAATATTCTTATAAACTCTCTTTTGCTTGCAGGTTTAAATCCTGTTATTTTAGATATGACGGGTATTTTGATGTTTATAGGTATAATGCAGTCAAGTGGATTTATGGATGATATTATAAAAATTATCATAAAATTTGGTAGAAGAATTGGTGGAGGAGAAGGAATTGCTTCTGCTAGTGCTATATGTGCTGGAGTTATAGGAATGTTGACAGGTTTTACTCAACCATCTGTAACAGCCGTAATTACCGCAAAACCATCAGTATTATTAGGTATGAATCCGAATCATTCTGCTGCTATACATGGGCATGCTGGCCACCTTGGTAATTTTGGTGGTTTTACTCACCCAACGCAAGTTGCGATTATTGGGGCTACTAATATTGGTTTTGGTTTGATTAATATTTTTGCTATTTTTGTTACAGTGAGTTTAATTTTATGTTCAGCGTTTCGGTCTAAAATTTATCAGAGGAAAAATTTTGTAGTTATTGATAAGAATAAAATACAAGAAATAGTAAAAGAAATAGAAAATCAAAATAGTAAACATAGTGTCTATGTTATTTTTTTGCCTTTTATTGTTTTATTTGGTGGTTTTATTTTAGGATATCCTATTTTTTTATTGGGGGTATTTTCTAGTATCTTAACAATTGTACTTAGCAGGGTCAATATTTTTAATGCAGAAAAAAATATGATAGATGGAGTTAATAAGATAGCTATTCCGTTGGTTGCGACTATAACATTTTTATTTATGAGTGCTGTGATTAAAGAAATAGGATTAGCAAAAACTATTGCAACTATCTTTGAGCCAATTTTAAATGTAGCTCCAGTTCAAGCAATGTTTATAGTAGCTGTTTTTGCTGGATTTATAACACAAAGTTATGGTGTGAGCTCAGCTATTTTGTTGCCATTCTTACAAGCTACTATGGAGGTTTGTGATTATAATTTTGCTTTGGCGTTTGTAGCAGCGGGTGGAGCTTCTATAGCTCAATACTTTTTAACAGGAGGACCCGTTGCTGCTTTGTCAACTGTAATACCCTTGGTTGAAGGATCAAATTTAAAGGATTCAAATAAATTTCAAAGACCTTCGCAACTGTTTGCTTTATTTTTAATTTTCATTATTTCTTTTTTTATTAAGTTTTAGTTTTGACATATGTTATTAAACCTATAAAAATTTATTGTTTTATAGGTTTGTAACTTATATATCGGAATATTTTTTGCTTGTTGTGATTTATAATTTTATTCAGGAGCATAAAGATGTTTCGTATAGAGGAAAATCGATTTTTTAATCACTCATATGATATTTTTAGTTCAAAACAAAAAAATGAAAAACAAACTGTGCAATCCCATCAAGAACAAGCATTTTCACTTGAATTAAATTCAAGTATCCAAGAAAAAAATAGCTTGTATGATAGACCTTTAAAGGAATTGTTTCAAGAAGCAAAAGAAGCTTCAGAGAATGCCTTGAAAGAATACAGAGAGGAAATGTATTATAATAAAGAGACCGGTAAATATGAGAAAAAATTTACAGAAAGTAATGAAAAATACAAAGAAAAGATAAAAGAGAAAGTAGAAGAGCAAATTAAAGAAAATATACAAAGTAGTTTGCAAGATAAAATTTCTCATATCAATATTCAATTGAGTCCTAAACAGTTAATAGCACAAGCGCAATTTGAAGAAAAGCAAAAAACGACTCTTAAAACATCAGACGTTTTTATGTAATTATTTATGATAAAGGAATATTATGAAGAAAATTATTAGTGTTTTAGTGTTATCAAGTATAGTTTTAATTGGTGGAGATAAATTATTAAATATTTACGAAAGTCCTACTTGTGGATGTTGTGATCTTTGGGCTAATTATATGAAAGATAAAGGCTATAAAGTGCAAATACACAAAAGCGAGGATTTTTTAAAAATAAAAGAAAAAATGAATATTCAGCCTATGTATCAAAGTTGCCATACTGGCGTAATTGATGGTTATGCTATAGAAGGACATGTTCCTGAAGATGCAGTTGCTTGGCTTTTGAAAAATAAACCTGAAGATGTTATAGGTATTTCTGCTCCTGGTATGCCTCAAGGAAGTCCTGGGATGGAGCAAGGTTACGAAGAAGAATATCCTGTAGTTTTAATGCTTAAAAATGGAGATTATAAAATTTATGGGATCTATAAAGGACATAATTTAATCACGACAAACTAAGCAATTTTGCTTAGTTTATTTTATATATTAAGGGTATTCTTATATGAAAAGTTTTTTCATATTGTGGAAAATTCTTAGACGCTATACGTATAGTTTCTAAGGCACTATCGTTCAATAATTTATATTTTGATGGTTTTAATATTTTTAAGTTTAATAGATTTTTATCTTTAGTCCATGTGAATTCTACTAAAATTTCACCACTCATTCGCATTTTTTTGGCTTGTCTAGGATAGATTAAAGCTTCATCTATAGCTTGTTTGACTTCTTTTAAAAGTTCATTGTTATTAGTTAAAGATATGCTTTCTTGAGAAGTTGTTGGAGTATTTTTTTCTTGGGTTAAAGTTTTTTGAGGTTTTATTTCTTCATTTAATTGATTTGTTATCTTGGTATTAGTTAAAGTATTTACTTTTTTAGGTTGAATAACAGATTTTTCTTTCGTTTGTTCTAGTTTTTTTATTTTTTCTTGTTTAGGCTGTTCGGTTTTTGCTTTAGGAGAATCTTGTAAAAACTGTTTTATAGCTATATTAAATTTTTCTTCTTTTGAAGAGCTATGTTGTATATGTAAAAAATTCTTAGTATAAATAAAAACAAAAAATAAAGGTAAAAAGAGAAATAAAGTGATAAAAAATGACTGATTTTTATGATTATTTATAAATGTTTTCATCTTTTTTGCTCTGTTAAAATTTGAAAATTTTCATGATTTTTATTTTTTAAAATATCAATAATTTTTACAAAACTTTCAAATTTTGCTTCTTTATCACTTTTTAATTCCACTAAGGTTTTAGAATCTATAGTGTCAAATTTTACTTTTATTTCTTCTAGGGAGATTGCTTTTCCATCGATATAAAATTTATTTTCTTTATCAATCAAAATACTCACTTTGTCCTTGTTTTCATTTATGGAATTTGAATTTTCGCTTTGTGGTAGATTGATTTTGATTTCACCATGTGCGATAAAAGTGGATATGCTTAAAACAATAGCTAGTAAAACAAGCATTATGTCTATAAAAGGAATGATGTTTAAACCTTCATTTTTTGGTAATTTAAGCATTTTTATCCTTAAAAATACGATATGCATTACTCAAGGTTGATATTTTTCTAAGCAATCCATTATAAGCCATTAAAGAAGGAATGGCAACTAAAATTCCCAAAGCAGTAGCCTTTAAGGCTAGTGATAAACCAATAACAATAGATTTAACATCAATATTCCCACTTGCACCCATATCATAAAATGTAATCATAATCCCCACTACAGTTCCCAAAAGTCCTACATAAGGAGCATTAGTGTAAATGATATAAAGCATAGTAAGATTTTCACTAATTGCATCATCAAATTTTTCTTGACATTGATAATCATTTAGTTTAATTTTTCTAAAAAACAATATACGTTCTATAGTACACCATATAGCAATAAATGCCATTATCCCTAAAACTACAAATATAATTAAATCAATATAAGTTTTTAAAAATTCCATCATATCCTCATTTTAAATTTTTTGTGATTATATTACTAAAAGTTAAATTTTTTATTAATAACAATTATCATAATTGATACAATAAATTTATTTTAAATTAATAATTATTATCATAATATACCAATTTTGAAAATTTTGTTTATTTAAGAAAGGAAATAATGAAAAAACATTGTTTATCGTTTTGTGTTGCTAGTTTTTTGGTCTGTAATGCTTTATCGCAAGAAGTTTTATTAGATAGCTCCATAGTAAGTGCTTCTGGTTTTTCTCAAGATATTAAAGAAGCTCCTGCTACTATAAATGTGATTAGCAAAAAAGATTTAGAAAGTAAGCCTTATAGAGATGTTGCCGAAGCTATTGCTGATATTCCTGGTGTGGATTTATTTGCTAGCAAGGGAAAAACTGGATCTTATAACATTACCATGAGAGGTATTACCGGATACACTTTAATTTTAATCGATGGGCGCCGTCAAGGGATAGGTGGAGAAGTCGGGCCTAATGGTTTTAATGAAATTTCAAATTCATTCTTACCTCCAATTTCTAGTATAGAAAGAATAGAAGTGATAAAAGGACCAATGAGTACTTTATATGGTTCTGAAGCTTTAGGTGGTGTTGTAAATATCATCACAAAAAAAGTAAGCGATAAATGGGAAACATCAGTTAGTTTAGATAGTATTTTTAATGCACATAAAGAATGGGGTAATACTTATGGTACAAGTATATATTCAAGTGGTCCATTGATGAATGATCGTCTAGGATTAACCTTGCGCTTTAGAGAGTTTTATAGGGAGCAATCTAACGTTGAATTTAGTAATGGGAGTGGTCAAAGAGTACAAGGTGATCAAGCACAAAGCCCTACAAAATCTAATAATTTTAATTTAGGAACTCGGTTAAATTATTTAGTAGATGATTATAATACCTTGATATTTGATATTGATTTTTCAAGAAATCATTATGATAATAAAAAAGGACAACTAGGAACGCTGACTAAACCATCTAGTGATAATGGGGCCTTAACAGGTGGCTATACAGACACTATTCAAGTAGATAAGTTGGTAACTTACCTAAGTCATGAGGGTGTGTATGAAGATTTTTCGATTACTTCTACCTTGCAGTATAACCGTGTAAGTAATGATGGACGCGAGGTGGTTGGTCAAAAAACACAACCATTTTTAGGACAAAATAGAAATATAGTTGCTGAAGATATTATTTTAGATACAAAATCAGTTATTCCTTTAGGTCAAAGCCATATTTTAAGCGTGGGTGGTGAATATAGACTTGAAAAAATGCAAGATAAAATCGCCAATCCTACTAATTTTGATCAGTATTTATTAGCTTTTTTTGCAGAAGATGAGTATAGTATAAGAGATGATTTAAGATTTACTTTTGGTGCAAGATATAATTATCATGAAATTTTTGGAAATAATATTTCTCCAAGAGCTTATTTGGTTTATAATCCCACCAGCGAACTTACTTTAAAAGGTGGTGTTTCAACAGGCTTTAGAACCCCATATGCTAATAGATTGATAGCTGGTGCTTATAATTATAGCGGACAGGGTAAATATCCTATGTATGGAAATCCGAATTTAAAAGAAGAAACCTCGCTTAATTATGAACTAGCTGCTGTTTATAATAATGATTTATTTTATATTTCAGCAACTGGCTTTTTAACAAATTTTAAAGATAAAATTTCTAGTCAAAAATTCGGCAAAGATAGTATGATTTCGGGTATTGGAAAATGCGAGGCTGATACATGCTATCAAGCGATTAATCATGACAAAGTTGAATATAAGGGTATAGAGCTTGGAGCGGGGATTACTCCTATAGAGCATTTAAATTTAGATCTAGCTTATACTTATCTTGATAGTGAAGTAAAAGATGCACAAGATAAGGCTGTGATAGGAAAACCAGAAATTGATAGTTTAAAACACAATATCATGTTAAAAGTAAGTTATAATATCTTTAATAAATTCACTCCATGGGTAAAAGGTGAATGGCAAATAGATCGTTATATGGGTGATACAAATATTAATAGAGAATATTATCAAGATGTCTTTCTAGCTTCTATGGGTGTGCGTTATGATATTAATAAAAAATGGAACATTAATGCAGCAATTTATAATCTTTTTGATAAAAGTTTTACAAATGATTGGGATTCTTATAAGAGTGATGGCAAAGATGTTTGGGTAAATACTTATAATCGCATAGAAGAGGGAAGAAGAATTTATATTTCAATCAATGGTAGTTTTTAATTTTGTATTGTCGGAGGACCAAAGAGCTTGTTAAGAGCTTCTTTGGTTTCATCTTTAGGATCATATTTTTTAGCGTCTTTTTTAAAATTTTCAAAATGCTCATTTAAATTTGGAGTGCTTTTTACTTCTTGTTTTATAGGGGTTTTGAATATATCTTGTAGTTTTTGAGTATCTATGGTTTCTATTTTTTGAATTTTAATTTGTGTTTTTTCTCCAAAAAGCTCATGAAGTAATGTTTTGATTAATTTAAAACCATTGTTTAAAACCATTCTATCATCATCTTTAGCATGTGAACTAATACTTAAAATATTACCTTCAAAAGAAATAAACTGCGTGGTTTTTTTGAAAACTTCAGCTAAGTCATAATCTCTTTTATATATTGCTTTTAAGAGATTTTCATAAGGATTAAGTTTTTCTTCTTTAGGAGTTTGTTGAATAGAAGGAATTTCTTGTTGTTTTGGACTTGGCATGCTATCTTGTTTTGAGCTTTTAATAGCCTCATCAATGCTTTTTAAATAAGTTGCTTCAATAAGCATGAAAGCCATAACGCAAAGTACAAAGCTATTATCATCACTAGAATTTAACATAGTCTTAGCGCGTGAAAGAATTCTAAAAAATCTTTCATAAATTAACATAGAAAAAAGATTATTTTTGGCAAAAAACGCTTCTTTTAGAAAAAATATCATCTCATCAATGACATTACTTGCTTCATAATCTTCAAATTCTTTTAAAAACTCAAGAACCTTATCTTTATCATTAGCTAAAATGGCTTGATAAAATTCTTCAATTTTAGCTGGATCCAAAAAGCCTAGCATTGCAGTGATTTTTTGTGTTTGTATATCATTTTGACAATATACTATGGCTTGATCTAGTAAGGTTAGGGTATCTCTTAAAGAACCATTTCCACTTCTTGCAATGAGTTTTAAAGCTTCTTTTTCATAACTAATATTTTCTTTTTCCAAAATCCACTCAAGATGATTTAAGATATCATGGGTAGAAATTTGCTTAAATCTAAAATGCTGTGTTCTTGAAAGAACTGTAGCAGGAAGTTTTAAGGGATCGGTTGTTGCTAGTATAAATTTTACATAACTTGGTGGCTCTTCTAAGGTTTTAAGCAAAGCATTTGCAGCTTGTGGGGTAAGCATATGCACTTCATCGATAATAAAAATTTTAAACCTAGCTAAAGATGGAGCGTATTTAACTTGCTCGATAAGCTCTTGTATGTCTTCTAAGCTTCTATGACTTGCAGCATCCATTTCTATAATGTCTATATTAGAGCCATTAAGTGAAGATAAGCATTGAGAACATTCTCCACAAGGATTAGCACTTGGTCCATTTTCGCATACTAGGGCTCTTGAAAAAATTCTTGCACTTGAAGTCTTTCCGCTTCCGCGTAATCCTGAAAATAAATAAGCATGTGCTAAACGGTTGTTTTCAAGAGCATATTTTAAGCTTGTAGAAACAGTATTTTGCCCTACAAGTTCATTGAAATTTTTTGGTCTATATTTAACAGCAAGAGCTTGAAGCATTGCTACTCATTCATGATAGATAATAACTCTTCATTGCTTTTAGTTTTTAGCATTTTAGAGTATAAGAATTTTAAAGCTTCTATATCATCCATTTGTGAAATAGCTGATCTAATTGCCCAAATTTTTTGAAGTTTTTCAACACCTTGAAGTAATTCTTCTTTTCTAGTACCTGATTTTATGATATTAATTGCAGGATAAATTCTTCTATCTGAAATATTTCTATCAAGAACGATTTCACTATTTCCCGTGCCTTTAAATTCTTCAAAAATTACTTCATCCATTCTTGAGCCTGTTTCTATTAAAGCAGTTGCTATGATGGTTAATGAGCCACCATGTTCTATATTTCTAGCTGCACCAAAAAAGCGTTTTGGTTTATGTAAGGCATTTGCATCAACCCCACCACTTAAAACCTTGCCACTACTTGGTGTGGCAGTGTTATAAGCTCTTGCTAATCTTGTAATAGAATCAAGCAAAATAATAACATCTTTACCTGTTTCTACCATTCTTTTTGCTTTTTCTATAACAAGTTCAGCTACTCTAACATGATTATAAGCAGGTAAATCAAAAGTTGAGCTAAAAACCTCACCTTTAACACATCTTTGCATATCTGTAACTTCTTCAGGACGCTCATCTACCAAAAGTACAATCAAATGAGCCTCTGGGTGATTTTTAGCAATAGCAGTAGCTAGTTCTTTCATTAGCTCAGTTTTACCAGTTCTTGGAGGTGCTACGATTAAGCTTCTTTGACCTTTTCCTATAGGAGCAAATAGATCAAGCATTCTACCTGTTAGTTTTAAAGGATCGTATTCTAATTTGATTTTTTCAGTTGGAAAAATTGGAGTAAGATTGTCAAATAAAGGTCTTTCTCTGGCTTCTTTTAATGGAAGATAATTAATCGCTTCGATTTTTAATAAAGCGTAGTATTTTTCTTGATCTTTTGGTTCTCTAACTTGACCAGTAACTATATCTCCAACACGCAGAGCAAATTTGCGAATTTGTGAATTTGATACATAAGCATCATTTACACTGTCACTTAAATTTGAATCCATTCCACGTAAAAAGCCATAGCCTTCAGGTGAAATTTCTAAAATCCCCGTAAAGAGTATAAAGCCACCTTTTTTGGTTTGTGCTTTTAGAATTTCAAAAATAAGATCTTGTCTTCTAAATTCTCTTGGATTTTCTATTTCTGCTTCATTGGCGATTTTAACTAAGCTTTCTAGATCAAGCAACTTTAAATCTTCTATCTTGTAACCTTCCACTGGAACGTGTGTTCTTTGATGTTGTTTTTTTTCTTTTGTATTTTCCATGTATCCTCTAAAATGTAGAAAATGTAGTATTTAATAATAAATAAGAGATTTTATTCAAAAAAATGCTTCTTTGTCAAATTTTTAAAATTATAATATAGCTTTGTAAATAATTTTTAAAATAGTGATTTTAAAAAAATGATAAAATATTGTAAAAAATTATTAAAGAAAGTATAAGATGAAATGCAAACACTGCCAATTAAGCTTTAGACAAGATCAAATGATAGAAAAAAATGGAAATTATTTTTGTTGTAAGGGTTGTGAGAGTGTTTATGAGATTTTGCAAGAAAATAATTTAGAAGAATTTTATGAAAAACTTGGCAATCAAACCCTAACCCCTGCGATAATAGAACACAATGTTAAAGATTATGAAAAATACATACAAAAAACCAAAGAAGGTTTTAGTGAGGTTTTTTTACTTATAGAAGAAATTCATTGTGCCGCTTGTGTTTGGCTTAATGAAAAAATTCTCATTAAAAGTGAAGGGGTGATAGAAGTTGATATTAATTCTATTACTCATAAGGCTAGAATTGTTTTTGATGAAGAAAGCATAAATTTAGCAAAAATTATCCAAAGTATAGAAAGTATAGGTTATAAAGTTAGTGTGTATTTGCCTACAAAAAATGAACAAAGAGCAACTCAAACCAAAAGAGATTTTTATGCAAAATTAATAGTTGCTATAGCTTGCGTGATGAATATCATGTGGATATCTGTAGCTAAGTATGCTGGATTTTTTAGTGGCATGGAAGCTGATACTAAGGATATTTTACATTTTGCTGAATTTTTACTTTGCACTCCTGTGCTTTTTTACACAGGCTCGATTTTTTATAAAAATGCCTATTATGCTTTGAAATTTAAAAGTGTTAATATGGACACTTTGGTAATTAGTGGAGCAAGTTTAGCTTATATATATTCAGTGTGGGCAATGTTTTCAAGAGCTTCGCAAGTGTATTTTGATTCTGTGGCGATGATTATTTGTTTTGTTTTTATAGGAAAGTACTTAGAGCTTTTAAGTAAGAAAAAAGCTCTTGATACGCTTGATCATTTACGATCATTTTTAAGTAATGAAGTAAGGGTATTAAAAAATGACAAAATAGAAAATATTGATATAGAAGAAGTGCAAATAGGAGATATTATAGAGTTAAAAGAAGGCGATAGGGTTTTAATAGATGGAGTGTGTATTAGTGGTAATATTAGCTTGGATATGTCTAGTTTAAGCGGAGAGAGTTTACCGCTTGATGCGCAAAAAGATGATATGATTTATTCTGCTTCTTTGGTTTTAAGCGGGAATGCTTTATATAAGGCAAATGCACTTTATAAGGATTCTAAATTAGCTAGAATTATTAATTTACTCGAAAACTCAAGTTCAAAAAAAGCTAAAATAGAAAAAATAGTGCAACAAGTAAGTAAGTATTTTTCGCCTATTATCTTAACTTGTGCTGTGCTGTGTTTTGCTTTTACTTTTTTTGTATTAAATTTAGGTTTTGAGGAGGCTATGATACGTATGGTTTCTGTGTTAATCATAGCTTGTCCATGTGCTTTGGCTTTGGCTACTCCGGTGGGTTCTTTAGTGGCAATTAGTGCTGGTTTGAAAGAAAAAATTTTATTTAAAGAAGCAGGTGTTGTAGAAGATTTGAGTAAGTGTAATGTGGCTGTATTTGATAAAACAGGGGTTTTGACAAAGGCTAGTTTGGAAGTTAAAAAAAGCTTTTTGGATGAAAGGTTAGATAAAAATGAGTTATTAAATTTCTTACACCTAACTAACCATCCAGTAGCTAAAAGTATTTTGAAATTTTTGGATGAAAAAATTGATAGTAGAATAGAATTTGAAAAAGTTCAAAATTTTCAAGCAAGAGGTTATAAAGCTTTTTTGGGTAAAGATGAATTTTTGGGAGGAAATGAGAAATTTTTTAAAGAAAATCATATGCAAGTACAAGAATTTCAAACCACGCATTTTATATTTGCTAAAAATAAAATTATATTAGCAGTTTTTGAATTAGAAGACAGTATGAGAGAAAGTTCTGAAGAGTTGATTGAATTTATGAAAGAATGCAAAATGCAAATTTATATGTTAAGTGGTGATAATTTACCTGCTGTGAGTAAGGTGGCCGAAAAATTAAAAATAAATAATTTCAAAGCTTCATGTATGCCAGAAGACAAAATGCAAACAATAGCCAACTTAAATCAAACAAGTAAGGTTTTAATGGTAGGAGATGGGGTAAATGATGCTTTAGCACTTTCTTATGCAGGTGTTGGGGTTTCTTTAAAAGAAGGTTCTGAGCTTGCTATGGAAAATAGTGATATTATATTGTTAAAAAACGACCTAAAAAGCTTACAAAAGGCTATACAAATAGCTAAAAAAACTTATCAAATTATTAAACAAAATTTAGCTTTTTCTTTATTTTATAATGCCTTGAGCATGCCTTTAGCTTTTTTTGGTTTGATCAATCCTTTAATTGCGGCTTTATCGATGTCTTTTAGTAGTATAATAGTGATTTTAAATGCTTTAAGGATTAAAAAATGAATGGTGTTTTAATGATGATGATAGGTGTTTCTTTGATTGCTTTATTTTTGGCAATTTGTGCTTTGCTTTGGGGTATAAAGAATAAGCAATTTGATGATGATTATAAATTTACTATTTTAAATGATAGTGAAGACGCTTTAAATGATGCAGTGATTTTAGAAAAAAGAAAAAAAGAAGCTTTAGAAAAGAACAAAAAACAGCCATAAAGGCTGTTAAATTATTTTTTTAAGCTTTCGATATAATCTTCAATTGCTTTAAAATCTGCTTCTGTTAAACCTTTAAGATTAATTTTCATGATCGCTCCTTGACCATAAGCATTTCTTTTACCTGCTGCATAATCTTTCATGTATTGTAATCTTTCAGCTGCAGTTAAAGTATTTAAAGCAGGAACTTTGTTAAGATAAACTTTATCTGCTTTAGCACCATGACATACTGCACACTTTTTATAAAGTGTAGCACCATCTGCAGCAAAAGCTGAAACACCAAGACACGCTAAAGCTGATAAAACAAGTAGCTTTTTCATTATATCACTCCTATATAAATTGAAAATAAAATGTGTTTAATTATAAGCTTTTTTTATTTAAAGTCGCTTAAAAAACTTTTTTACTTGATAAATTATAAAATCTTAAAAAAAATACATTATAATTTTTTTATGGAAACTAAGGCATTATTTTTAGATAGAGATGGTATTATAAATACTGATAAAAAATATGTTCATAAGATCAGTGATTTTGAATTTTGTGATGGTATTTTTGAACTTTGCGAATTTTTTCAAAAGCAAAATTTTTTAATTTTTGTAGCTACTAATCAATCAGGTATTGCAAGGGCTTATTATAGTGAAAAAGATTTTGAAATTTTAAGTTCATATATGTTAGGTGAGTTTTTAAAAAGAAATATTAAAATAGAAAAAATTTATCACTGCCCACATCTAGAAAATTGCGAATGTCGTAAACCAAAACCTGGTATGTTTTTAAAAGCACAAAAAGAATTTAATATAGATTTTTCTCAATCTTTTTTTATAGGGGATAATTTAAGTGATATGCAAGCTGGAATTAATGCTGGTATAAAAAATCTATTTTTAATCAATGAAAATTATAATGATGATGAAAATTATAAAGTATTTAAAACTTTAAAAGAGCTTTTGCATTATTTAAAGGATAGAAAATGAAAATAGTGATAACAGGTGGAGCAGGTTTTATAGGCTCTGCACTTGCTTTAGAACTTCAAGATAAACATGAAGTTTTAATTGTAGATAAAATGCGCTCAAGCGCTACTTTTGAAAATGGAAATTTAGAAAGTTTTGGTCATTTTAAGAATATTTTAGATTTTGAAGGTGAGCTTTATGTAGGTGATATTAATGATGAAAAAACTTTAAAAGTTATAAAAGCTTTTAAACCTGATGTGATCTTTCATAAGGCTGCAATTTCAGATACAACTGTTTATGATCAAAATAAAGTTTTAAAGACTAATTTAAACACTTTTAAAGATTTTATAGAACTTGCTTTGGAGCTTAATGCAAAACTAATCTATGCAAGTTCGGCTTCAGTTTATGGAGATGCTCCAAGCCCACAAACTGTAAATTTAAGTGAAGCCCCTAAAAACCCTTACGCGTTTTCAAAGCTAATGATGGATAAATTAGCAAAAAAATACTTTGATAAAATACATATAGTCGGGCTTAGATATTTTAATGTATATGGTAAGGGAGAATTTTTTAAAAATAGCACTGCTTCTATGATTTTGCAATTTGGACATCAAATTTTAGCGGGTAAAAGTCCGCGTTTGTTTGAAGGAAGCGATCAAATTTATCGTGATTTTGTGTATATTAAAGATGTTGTGAGTGCAAATTTGCAAGCTCTAGAAGCAAAAAGTGGAATTTATAATGTAGCTACAGGCAAGGCAAGAACTTTTCAAGATATAGTTGATATTTTACAAAAAGAATTAAATACTAATTATCCTTGTGAATATATTTCTAATCCTTATAAAAACGCTTATCAATTCCATACCCAAGCAAAACTAGATGAGAGCTTTTCGTATAGAGCTAAATTTAGTCTTGAAGAGGGTATAAAAGATTATTTAGATGAGATTAAAAGACTTTATGAAAAGGAAGTGAATGCTTGATTTTTTAAGTTCTAAAAAGCCAAAAATTTTAGTTGTTGGGGATTTTATGGTGGATCATTATATATGGTGTGATTGCACTAGAATTTCCCCAGAAGCTCCTGTAATGGTGATGAAATCACAAAAAGAAGATAAAAGACTAGGTGGAGCTGGTAATGTATATGCAAATTTAAAAAGTCTTGGCGCTGAGGTTTTTGCTCTAGGACTTGTGGGTGATGATGAGAGTGGGAGATTTTTAAAAGAGAATTTAAATGCAAAATTATTAGTAGAAAAAGGCAGAAAAACTCCTCTTAAGAGCAGGGTTTTATCACATTCTCAGCAAGTTTTAAGACTTGATAATGAGAATGATTTTGATACTAAATTAGAAGATGAAATTATTCAAGAGTATAAAAAAATCGCAAAAGATTATGATGCGATTATTCTGAGTGATTATGCTAAAGGAGCTTTAACTTCAAAAGTTACAAAGGCTTTGATAGAATATGCAAATACTTTAAATTTACCTATTTTGATTGACCCAAAAGGAAGTGATTTTAGTAAATATCAAAATGCAACCTTGTTAACTCCAAATAAAAAAGAAGCTATTCAAGCTTTGGGTGTAGAAAAAATTGATAATTTAGAAAAAGCTTTAAAAAAATTAAAAGATGATTTAAATCTAACCTATTCTATTATAACTTTATCTGAAGAAGGAATAGCGCTTTTTGATGAAAAATTACATATTATTCCTGCAAAAGCTTTGGAGGTTTATGATGTAACAGGAGCTGGAGATAGTGTTATAGCTATGCTTGCTTATGCTTTGGCTTTAAAAGTTGATATTGTAAAGGCGTGCGAGCTAGCAAATGATGCAGCAGCTGTTGTAGTAGCAAAAGTAGGAAGTGTGAGTGTAAGTTTAGAAGAGATAAAAAACCTAAAAAAAGCTTCTTTTGAAGATAAAATTAAAAACAAAGAAGAACTTATAAAATTGATGCAAAATCAAAAAGTAGTTTTTACCAACGGTTGTTTTGATATTATGCATTATGGCCATATAAAATATCTTGAAAAAGCTAAAAAATTAGGAGATATCTTAGTTGTAGGTTTAAATTCAGATGAAAGCATAAAAAGACTAAAAGGAAACTCAAGACCTATAAATTTAGAGTTTCAACGTGCATGTATGCTTGCGAGCATGTATTTTGTAGATTATGTAGTGATTTTTAATGAAGATACTCCTTATGAATTAATAGAGTTTTTAAAACCCGATGTGTTGGTTAAAGGAGCTGATTATAAAGACAAAGAAGTGGTGGGTTCAAATTTAGTAAAAAAAGTAGAATTGATTGACTTTGAAGATGGATTTAGTACTACTAATATAATTAATAGGATTGCAAATGATAAATAAAATCGAAAAGGAATTTATTCAACATCAAAAAATTTTAGAACAAAGTTTGAATTTAAAAGAGCAAATTGCTATGATTGCTCAAGAGTTAAAAGTGTGTTTGAAAAGAGGTGGGAAAATTTTAATTTGTGGAAATGGTGGAAGCGCTGCAGATAGCCAACATTTTGCAGCTGAACTTAGCGGAAGATATAAAAAAGAAAGAAAAGCTTTAGCTGCTATTGCTCTAAGCACTGATACTTCTGCTTTAAGTGCTATAGGAAATGACTATGGTTTTGAATTTGTTTTTTCAAGACAAGTTGAAGCTTTAGCTAATAATAATGATGTATTGATTGGAATTTCTACTAGTGGAAAAAGTCCAAATGTGATCAAAGCTTTTGAAAAAGCCAAGGAAGTTGGTGCTAAGTGTATAGGGCTTAGTGGAAAGGGTGGTGGAGTGATGAATGCATTATGTGAATACAATATAGTCATTCCAAGTGATGATACGGCTAGAATCCAAGAAATGCATATTTTAATTATACACTGCTTATGTGATTTGATAGAAGAAGAATATTAAGTTTGGGTTATTTTCCCAAACTTAAATAATATTCAATTTGATCTTTTTGTAAAATTCTAATTAAATTTGTACTTCCTGCGACACCTACTGGAAATCCTGCGGTAAGAGTGTAAACTCCATCTTTTTTCATAAGGCCTTTTTCAACTCCAAGTTTTACAGAATTGCTTAAAAGCTCTGTTAAATTTTCATGTTTTTCTATTAGTATAGCAGGTTGAACTCCCCAAACTATACTTAAAAAATTTAAAGCTTTTTTAGAATGAGTAATAGCTATGATATCCATTTTTGGACGATATCTTGCTGTTTTAACTGCAGAAGCGCCACTACTTGTGATGGTAAAAATTGCATTTGCATTTAAATCGGTTGCTAGTTGCGTGCTTGATTTAGCAATGATATCAGTTTCATTAAAACATTTAAAATTTTCAAATTTTTCATAAGGATAATTTTTTTCTGTTTCAATGATAGTTTGAGTCATAATATCAACTGCATTTGCCGGATCAATCCCCACTGCACTTTCTTCGCTAAGCATAACTGCGTCAGTACCATCAAGTACTGCATTAGCAACATCTGAAATTTCAGCTCTTGTGGCAGTTTTTGATTTTGCAAGTGAAAAAAGCATTTGAGTAGCAGTAATGACAGGTTTATTAGCCTCGTTGGCTTTTTTAATGATGAGTTTTTGTATATTTGGCACTCTATAATAAGGCACTTCAATACCTAAATCTCCTCTTGCAACCATTATCCCATCGCTACAATTTATGATTTCATCAATATTTTCAACAGCATCAAATTTTTCTATTTTTGCAAAAATAGCAATTTTAGCATTATTTTCATCAAGTATTTTTTTAACTTCATCAATATCATGAGCATTTTGCACAAAAGATATGGCTAAAAAATCAACATCATTTTTAATACCCCACGCAAGATCGTCTTTATCTTTTTGAGTGATAACATCGATATTGATTTTTGTATTTGGAAAATTAATTCCTTTGTTTGAGCTAAGCACCCCGCTATTTTCTACTTGGGTTTGGATAAAATCTTTTTCAACTTGTATAACTTTAGTTTTTATAGAGCCATCACAAAGGTAGATATATTCCCCAACCTTTAGCATAGAAAGAATTTCAGGATGATTAATACAGACCTTATAATGTTCATTAGAAAGTTTTTCACCTTCAAAAGTATCTTTGTAAAAGTCTAGTCTATCTCCATTTTTTAGCTCAAAAGCTTCTGAAATCTTTAAGGTTCTAATTTTTGGCCCACTAATATCTTGTAAAATTCCAATTCTTGCATTAAGTTCAGCTGCTACTTTTCTAATAGTAGTTAAGTTTTTACTATGATACTCATGGGTTCCATGTGAAAAATTTAAGCGAAAAACATTCACTCCATTAATAATCATTTGTCTTATTGTAGCCTCATTTTCGCTTGCTGGCCCAATCGTTGCAACTATTTTTGTTTTTTTTAACATTTCTTATCCTTTTTATAGTAGTTCGCTAGTAAATAAATCCTCATTAAAATTAGCACCCAAGTATTGACAAATAAGTTTTGCATCTCTATAGCCATTACCAAGACAGCTTGTAGCACCTGGACTTGGTGTCATATTGAAAATTATACCTGGAATTTCAGTGATGCTTGCCTCGCCAAGCATTAGTTCTCCTGCTTTTTTATCAAGCACTTGAGGGCGTACTCCGCCAAAGTTTTTAGCATAGTAAATATCATCTGTTTTTAAACTAGGAACTATTTTTTTGGCATCTTTTACAAAAAGTCTTTTATTGATATAAGGAATTTCAAACAAATAATTATAAAGAATATAATTTCTAATAGTAGAATCTTTAAAAAGATTAAAACAAATTTTAACTACATTCATATCCAAATTTAATGTTTTGAAAAATTCAGGTAGTGATTTAAAGCCATGATATCTTTCTAGCATAGGGATAACTAAAGCAGTAGGACCAAAGCGCGTATTCATATTAGCTAATAAATCAGGATCACCATGTAGCGCTGCAAATGGGAGTTTTGGATTTTGTACCATATAAACTTTACCATTTAAAATTTTTCTTTTTGCCATGTAAAAACTTCCTGCAACAGGAAAGCAAGATTTATCTAATCCTATGCCCATTTTATGTGCTAAAAATAAAGAATGCGCTCCCGCATTTACTATAATCGATTTTGCACTATATTCTTTAAAATCTCTTGTTTTTATATAAAAAATATCATCTTTTTTTTCTATAAAAACAACTTCTTGATTATAAGCTACATGGGTATTTTTACCTTGTTTGCAAGCTTGTTCTATAAGATTTTGACTCATTAATCCAAAATCTACCGTGGTGTAAATTTCACCTTCTTCTACACCCATAGCTACTATATTATCTGCTCTATCATTGATGCTATCTTCACCTAAGACAACATTGGGTTCTATTTGTTTAATATCATTTTTGGTATAAAATTTAATATAAGGATATAATTCTTTAAATTCTTCATATCTATTTTTCATATACTCGCATTCTTTATCTCCAACTGCAAGTGCAAGTTTTTGGTGTGAGTGCATAAATTTATTTTGTGCATTTTGCAAAAGACCGTATTTAACAATCATATCTGCAGTTTTTTTGACTTTTTTTGCTTTTTCTAAGGTATAGTTTGTTTCTATATCGCCACAGTGGATAGTTTGCGAATTGCTTGTGCTATGACTATTTAAAGTTGCGGCATTATTATATTTTTCTAATAAAGCAATACTTTGAATATTTGTATATCTAGCTAGCTCATAAAATGCCGCAGCACCAGAAATCCCACCGCCAATTACTACGGTATCAAAATGTTTTTGATCCATTGTTGTCAATTCCTTTTGTATGTTTACTTTTGCTAATGATATCAAAATATAGTTGTTTTGAGTTTAAATAAAGCTTATAATTTTAAGAGTGGGGGTGCAGAAATAAATTTTAAAGTATAAAATTTTCACAAACAGCTTTTTTCATACCTCTAAAAATTAAAAATTTATCATAAATAGCATAGTCAAAAAAATTTGCGAGAAATTGTCCATCACCGCCGGTAAAATACAATTTTTTACCATATGCACTATCTTTTATGAGTAAATATATGCTTTTAAATACACCATAACTTAAAGCATCAACAGTTCTTTGGGGAAAAGCATCAAAATTTATTTGGGTATTTAATTCATATTTTAAACGTGATGAAATATTAGAAAAAGATTTTTTGTAGCTTTCAATACCAGGAAGAATAAATCCGCCAAGATGAATAGAATTAGAGATAATATCTACAGTGATTGCAGAACCCGCATCAACTACAACACCATCTTCTATAGTATAGCAAGCTGCTATTCTATCGACCCCTAAATTATCATAAATAGTATCAAAGTTAAAATATGGAGCAAGATTGATAAATAAGGGATTTTGTTTCAATCTTTGCTCTAAATTTGGATTAACATTGATATAAAATACTTTCTGTGTTGGCTCATATTGTAAAAACTGTTCTATACTCATAGAATGAAATTTTTGCTCGTTTAAAAAACTTGCGGTTGTATTGCCAATATCACATAAAAGCATAGCTTTTAATCCCTTTGGTAGCTAAATATTCTTTTGCTTTTGAGCAAATTAAAGCTTGATGAAAAATAAAATAATTTTTGAAATTTAAATTTAGAGTTTGGTTTATATTTTGAAAAATACTTTCAAATTCTAGACATTCTTTTGTTAAAATTTTACTTTTCGCAAAAGAAAATAAAATTAAGCAGTATTGCTTACTTGTATTTTCTCCATAAATGCAAATTGTTTTTTTCTTTTTGCTAAAAACATGAATATCTAAAGACTTAGTGTTTTTTAAAATAATCCCATGTTTTATAAGAATATCACTAAGTTCTTGATTCATTTTAGTTTAATTGCAAAAATTTATTTTGATAGAAAAATTTACCATTAACCATAAAACTTTTCTCATCAACAGCTTCATTGAGTGGATATACTATGTAATCTTTTAAATTTGTATTCAGTTTAATTAAATAGCCTGTTTTTTCAAAAATATATAAAGAGTTGTTATATAAGGTACTTTTAGAAAATAGAGCAAATTGAAATTTTACTTCATCAATTTTTCTAAGATTATAATCATTTTTAAGAATTCTTCCATCTTTTGTAAGTATGAAAATTTCATTATCATTGGTATTTACTTCTTTAATATTTTCGTTTAAATATAAGGTTCTATTTGGAGTGACAACAATGATTTTTTGTGCTGTTGCGGCAACCATTGTATCATTTTTTACATGAAGATAAATAATATTGTTAAAAAACTCTTCACTGCTTACTAAAATCTCTTTGCTAACTTTTAATGTGCTTTTGTTAAGTATAGCTAATTTTCCATTAAGCATAGGATATATTATAATAGTATTTAAAAAATAAGGATTAGCATAACGACTATCTTGAGCATAGGATGTGCCTAAGTTTTGAAGCATTCTGATACCAAGGTTTTTATTTGCATATACTAAGGTATTACTAGCTAAAACCAAAGCTATATCATCTCCATCTATACTAGCGCTTACCACACTTTCGTTAAATTTATGAGAAAATAATTCTTCGCCTTGTAAATTTAAGATTTTAAAGTTTCCATTATCATCAGCTATGATGATTTCTTCTAAATACGCATTTAGGATATGATAATTTTTATCTAACTTAAAATTAATAATATTACCCATGCTATCTACAAAGGAATTATTGCTTAATTGTGCTATATTATTATTGAAATTGATAATTTTACCGTTAACATTTTGAGAACTATAAGGAAGTTGTTCTGTTTGTGTTGGTTGATAATACTCTCTTTTTGTGCCACAAGCACTAAAAAATATTAAAGTGATAATAAATAAATAAAAGTGTTTCATTTTATTCCTTGGTAATGTTTTAAGCTTGTAATAATCTGCCATAAGGGAGAATTTATAGGTATTTTATTAAATTCTATATCTGCATTTTTAAAATCATTTTGTTTTAGAAATTCAAAACCTGCTAGCAAGGTATTATAATCTTTTAAAAATTCTGACTTTTGATTATTTTGAGCAAGTACTATTTGTTTTAACAAAGGATCTATATTAAGATTTAAAGTTTGGTTAAGATCTTGATTGTTTTGACCCATGATGAATATGGTATATAAATTTGCATTTTTTTGTTTTAATTCTTTGAGTAATTTTTGATCTGAAGGATTTTTTAATAAATTATTAAAAATTATATTACTTTCTTGAATATTACTTTCTTGTTTTAGATTATAAAAATAACTTCCACCAAAATATGCAATTAAAAGCACAATAATTGCAATGAAATAGTATTTGTATTTTTTTATAAAGCGTTCGGATTTAATAAAATTTTCCATCATTTGCTCTTGAGAGCTTAATTCTTCTTGGACTGCTTTTAAGTTTTCTTTTAAAGCCATATTTTCCCTTTTTTTAGCAAGAATAAATATTATTTATTGTTTTTAAGTCTATAATTGTAACATATAAAAATGAAAAAATAAATGATTTTATGTTATAATTTTTAATCTAAAAAGAGTTTTCTTGGATATAAATTAAAAATTAAGGTAAATCATGCAAATTGATGATAAATTATTGACTAAACTTGAAAAGCTAAGTGCTTTAAAAATTGCTGATGAGAAAAGACAAGAATTAGAAGAACAATTAAGTCAAATTGTTAATTTTGTAGAAAAATTAGATGAATTAAAACTTGATGATGTGGAAGCTATGACAAGCACTACAAAAGGTGGAACGCCATTTAGACTAGATGAAAGTATAAAATCTGAAGTATTTGATGTAATTAGTAAGCATGCTCCAAATTCTCAAGATGGATTTTTTATAGTTCCTAAAATAATTGAATAAAATATTTGGAGTTTAGTGTAGATGGAAAATTTTTCGTGGTTTGATGTATTTGTTTTGGGCTTAACTGTGATTTTAGGCTTGAAAGGTTTAGTAAGTGGTTTATTTAAAGAAATTTTTGGCTTGTTAGGTATAGTTGGTGGGGTTTTACTTGCTTCAAGATATGCTAAAGAAGTAGCAGAAATTATCAATAATAATTTTTATGCAATTGAAAATGAAAATCTTGCAATTTTTGCAGGTTTTTTAGCTTTATTGATTGTGATATGGATAGCATGTATGGCTTTGGGAAATATATTATCAAAAATGTTTAGCATGAGTGGTCTTGGTTTTATAGATCGTATTGGTGGATTTTTATTTGGTAGTGCTAAAATATTTTTAATTTTTGCTATTTTGGTGGCTTGCATTAATAATATAGAATTTTTAAATTCAAGTTTAGAAAAATATGCAAAAAATAGTCAAACCTTGGATTTACTTAGAAAAACAGGTGAATATATAATGAATACTAATTTTACTCAAAATGGTTTAGATAAAATACAAGAACAACTTATAGATTCTAATATAAGTCTAAATTCGGAGGTAGACAATGCAAATTGAAAATATAGAATACGATGTTTTGCTTGAGCGTTTTAAAAAAACACTTAAAGACAATGGCCTAAAATATACCAAGCAAAGAGAGGTGCTTTTAAAAACTTTATATAATAGTGATATGCATTATACTCCAGAAAGTCTATATGTAGAAATAAAGCAAAAAAATCCCGAATTAAATGTAGGCATTGCAACAGTTTATAGAACTTTAAATTTATTAGAAGAATCAGGTATGGCTACTTCTATATCTTTTGGTGCTTCAGGAAAGAAATTTGAACTTGCAAATAAACCTCATCATGATCATTTAATTTGTAAAAGTTGTGGTGAGATTGTAGAATTTGAAAATCCTATTATCGAACAACAACAAATGTTAATCGCAAAAGAATATAATTTTAAATTAACAGGACATTTAATGCAACTTTATGGTCTATGTCCACAATGTAGTAAAAAATAAAGGTATATTTAATGTTTGATAATATTTTAGAGCAACAAAAAATTCAAAAAGCGCAAGAACTAAAAGAACTAGGAATCAACCCTTATCCGCATTTTTTAAAAAAAGAAATGAGTATAGATGAGTATAAGGTTAAATTTGCTTACGTTAAAGATATGGAAAATCAGCGCGATGAAAATGCTCATGGAGTATTAGCAGGAAGATTAAAACTTCTTAGAATAGCTGGTAAATCGGTATTTGCTAATATAGAAGATGAGCAAGATAATTTACAAATTTATTTTAATCAAAACATTTTAGGGGAAGAATACTTTGCTATTTTGAAAAAATATCTTGAAGTAGGGGATATTGTTTTGGTTAAAGGTTTTCCTTTTATGACTAAAACAGGAGAATTTAGTCTTCATGTAGAACAAATTCAAATAGCTACAAAAGCCATAGTGCCTTTACCGGAAAAATATCATGGACTGACAGATATTGAGCAAAGATATAGAAAAAGATATCTTGATATGATTATGAATAGTGAGGTAAGAAAAGATTTTATTTTGCGTTCTAAAATTGTTTCTTATATTAGATCTTTTTTTGATAATAAAGGATTTTTGGAAGTTGAAACACCAATGATGCATCCTATTGCAGGGGGAGCAAATGCAAAGCCTTTCGTGACTTATCACAATGCTTTGGGCGTGGAAAGATTTTTAAGAATTGCCCCAGAATTATATCTAAAACGTCTGATTGTAGGTGGTTTTGAGGCGGTTTATGAGATTAATAGATGTTTTAGAAATGAAGGGATGGATTTAACGCATAATCCTGAATTTACTACAATCGAGTTTTATTGGGCTTATCATAATTATCATGATTTAATGGATTTGACAGAAGAGCTTTTTGCGATGCTTTTAGATAAGTTAAATTTAGATAAAAAACTTGAATTTGATGAAAAAATAATTGATTTTTCTAAGCCATTTGAAAGAATTACTTATAAAGATGCATTAAAAAAATATGGTGGTTTAGATGATGAGCTTATTAACAATAAAGAATTAATTTTAGAAAAGCTAAAAAAAGACGGCTTTGAAGCTAATGAAAAATTAGAATTAGGTCATTTACAAGCTGAACTTTTTGATAATTATGTTGAAGATAAATTGATTGATCCTACTTTTGTGATAGATTTTCCTATTTCTATAAGTCCTTTATCTAGAAGAAGTGATAAAGACAAAGATATTGCTGAAAGATTTGAGTTGTTTATCGCAGGTAGAGAAATTGCTAATGGATTTAATGAGCTTAATGATCCACTAGATCAATATGAGAGATTTTTAAAGCAAATTGAAGCAAAAAATGCAGGCGATGAAGAAGCATGTGAAATGGATGAAGATTTTGTTAATGCGCTAGGTTATGCTATGGCGCCAACTGCAGGTCAAGGTATAGGAATAGATAGATTGGTTATGCTTTTAATTAATAAAAAATCAATTCGTGATGTAGTACTTTTCCCAGCTATGAGACCACTTAAAAATGAGATAAAAGGAGAGTAAATGTTGGAAAAATTTGATAAAGAAATTTTTGATTTAACCCAAAAAGAGTTAGCAAGACAATGCGATGGTCTTGAAATGATAGCAAGTGAAAATTTTACCATACCAGAAGTTATGGAGGTAATGGGTAGCATTTTAACAAATAAATATGCAGAAGGCTATCCTGGTAAAAGATATTATGGCGGATGTGAATTTGTAGATGAGATTGAAACGATTGCTATAGAAAGATGTAAAAAACTTTTTAATTGTAATTTTGCCAATGTACAACCTAGTTCAGGCTCACAAGCAAATCAAGGTGTGTATATGGCATTATTAAATCCTGGTGATAGAATTTTGGGTATGGATTTAAGCCATGGAGGACACCTAACTCATGGCTCTAAAGTAAGTTCTTCTGGAAAGGTTTATGAAAGCTTTTTTTATGGAGTTGAGCTTGATGGAAGAATTAATTATGATAAAGTGAGAGAGATAGCAAAAGAAGTTAAGCCAAAACTTATTGTTTGTGGTGCTAGTGCTTATCCTAGAGTGATTGATTTTGCTAAATTTAGGGAAATAGCAGATGAGGTTGGTGCGTACTTGTTTGCTGATATTGCACATATTGCAGGTTTAGTTGTAGCAGGCGAGCATCCTAGTCCATTCCCTTATGCTCATGTTGTAAGCTCTACTACACATAAAACTTTAAGAGGTCCAAGGGGTGGGATTATTATGTGTAATGATGAAGAAATTGCTAAAAAGATAAATTCTGCAATTTTCCCAGGTATTCAAGGTGGTCCACTAATGCATGTAATTGCTGCTAAGGCTGTTGGGTTTAAATATAACCTAAGCGATGAGTGGAAAATTTATGCTAAGCAAATTATTAAAAATACTGCTACTTTAGCACAAGTTTTAATAGATAGAAAATATGATTTAGTAAGTGGTGGCACTGATAATCATTTGATTTTATTAAGTTTTTTAAATAAAGAATTTAGCGGTAAGGATGCAGATTTAGCGCTAGAAAGAGCAGGTATTACAGCTAATAAAAATACTGTTCCAGGTGAAACTAGAAGTCCTTTTGTAACGAGTGGTTTAAGACTTGGGACAGCAGCTTTAACGGCAAGAGGCTTTAAAGAAGAGCAAATTGCTACTGTTGCAAATTATATAGCTGATATTTTAGATGATATACAAAATACTAAATTACAAGAAGAAATCAAGGTTAAACTGAAGGATTTAGCAAGTAATTTTATTATTTATGAAAGGGCTTTATTTTGATTACAACAATGGATTTAGCTTTAATTAAAATGGTTACAAGCCATTATTATATAAAGCGTGATACTATAGTAAATAAATACGAATACAAGGGTAGAATTTTCTTTGACAAATTTGAGAAAGTCAATGCTCCATTAACTGCTAGTGTTATACAAGAGCATATGGAAAAAAAGATAATCGTGGCACATTCTTTGATCAATAGTTTTGATAAAGTTGAAAATATTGTATTTGATTATAATGGTTTTAATGCGGAGCGTTTTTGGCATAGAGCACAACTTATTTTAAGAGAAGAAGGTTTTATTAATTTTACTGCTTATAGAACAAGAACTAATAATCATTTGCATTTATATATCCATAAAGGACATACAACCTTTAATGAGGCTTGTTCTTTGGGTTCAAAATTATCTTTACTTTTTTCTCAAAAAATGCCTGTAGAGTGGAAAGTTTTTCCTAGTATGGATATACCTAGAGAATTTAATATTTTAACCCTACCCTATGAAGTTTATCAAAAAGAACGCGGTGCTTCTTGGTCTAAACATATGTAATTTTTTGAAAGGATGAAAAATGGAAGAAAACAATAAAAACGAATTTGATGATATTATTTTGCAAAAAAGCAATAAAAGCGAAAAACTCAAAAAAATTTTACTTAGATCGATTATTTTAATCATTGTATTTTTAGTTGTTATGATAGTAATGAAGCTAATTAATGATCCAGGTGAAGAAAAAACTTTGCAAATGCCATCAGAACCACAAGAGCAAGCTGCTTATGAAAATAATTTTAATTCTTTACCTATTACAGATAGTACTAAAGAAGAAGATGAATTTGAAGCTTTGGCTAGAAAATTAAAAGAAGAAAGCTCTTTGGTTGATACAAATACTACTATAGAGGAAAAGCAAGAAGTTCCAAATAATAGTGTGTTAGATCAAATTGCTACAGTAGAATCAAAAGAAGAGTCAACTAAGGTAGAAGAAAAACAAGAAGAGATTAAGCCTGTAGAAAAATCTATAGAAAAACCAATTCAAAAACCTTCTGAAAAACCAAAAAATAATGTAGTTGAAAAGCCAAAAGCTCCAGAGCAAAGCAATACAAATGAATTGTTTGAGAGTATAAAAACTCCAAGTGTTCAAACGCAACTTCCTGTAGGTGCGTATATTCAAGTTTTTTCTTTAAATAGTTTGGATCCTAAATCAAAAGAATTGAATATACTTAAAGAAAATGGATATGATTACAAAATTTATAAAACAACAGTAAATGGTAAAGAGTTAACAAAAGTTTTAGTTGGGCCTTATAAAGAAAGTGAATTAAAGGCTGAATTAGAAAAAGTACGTTCTAAAATAGCAAAAGGCGCTTTTACATTTAGAGTAAAATGAAAACTTTTGCAGTTATAGGCGATCCTATTATGCATTCTAAATCCCCAAGAATGCATAATAATGCCTTGCAAGCTCTCAAAAAAGACGCAGTTTACACAAGATATCATTTAACAGATAAAACAAAATTAAAAGAGATTGTTCAAAAATTTGATGGTGCTAATATCACCATACCTTTCAAGGAAGTAGCTTGTGAAATAGCTGATTTTAAAGATAAAAGTGTTATGCATATAGGTTCTGCTAATACTTTGTTAAATAAAAATAACAAAATTTATGCTTATAATACAGATTATCTAGGTTTTTTAAAAGCGATTGAAGATTTTTCTTCTGTTGAAAATACCTTGATCTTGGGTGCTGGAGGTACAGCCAAGGCTTTGGCATATGCTTTAAAATCTAAGAATATTAAAGTCACAATAGCAAATCGCTCTAATGCTAGGTTTGAAAATTTAAGTAATTATCTGTGTTTTTTATATGATCAACTTGACTTAAATGAAAAATTTGATTTAATTATTAATACAACTAGCGCAGGCTTAAATGATGAAAAATTATCTTGTCAAGAAGAGATTTTAAAAGGTGTTTTTCAACAAGCCAAATATGCTTTTGATGTGATTTATGGTAAAAATACACCTTTTTTAAAATTAGCAAGAGAAAATGGCTTGAAAATAAAAGATGGTACACAAATGCTTTTATGGCAAGGTGTTTTTGCTTTTGAGTTGTTTTTGGAATGTCAAAAAACAGAAGAAATTTTTAAAGCCATGGAGATGGCTTTAAAACTTCCTTAATGACTAAACCAGGATTTGATTTTATCAAACAAGCTTTCTTGTTCTATAAAAGCTTCTTCATCTGCCAAGCCAAAGCTTTTTTCAAGTTGTAACAATAGATTTTTTTGTTCTTCGGTGAGAGTTTTTGGAAATTTTATTTCAATTTGTACAATATGCGAACCAAGTTTTCCATTGTGAATATTTTTAACACCTTCATTGGTTAATTCAAATTTTTGCTTATCTTTTGCACCTATTGGAAGCTTAAGATCAGCTTCTCCTCTTATGGTAGAAACTTTAATAGTTTTTCCAAGAGCAGCTTGAGTAAAAAATACAGGTACTATAGTATAGATATCATCATCATGTCTGATAAATTTATCATCATCTTCTACAATGATTTTGATATATAAATCACCTCTTTGAGAATAATTTGGAAGCTCGTTGGCTTTGTTTTGCACTCTAAGACTCATACCGCTATTTATACCTTCTGGTATATCAAGTTCTATATAATCTTTAATTTCTTCATAACCATTACCATGACATATTTTGCATTTATCTTTTATAATTTGACCGCTACCTTTACAATGATCACAAGTTTGTACAAAGGTCATAAAGCCTTGCCTAATACCAACTTGACCTTTCCCATCACAATGAGAACAAGTATTTAATTTTCCATTTTCTGAGCCACTTCCTTTGCAAGATTTACAAAAACTTTTATAGGTAAAATCAATTTTTTTCTTACAACCAAACACAGCTTCTTTAAAATTAATTTTTGTTGTTATCTTTGAGTCATGGGGGTATTTGTTTTCTTTTTCCTTTTTACGTGTTGAACTGCCAAAACCAAATCCTTCTCCAAAAAAGCTTGAAAATATATCTCCTAAATCAACATCTCCAAAACCGCCAAATCCACTTGCTTGCCCTTTAAGTCCTTCTTTCCCATATCTATCGTATATGCTTCTTTTTTCATCGTTGCTAAGCACCTCATAGGCTTCATTAACAAGTTTAAATTTTTCTTCCGCTTCTTTATCTCCTTGGTTTCTATCAGGATGATATTTTAATGCCATTTTTCTATAAGCTTTTTTTATGGTCTCTTTATCTGAAGTTTGAGAAATTTCTAGTATTTCATAGTAATTAAGTTCCACTTTTTTCCTCTCTTGAAAAATTAATATTGTAATTTTAGCAAAAAAATAAATGAATAGTTAAATTATGTGTTATAATGTTAAGTTTGTAACATATTTTCACTAAAGGGGTAGAGATGATTAATGTTTTAATGATCGAAGATGATCCAGATTTTGCAGAGTTTTTGGCAGAATATTTGGCCCAGTTTAATATAAAAGTTACTAATTATGAAGATCCATATTTGGGAATGAGTGCTGGTATAAAAAACTATGATTGTTTAATTCTTGATTTAACTTTACCTGGACTTGATGGTCTTGAAGTTTGTCGTGAAATAAGGGAAAAATATAGTATTCCTATTATTATTTCTTCAGCTAGAAGTGATTTAAGTGATAAAATTGTAGGCCTTCAAATAGGCGCAGATGATTACTTACCAAAACCATATGATCCAAAAGAAATGCATGCAAGAATTATGAGTTTGATTCGTCGTTCTAAGCGAACTAATGAAACTCCTGAAAAAATAATCAATTCAGCATTTAAAATTGATGAAAAAAGACATGAGATAAGTTATAATGATGAAGTTTTAATATTAACACCTGCTGAGTATGAAATTTTAAGTTATATGATAAGACAGCATGGCTTTTCGGTAAGTAGAGAGCAGCTTGTGTATCATTGTAAAAGCCTAAAAGATAAAGATTCCAAAAGTCTAGATGTAATTATTGGTAGGTTAAGAACTAAGATCGGTGATAGTTCTAAAGCACCAAAGCATATTTTTTCTGTTAGAGGAATAGGGTATAAGTTGATAGGATGAAAATCACAATTAATCTTAAGATTACTGCTCTTTTTGCAACAGCTTTTTTGTTTGTTTGTGCATTATTTGTTTTGCTTGGAAAAATTCAAATTGATTCGTATTTAACAAGTGAGCAAAATAGACAAAAAGATATTATCGAAAAGATTATTTATAATTTGGAAAGAAAGGAGAAATTTTCTGTTCATGATTATCTTCTTTCTAAGTCCTTTGTCTTGGTTGAAAGTGAGCGTAGTATAAAACATATTGTTACAAAAGGTGAAAAGGTTTTTAGAATCAATTCTTTATATGGCAACTTTGCTTCTATTGTTTATCATAATCAAATTTATTTTTATGTTGAGCAAGATAAAACAAGATGGCTTTATGAATTAAATTCTTCCACACGTTTAGAATATTTGTTTTTGCTTAGCTTTTTTTTCAGTTTGATTTTAATTATATTTTTATACTTTTCTGTATTAAAATCACTAACACCTTTAAAAATTTTAAAGAAAAAAATTAAAAATATTAGTACAGGTAAAATAGAACCTTTATCTGAGTATTCTCAAATTAATGATGAAATTTCTGAAATTTCTTTTGAATTTGATCACGCAATTAATAAAATACAAGAACTTGTAAAATCTAGACAATTTTTTTTAAGAATGATTATGCATGAACTTAAAACACCTATTGGAAAGGGTAGGATAGTTTGTGAGATGTTAGACAACCAAAAACAAAAAGATCGCTTGGTGGCGATTTTTGAAAGGCTTGAACTATTGATTGATGAATTTGGAAAGATTGAAAAGGTTTTATCAAGAAATTGTCAACTCAATTTGCAAACCTACCATCTTAGTTTAATTTTAGAACAAGCTGAAGATTATTTGATGAGAGATGATTTTTATCAGAAGGTTAAGATTGTATATAAAGATGATGTTATGATTGTGGCAGATTTAGAACTCTTCTCTTTAATGCTTAAAAATTTAATTGATAATGCTATTAAATATTCTGATGATAAAAGCTGTGAAATTATATGTTCTGGAGATTATATAATTGTTAGAAATAAGGGTGTGCAGCTTAAAAAAACTTTTGATTATTATTTAAAGCCATTTGTAAGAGAACAAAATACCCAAGTTGAGGGCATGGGGTTAGGACTTTATATTATTAATAATATTTGTAATCTTCATGGTTATAATTTAACCTATAGTTATGAAGATGGATATCACACCTTCAAAATTGTTTTTTCAAGGTTAAAATAGCTTGAAGGGTATAGAAAAATTCAATGAGTTAGTAGAGATTTTTTCTGCTCTTCCCACTATAGGTAAAAAAACGGCTTTAAGGCTTGCGTATCATGTGTGTATAAAAGATCCTTTACTTGGTTCAAAACTTGCTTATCATATTGAAGAATCTATTAGAGCGATTAAAAAATGCATCCAATGTGGATCTTTAAGCGAAAATGAATTATGTGAAGTATGTTCTAATATAGAAAGAAATAATAATATAGTTTGTATAGTACAAGATCCAAAAGATGTTTTGGTTTTAGAAGATAGTGGAAGTTATGATGGACTTTATTTTGTACTAGAGAATACTAGTGAGGATAATATTATAAAATTAAGATTAATAATTGAAAGTAAAAATGTAAAAGAAATATTTTTTGCTTTCACACAAGGATTAAATTCTGATGCTATTATTTTTTTTATAGAGGAAAAACTAAAAGATTTAAATTTAAGCTTTTCACAAATAGCCCAAGGTATTCCAAGTGGTGTAAGTTTAGAAAATGTGGATTTTATATCTTTGCATAAGGCAGTAAATCATAGAACTAAGCTTGATTGATGTATTTTTTTAACAGTGCTAACCATTCAATTTTGTTAATGTCATTTAAGACCATATTGGCAAAGTCACAGTTTTTAATCCTATCTTTGGAAAAAAGCAAAATGGTATTTTTGGGATTTTTTATTTTGTATTCATGTAGTATTTGGCTAATATGTATTAAATCAAATTTAATAACTTCATAATCTATTAAAATCAATTTGAAATTTAATTGTAAAGCCTTTTTAAAATCACTTAAATTGTTTACAGCTTGATTATTTGGACAAAATTGATTGGTTATATTTAAAATAAGATTATTTTCAAAACTAGTAGATTTAAAAATCAAAACATTAGAATTTTCTTTTCTATAGTTCTCTTGCGCAAAATTAACATTTAAAAAATTAATTATGTCTTCAGTGTAAATTTCAGTAAAAGTAAAATTTAAAATATCATCAACTCTTTCTTTTGAGATAATAAAAGTAAAATTTCTTTCTTTATAATCATTTATAATTTCACTGCTAATTCCTATATTTAATAATATACATTGTAAAAGAAAATTTTCAATAACATTGTTGTTTATAATACCCACATGAATATTTTCAAAACAATTATTTGTGGAAATTTTATTGTGGTGATATTGCTGTAAAATTGGCTTTAGTGTAGATAAATTATCTGCTTGTAAATAACTTAAACCTTGAATAAGATACTGGAAATTTTTTTGTACAAGTTTATTTTGTAGTTTTTGATCTTGTAATTGCTTGTTGATTGAATCAAATAATAGTTTTAAATTTTCCTTTAACTCTTCCAAAGAATTTGATTTTGGCAAAGAAAAATATTTTTCAATCTCCTGAGTTAAAAATTTATTTTTTTTGATTTTCTGATTTTTTAGAGTTATACAAATACACGCAATGATAAAAATCAAAATACTCACAAAGGTATAAACGAAGAATAGTTTTTGGTCAATAGGGTATAAAAAATAATAATTTAAAAAGCATAAAATTAAAGTCAAAAGACTAATAAGTAATATCATAAATTATCCTTGATTAATTTGGCTATTTTTGCATTAGAAAGTGATTTTAACTCATCAAAATTAGCTTCACTAATCTTATCAAAACTACCATAATAATCTAAAAATTTTTTAATATATCCTTGGGAAATTCCAAGTTGCATTAGCTTAGAACTTTGCAAATCTTGCTTTCTTTTTGTTTTTTGATGAAAACTAATTGCAAAGCGATGTGCTTCATCACGCAATTTTTGTAAAAATTGTAATTTTTTATCATCGGTGGAAAGTTGAATTTTGCCTTCTTGAGTATAAATTTTATCTTTTGCATTTCCTTTTGCCCTATAAGCTTTTGTATCTATTTTTTCTTTAGAAATTGTTAAAATATCTACATTTGCTCCAGAACTTTTGATGATATTATTTGCTAGCTTTAATAAAGTATCTCCTCCATCAATTAACCATAAATCAGGCGGAGGATTTTTATCAAACGACATGGCTCTTTTACTAAGAGTTTGAAGCATTTGATCGTAATCATTTTTATAGGATAAATGGTAGTGCCTATAAGAACTTTTGTCAAATTTTCCATCTTTATAGGCTACCAAAGCACCGACATTTGCTTCACCTTGCATGTGAGAATTATCAAAAATTTCTATATGATTAGGATAATTTTGTAGGTTAAAAAATTCTTTTAATTCTTTTAAAAATAAATAATCATCACTTTTTAAGTGTTTTTGTATATTTATTTTTGCATTTTCTAATGCAAGCTCACACAAGGCCTTTTTTTCACCAAGTTTTGGAGTCTTAAGGTGAAATTTTTTAGAAAATCTCTCGCTAAGTAAATTTTGCAAAAGATTCATATCTTCAAATTCTTCATGTGTGTAAATTCGGGTTGAATTTATTGGGCTATCTTGGGTGTAATTTTCTAATATGTATTGCTTGTATACTGCATTTAAGTCAAATTCATCTTGATGATTTAGGGTTAGCACTTTATGGTTTGAGCTAATTATCCTACCATTATTGATGACAAAACGCACCATAGAGAGTATATTTGCTTCATGGTATATGGCAAAAACATCAAAATCTTCTAATTTTGCAAGGTCTATTTGTATTTTTACGCTTAAATCTTCTATTGTTTTGATTTGATCTCTTATAATAGCTGCTTCTTCGTAGTTTTCGTTTTTTGCATACTCTAGCATTTTATTTTCTAATTTTTTTGTTAAAGATAGAGGATTTAAAAGAGCTTGAGTAGCCTTTTGGATAATTTTTTCATATTCTTGCTTAGAAATTTTTTGCTCACATGGTCCTTTGCAACGCTTAATTTGATAAAAAAGACAAAGTTCTTTGCAAGATTTTTTTTGTCTTAATTCAAATGATAAATACAAAGCATTTAAAAGCTCTTTTGCTCCTTTAAAAAACGGACCAAAATATTTTATTTTGTTTTTTTTGATGATTTTTCTTGTAATTTCAAATCTAGGAAAATCTTCGTTTAAATCTATGTAAATATAAGGGTAGGTTTTATCATCTCTTAATAGTATATTGTATTTTGGATGAAGCTGTTTTATAAAAGAATTTTCCAATATTAAAGCATCGGCCTCACTTTTTGTGGTAATAAATTCTAAATGATGAGTCTGGCTGATCATCTTTTGAATTCTTAAACTATTGTTGGGATTTGGGCAAAGATTTGGAGTGAAATTAAAATAACTTCTAACGCGGTTTTTTAAATTCTTGGCTTTACCTACGTATAAAAGCTTACCTTGTATATCAAAATACTGATATACGCCAGGTAAATTGGGTAAAGTCTTGAGTTCGTTTTCAAGCATTTTTTATAAGCTTTCGCAGTTCTTCAAATTTATTATATAAAATAGGATTTTTAAAATGGTTTCTAAAATCTCCATTAGAAAGTTCTAGATGAGTATTTTTATGTTCAATAAAAATACTATTTTTAGATGTAAAGTTTTTATCATTAAGTATTTTTATGTTTTCTACTTTTGCAAAATTACTCATTGGCTTAGCTAAAGTATAGTTTTTTATGAGACTTTTAATCATTTTTTTGGTATTATCGTGATTAAGCTCCATATATGCAATGTGGTGTTTAACTAAAATAACCAAAGTATTATTTTTTATAAAGAGTTTAGTAATCATTTGTTGGTGATTAAGGTTTAACAAATTTAAAAACTCTTTATATTGTAAAAGTACTTTTAAAGGTCTATAATGTTTATATTTTTCAGAATTGGCAAGTGCATTGATAACATCATGACTTGTTTTAATTTTATTTTCAACTTTCATTTGATTATTGTAACATTTTTTTTATTAATATTGTTAAGTGCGTGTGGCTATAAAGCTGCTCCATTTTATGAAATAAAAGATAATAATGGTAGTGTAAAAGAGATTAAAAAATTCCAATCTTTGGAGAGTGAAATATGAGTAAAATACTTTTTTTACTTTGTTTTGGCGTTAGTTTTTTATTAGCTAGTCAAACACATGAGTTAAATTTAGCTTTTAGTACTTTGGGTATAGGCGTTTTAATAATTTTTATATTAGGCTATTATTTTATTGCAGCAGAAGAAAAATATCATATTAATAAAACCAAACCCGCTTTATTTATAGGAACTTTGTCTTTTGTTATCATAGGTATATATATGGTAATGAATGATTTAGATACGCAGATACTTGAAGAAAGTGTTAACCACCTTATTTTAGAAATTGCACAAATTGTCTTTTTCTTAATAGCTGCTATGACTTTTATAGAGGCTTTGATAGAAAGATCAGTTTTTGAAACTTTAAAATACAAACTTGTGAGCAAGGGTTATACTTATAGAAAGTTATTTTGGCTAACAGGAATTTTAGCTTTTTTTATCTCCCCAATTGCAGACAATCTTACAACTGCTTTGATTTTATCTACCGTGCTTTTAACCATAGATAAGCATAACAAAGAATTTTTAATCCCTGGTGCTATAAATATTGTAGTGGCGGCTAATGCAGGTGGAGCTTGGTCGCCTTTTGGTGATATTACTACTTTAATGGTTTGGACGGCAAAAAAAGCTACATTTTTTGAATTTTTTGCTCTTTTTCCTGCTTCTTTTATTGGTTGGTTGCTTACTGCTTATTTATTATCGCGTTATGTGCCTAATATTGAGCCAAATTTTCACAAAAATAATCTAGAAAAAATTGAGATTAAACCAGGTGGCAAAGTTTTTATTGTACTTGGTTTTTTAACTATTGCTTTAGCAGTATTTATTCATAGTATTTGCGATTTACCTGCGATGTGGGGTATGATATTTGGCCTTTCTTTGCTTAGCTTATATGTATATTTTTTTAATAGAAAGCAAAAAAAGAAAGACTTAAATATTTTTCATTATATGACGCGTATAGAGATGGATACTTTATTGTTTTTCTTTGGTATTTTATCTGCAGTTGGCGCCTTGCATTTTGTTGGTTGGCTTGCTTACGCTTCTGATCTTTATGCAAAATTTGGAGCTACTAGTATTAATATAGGTGTAGGATTTTTATCTGCTATTGTAGATAATGTTCCGGTTATGAGTGCGGTATTAAAAGCAAATCCAAGCATGGATGATACTCAATGGCTTTTAGTAACTCTTACAGCAGGAATAGGGGGGTCATTAATAAGTTTTGGTTCGGCTGCCGGAGTAGGAGTAATGGGTAAAATGAAAGGAATTTATACTTTTAATGCTCATTTAAAATATGCATGGACGATTTTGGTTGGTTATATAATATCTATTATAGTTTGGTATGTACAATTTCAATTGTTAAATTTATAAAGGAGTTAGATGAAAAAAGCAGATATTTTAGTTTTGGATTTTGGTTCACAATACACACAACTCATTGCTAGAAGATTAAGAGAGCAGGGTGTGTATGCAGAAATTTTACCTTTTAATGTGAGTTTAGATGAGATTAAGGCTAAAGAGCCTAAGGGTATTATTTTAAGTGGTGGACCAGCTAGTGTATATGCAAATGATGCTTATTTTTGTGATAAGGGTGTCTTTGATTTAAATATACCTGTTTTAGGGATATGCTATGGTATGCAACTTATGGCACATCATTTTGGAGCAAATGTCGCTCCAGCAGGTCATAAAGAATATGGTAAAGCAACTATAGATATTCAAAATGATAGTGATTTGTTTAAAAACTTACCTAAAAAGCAAACAGTGTGGATGAGCCATTCTGATAAGGTTGAAAATTTACCACAAGGTTTTGAGGTTTTAGCAACTAGTGAAAATAGTCCATTTTGTGTGTTTGGAGATGAGAAGCGTAAATTTTTTGCTTTACAATTTCATCCTGAAGTGCAACACAGTGAATTTGGAAAAAGCATCTTGAAAAATTTTGCTAAGTATGCATGTAATTGTGATAGTGTATGGAATATGGGATCTTTTGCAAAAACTCAAGCACAAAAAATCAAAGAAGAAGTAGGAAATGATAAAGTACTTTGTGCAGTAAGTGGTGGAGTGGATAGTAGCGTAGTGGCTGCATTGTTAGCAAGTGCAATCAAAGATCAAGTAGTGGTTGTTTTTGTTGATAATGGTCTTTTAAGAAGCGGTGAAAAAGAACAAGTTGAGTATATGTTTAGACATACTTTGGGTATTGATCTAATTAGTATTGATGCTAGAGAGATTTTCTTAAGTCGTTTAGCAGGGGTGAGAGATCCTGAGCAAAAGAGAAAAATCATAGGAAATACTTTCATAGAAGTTTTTGAAGAAGAAGCTAAAAAACATAAAGATGTAAAATATCTAGCGCAAGGGACTTTGTATACTGATATTATTGAAAGTTCGGTTGTAGGAGCTAGTAAGACTATAAAATCTCATCACAATGTGGGCGGTTTGCCTGAAAAGATGAATTTAAAACTCATCGAGCCTTTAAAGGAAATTTTTAAAGATGAGGTAAGAGCTTTGGGAATGGAGCTTGGCTTAAGTAAAGATGTGGTTTATCGTCACCCTTTCCCAGGACCAGGTCTTGCTATACGTATAATGGGTGAGGTAAATGAGCCTAGTTTGGAGCTTTTAAGAAAAGCAGATGTTATTTTGATTGAAGAATTAAAAAGTAGTGGTTGGTATGATAAGACATGGCAAGCTTTTTGTGTGCTTTTAAACGTACAAAGTGTTGGTGTAATGGGAGATAATAGGACTTATGATAACGCAGTTTGTGTGCGTGTTGTTAATGCAAGTGATGGTATGACTGCGACTTTTTCTCATTTGCCTTATGAATTATTAGAAAATATTTCACGCCGTATTATTAATGAAGTAGAAGGAATCAATCGCGTGGTGTATGATATTTCTAGTAAGCCACCAGCAACGATTGAATGGGAATGATTATTTAGTACAAAAATATACAAAAGCAGGGGGAAGATTTTGCCAAATGATAGGTGAAATTTCTACCTTGCTAAAAGTAGCAAAAAGTTTTTTCTTAAAAGCCCTTCCTTTTGGTGTTGGGAGTATATAAGCAAATGTTGCAAAACAACCGTTTTCCTCTAAAGCATCATGGATAGATTTTAATAATAAATCTTGCTCTTTGGAATTTAATAAAGCCCAAGGAATTCCTGAGATGATCAAATCAACGCTGTTGATCGCTCTTTTTTCTAGCATATTAGGCAAGAATTCTGCTGAGCTGATTTCTATATCTATATTTTTTATATTTTGCTTTAATTTTTTTGCCATGTGAGGGTTGATTTCAACGGCAAAAAAACTTGCATTATGATTTTTTTGCTTGAGAATATATTTTGTAAAACTTCCTGTGCCAGGTCCTATTTCAACGATATTTTTTGCATGTTTAACATGGGAAGTTATGAGTTTGCTTAATTTTTTAGAGCTTGCACAAAACGCTCCTGTTTGTTTTGGGTTTTTAAAATATTGATATAAAAACATAAATAAAATACCTAAAATATTTGTTTTGAAGAAATTCTAAAATATTATTGTAAATTTATAAAAACAAAGTTAAAATAAGAATTTAATTTTTCTTTAGATCAAGGATTTGGATATGCACGGAAAAATAATGGTTTATGTGGATGCTACTGGGAGAGGAACAGTAATTAATCTGGCAAAAACATTTTTTGAATTTAATAAACATGCATGGCATGATAAAAGAAGTATGCCAACGGTTGGTATGTTTGTTGAATTTAGATCCGATGGAAAGCATATTACTGATTTAAGACCTTCTAAATTCCAAGAATTTACAGATAATGATTTTATTAAAGAAAGAGATTTTTGGAAAACAGATAGTGATGATGAATTAGAAGATTTAAGATTAACAAGACGTGATGCTTATGTTCAAGAACTTTATAGAGAAACTGATTATGATAATCTTGATAAAATCACATTAAATTTAACCATTCCGCAAGCTATTCAAAGGTATTTTTATAATGAAACCTTGTCAATTAATGCAGTAAAAGATATTAACACAGATGAAGTGCCATATATTATAGATTTTTTTGCTATGAAACGTTTCTTATATAAGGCTTTAGATACTTTGTTGTTCTCAGATAATACCATCAATCAAGCTGATTTTTCTGCAATGAAAAATATCATAGTACACCTTGAAATGGCATATAAAGATATGAAAGATAAGCAAAAACATATTAATATGGAACGTTTGTATGATGAGGTATTTTTATCTCATCAATGTCATTATCAAGCTCTTTTGGCTTCAATTGATAATAGGAAAAATAGGAAATTAGCACTTGATCGTCAAATGAGTACTTTAATTACAGATATAAAATCAAAACAAGCAAGATTGGAATCTGAAAATGGTAAAAAACGCCAAGAATTTGAAGAGTTAATACAAAGTAAAAAACAAAAATTAATAGAAATTAAAAATGAAGCGGATTATTTTACAAAAAGTGTAGAAAAATTAGAGGCGATGAAAAAGTCTTTTTATGAAAAAAATTTTACTATTTTTAGTAATAGTTTTAATATGGCAAGAGAAAAACTTTTTGAAAAAATTAAGCAAGGCTTGAATATTTGTGCTACAAAACTAGATATAGAAATTTGGAAAAAATCTTTAAAATCGACAAGTATAAAAAATTCTTATTTTAAAACAGCAAGTGAAATTTCTTTTTGTACTCTTTCTTTTGCTGAACTTTACTTAAATAGATTAAACAAACATGCACTAAACCCAAATGATCAGCTTTTATTTTCTTATGTTAAAAAAGTAAGAAAGGAATGCGAAAAGAGTTTTTTAGTAGTTACTTCTAATCCTGATTTATATGTTAGTATGAAGATTCAAATTTTTGCAATGAATCCTTATTATGTAGTTAAACATGCGCCTAAAAAAGTAAATTACCAAGGTTTGATGAAAAATACTGAATTTGATATAGTTTATGTAGATGAAAAAACTATTTGGGCACCTGTTGCTGACGTTATTTTAGAAGGGAAATATTTTTTAAAAAAAGATTCTAAAACTAAATTTAAAATTTTATAAAAATCCTTTTAAGCCCTATTTTTAAGTTTTCTTAGTTATAATTATATTGCCTAAATGGTTCGATATGGTATTAAAGAGGATCCAACACATTAATTATAAGCTGTGATGTGTGATTTACCGTGTTCTGTGACTTCGTTTGAGTTTTGAAAAAAGCGAGAAGCTGCAGCCTTTAAAAATCACCTAATGGCATACTTTGACTTTTTGAGGGTCAGACACTTATACTCCGACCATTTGGGTTTTTGCAACACTTTTAAGGAAAATAATGAAAATTTTAATATTAGGAAGCGGTGCAAGAGAGTATTCTATCGCTTTGGCTCTTCAAAAAACAAATGATAATTTAGAATTTTATTTTGCTCCAGGAAATGGTGCTACTGCTAAAATAGGAACTAATCTTAATATGAAAGATCCTAAGGTGATTACAGCTTATGCAAAGGCATCTGAGATTGATCTTTGTATAGTTGGGAGCGAAAATTTTTTAGCAGAGGGTATAGTAGATCTTTTTAAAGAAAACAATATTGCTATTTTTGGGCCTACTAAAGCTGCTGCTATGCTAGAGGCTTCAAAATCTTATATGAAGAGTTTTTTAAAAAAATATAAAATTAAAACAGCTAAATTTTTAAATACAACAGATTATGAAAAGGCTAAGAAATTTATTACATCCTTAACACCTCCTATAGTGGTAAAAGCAGATGGCTTATGTGCGGGTAAAGGAGTAATTATAGCACAAAGTCACGAAGAAGCTTTGGAAGTTACTAAAAATATGCTTAGTGGTGAAAGTTTTGGCGAAGCTGGAAAAATTGTTGTAATTGAAGAATATCTCGATGGTTTTGAATTAAGTGTATTTGCGGTTTGTGATGGAAATGATTTTGTATTATTACCTGTTGCGCAAGACCATAAAAGATTATTAGATAACGATAAAGGACCTAATACAGGTGGTATGGGGGCTTATGCTCCAAGTGCTTTAGCAAGTGAAATCTTATTAGAGCAAGTAAAAAAAGATATAATAACACCGACTCTTAAAGGCATGAAAGAAGAAGGTGCTGAATTTGTCGGTGTGTTATTTATAGGTTTGATGGTTGTAAATAATAAACCTTATGTTTTGGAATATAATGTGCGATTTGGCGATCCCGAGTGTGAAGTTTTGATGCCTTTGATAGAAAATCCTTTGGATTTATTTTTAGCATGTGTGAATAAAAATCTTGCCAATGCTCATATAAAAATTAAAAACGAATTTGCTGTGAGCGTAGTTTGTGCAAGTAAAAATTATCCTTACAAGGACTCACCAAAAGCCTTGATTGAGATAGACAATATCCCGCAAAATTCTCATATTTCTTATGCTGGTGTAAGTTTGGAAGATGATAAATTATATGCTAGTGGTGGTCGCGTATTGGTTTGTGTGGGAACTGGAAAAAGCATTGAAGAAGCTCAAAAAAATGCTTATTTACTTTGTGAAAATGTCCATTTTAAAGGAAAACAATATAGAAAAGATATTGCTTTTCAGGTTCTTAAATGAGTGCAAATCAAGAATTATTTGATAAATTAGAAAAAGAAGAGCTAAAATTAGCAAGTTTTAAAAAAAGATTTTTAGCTTATATTGTTGATAGTTTTGTGATTTTAACTATTGTGAGTATTATTTTATTTGATAAGATTGACTCTATGCAAACTTATGATGAAATTCATAATCTTTTAATGCGTTTTGCTAGTGGAATTTTGATTTTGCAGTTTGCGTATCATAGCTTGTTTACTTATTTATATGGTGCAACTTTAGGAAAAATACTTTTGAAAATTATGGTGATTGATCAAGAATTACTAGATAAACCAAATTTTACCCAAAGTGCCTTAAGGGCAGGTATAAGACAAGTTAGTGATATGTTATATGGTTTAGGTTTTGCTTGGGCTTTGAGTAACATTGTTTTAAAAACTTGGCATGATTATGCAGCAAAAACAGTGGTGATAGATCTTGCGTAAAATATTACTTTCTTTGGCTTGCATAGGAAGTTTATATGCTTCTAAAGTAGATATTTATGCTTTAGATGTTGTAAAAAAAAATGATACTATAGAAGCAAAAAATAATGTAGTTGTAGTTTCTGATTTGTATTTAATAACCGCAAGCGAGGCTAAATTTAATGAAATAACTAAAGATTTAGAATTATTTGGTGATATAAATATCTTAAGAGGACAGAAAGAAAGAACTAATTCTACTTATACTAAAATTAATCTCAAAGATAATACAACAGCTTTTAAAAATTTATTTTTTTCAAATAATGATTTGGAAGTTTGGTTGCAGTGTCATCAAGCTAAAATTGATGATAAATTTATAATAAGTAAAAAGTCTGTTGTGTCTAGTTGTAATGTTGAAAATCCTGATTGGGAGATTCGTTTTGATGAAGGAAAACTAAACAAAGAAAGTAATTTTTTGCATCTTTATAATGCAAGATTATATGTTAAAAATACTCCTGTGATGTATTTGCCGTATTTTGGTTTTAGTGTGGATACCAAAAGAAAAAGTGGTTTGTTAATTCCTCAGGTGGTTTTAAAACAAAGCGAGGGATTATATTATAATCAACCAATCTATTATGTTATTGATGATAATGCAGATATACAATTTGAACCTCAAATTAGAACAAAAAGAGGTTATGGACTATATTCAACTTTAAGATTTATCGATAGTCCTTATTCTCAAGGCGAAATTAGTGGTGGTATTTTTGGAGAAAAATCAAGCTATAAAAAAGAAGAAAATTTAAAAAACAAAGAACACTATGGTTTAGAAATTAAATATTCAAGTGAAGCTCTGTTTAAAAGTCTTTTGAGTGATGAATTTCAAGAAGGTTTATGGGTTGATGCTACTTATTTAAATGATGTTGATTATATGAATTTGAGTTCTAGCGCAAAAACAGAAGCTTCTTTGGTCACTTCTAAAATAAATTATTTTTTATCAGATGATGATAATTATTACGGTGCTTATGCAAAGTATTATATAGATACTTCTAAAATTAGCAATAAAGATACTTTGCAAGAATATCCATCTTTTCAATATCATAGATATCTAAATGGTTTTTTTGATAATTATATACAGTATAGTCTAGATGCTTCTTTTCATAGATATTATAGACATACTGGTATTTATGCTAAAACTTTAGATTTTGATTTACCATTAATTTATCATACAAGTTTTATGGATGATTTTTTAAATTTTACCTTTACCGAAAGGGTTTATGCTAATTTTGCGGATTATTCCAATACAGATATTAAAAACCAAGAGCACTTATTTCAAAATTCTCATAATTTTTCTTTATATACAGATCTTTCTAAGCCATATGAAAATTTTTATCATACTTTGTATTTAGGAGTTAATTATTTTCTACCTGGAGCCAAGTCTGGAGAAATAACAGAAGATTTTATAAATATTGATAACAATCCTGAACAATTTAATTTTTCAATGTTTCAGTATTTTTATAATACTTTAGGCAAAAAAAAATTATACCATAGTTTAAAATTAAAATATTTTACCAAAGAAGGTAGTTTTGGTGGTTTTGATAATATTGTAGAATATTTTTACAATGATTATATAAGCTTTAGAAATGAAGCAGAATATTCAGGAGTAGATAGTCGTTTTGATAAAGTTTTTAGTGAAGTATTATTTGATTATGATAAATGGAAATTTAGCCTAAATCATGCTTATAGAATTTATGAAAAGGAAAAATATAACTTTTTGGGAACTAAAGCCCAATATGACATAAACACTAATTATCAAATTTTTGGTGGATTATGGTTTGATTTAGATAAAAATCCTGATAAATGGGAGGTTGGTTATACTTATCAAAGAAAATGTTGGAATTATTCTTTGATGTATCGTAAAGATATTTCACCTAAGCTTACTAGCGGAGGGATTAGCGCCAAAGATCAAAGCGGTGTATATTTTATGTTTAATTTTTATCCATTGGGCGGAGTTTCTTATGATTTTTCTTTGGAAGAGAATGAAAGGTCTATATAATGTTTTTTGAAGATGAAAAAGATGCGCTTGAGAGATTATATGATATATTACCGTTGAATAAACTAAAAGATTATATTATCATTACACCTTCTTTAAAATCTATAGTTTTTGTTAATGCGCTGGCACAAAAATTAGAAATTCCATATGATTTTTTATTCACAGAGCAAATTAAAGCTCCTAATAATGATGAGTGTCAAATAGCTATGATTAGCGAGACAAAAGAGCTTGTTTACAATAAGGCTTTAGTTAAAGCTTTTGATATAAGCTTAGATTATATTTATGGTGAGGCAAACAGGACTTATGAAGAAAAAATTTTAAAAAATGTATATCGTTATAGAAAAGGAAATCTTTTAAAAGGTTTAAAAGGAAAAAATATTTTAATGCTGCATGAGGGCTGTGAAAGTGGGATTACTGCTTCTTCATGTATTAAAAGTTTGCTAAAAGAAGAAGTAAATAGCATTATTTATGCCACTGCTTTAATGCCAAGCGATGTGTATGATTATATTAGTGTTTTTGTAGATGAGGTTTATTGCGCGCAAAAAATTGATCATTTTGTGAATATTGAGTTCTATTTTAAAAATAAAACGATTTTGCAAGCCCATGAAATTTTAGATATTTTAGAAGAAAGTAAATATTATCTTCCTTTAAAAAAGTAAATTTATATCTAAACAATTTGTTGTTTAGATATAAATTTATAGGCAAAATAAAAACAGGCTTTTTAAGTTTTAATTTTTAAAATTTAAAAAGCTTATTTGGTTTTGTCTATGATAAAAATTTAAAGGAAAAATCATGCGACATGAAATAAATATCAATAATCATATTGAAATATTTGATACCGATAAGGTAGCAAAACAAGCCGCAGGTGCAGTTTTAATGCAAGAAAAAAATGCAGTAGTTTTAGCAACTGTAGCAAGAGAAGAAAAAATGGTAGAAGAGGATTTTTTACCTCTTACGGTGCAATATATAGAAAAAGCTTATGCAGCAGGTAAAATTCCAGGTGGCTATGTAAAAAGAGAAACTAAACCAGGTGATAATGAAACTTTAAGTGCAAGGATTATAGATAGAAGCTTAAGACCTCTTTTTCCAAAAGGCTATGCTTATCCAACCCAAATTGTAGTTATGGTTCTTTCTGCTGATCCTGAAGTAGATTTACAAGTAATGAGCTTAAATGCTGCAAGTGTTGCTTTATATTTAAGTGATATTCCTATTAAAGCGCCAGTTTGTGGTGTAAGAATAGGCCGTATAAATAATGAATTTGTTTTAAATCCAAGCAACAGTGAGCTAAAAAATAGCACCCTAGATCTTTATGTAGCAGGTGTGAAAGATGAGCTTTTAATGATAGAAATGAGAGCTTTGGCAAATAATCAAAACAATAAACATTGTATGAATGAGTTAAGCGAAGATGATACTTTAAAAGCTTTAGATTTTGCATGTAATGCAATTTTACGTGGCTCCAATGAATATGAAAAAACATTTGCTGCTTATAGAAAAAATTCCAAACTTGAGTTTAAAATAGAGCTAGATAATGCTCAAATTATTGATTATATAAAAAATACTTATATAACAAAACTTAAAATTGCTATTAATCAAATGGCAAAAAGTGAAAGAGCGAGTGAAATTTTGCAAATTGCAAAAGAAATTGAAAGCGAAGCAATAGCTATTGAAAATGAATGGAAATTTGAAGATATTGAAAAAGCTTTGCATGTATGTAAAAGAGAACTTATTAGAAGTCAAATTATTAATGAAAATAAACGAGCAGATGGTAGAGGTTTGAAAGATGTTAGGAAAATAGACATAGAAACAAATATTTTACCAAACGCTCATGGATCTTGTCTTTTTACTAGAGGACAAACCCAAGCTTTAGTTGTTGCAACTTTAGGAAATGATAATGATGCTCAAATGTCAGATTTGCTAACAGAAAAAAATCCAATTTGTGAAAAATTTATGGTTAATTATAATTTTCCAGGTTTTTCTGTAGGTGAAGCTAGCCCTATAAAAGCTCCTGGTAGAAGAGAACTAGGGCATGGAAATTTAGCAAAACGAGCTTTACATCCTAGCGTAGATATAGATTATGCTCATACCATTCGTTTGGTATCTGAAATTTTAGAAAGCAATGGTTCTAGTTCTATGGCTACTGTTTGTGGTGGTGCTTTGGCTTTAAGAGCTGCAGGAATAAAAAGTGAAAAACTAGTAGCAGGTGTGGCAATGGGGCTTGTTTTTGAAGATGAAAAATATGCTATTTTAACAGATATTATGGGGCTTGAGGATCACGATGGAGATATGGATTTTAAAGTGGCAGGAAGTTATGAAGGAATCACCGCTTTGCAGATGGATATAAAACTTGGTGGTATAGAGCAACAGGTTTTAAAAGAAGCTTTATATCAAGCAAAAGAAGCTAGAGAACATATTTTAAAACTAATGGAAGAAGCTGATAGAAACATCATTGTTAATGAAGCTATTTTGCCAAAGATTGAGATCTTTAATGTAGATCCGAACAAAATCCCTGATATCATAGGTCAAGGTGGTAAAACTATAAAAGAAATCATCGAAAAATTTGAAGTTAATATTGACTTAGATAGAGATAAAGGTGAAGTTAAAATAGCAGGAGTTAATCATGATTTGATTTCTCAAAGCAAAGAATATATATTAAATTTGCTCCATTCCAAAGGCTCTAATAAAAAACGCGATAGAAAAGAAATGCCTAAATTTGATATCGGAGAAGAATTTATAGGAAAAGTTCAAAAAGTTGTAGAATTTGGAGTTTTTGTAGAACTTAAAGATGGCGTGGATGGTTTATTGCATAATTCTAAGATTAAAGAAAAGTTAGAAGTAGGTAATGAAATTAAAGTTAAGGTTGCGGAAATTAAAAACGGAAAAGTCTCTTTAGATTTAGCCTAAATTTTGAGCATATTAAAAATATGCTCAAAATTTTGTATTATATCTTGACAAAAGAATATTCTTTTGGCATAATTTCATTTTTTGATTGTCTCGTTAGCTCAGCCGGTAGAGCATCTCCCTTTTAAGGAGGGGGCCGTTGGTTCGAATCCAACACGGGACACCACTAAAAATCTTTAATGGTCGCTTAGCTCAGTTGGTAGAGCGCCACCCTTACAAGGTGGATGTCATAAGTTCGAGTCTTATAGTGACCACCATTCTTTTATTGTTTTAGGTGCGGCGGTAGTTCAGCTGGTTAGAATATCGGCCTGTCACGCCGGAGGTCGCGGGTTCGAGCCCCGTCCGCCGCGCCATTGTCTCGTTAGCTCAGCCGGTAGAGCATCTCCCTTTTAAGGAGGGGGCCGTTGGTTCGAATCCAACACGGGACACCACTTATTGACCCTTTCGTCTAGTGGCTCAGGACGTCACTCTCTCTGTGTGATAACAGAGGTTCAAATCCTCTAGGGGTCGCCATAAAATTAAATTAGCATTTGTATTTTTAATATATTTTATTACTTTTCTAAAAGAAGAATTAAAAATCATTATAATATTTTTATTTTATTGTATAATGAAATTGTATCTTAAATTTAAAGGAGAAATAATGGATAATTCATTATCAGGATAAACTAAAAAATATGACAATGAAGGATATGGCTTGTAATATCCCGATGGACATGTTATAAGATTTT
>NZ_NFOE01000104.1 GCF_002179635.1 Campylobacter jejuni | reverse complement strand
AATTTCTTTTATTTAAATTAAGTTAATTTTAAATTAATTACTATTAAATTTTTTAAAATTTTTATTAATTATTTTTAAATTTACATTGACTTCACAATTGTTTTTTAAAATGTACAAAAAAGGAGGATAAAATGTATAGACCTAAAAACAAAAACGAGTTAATGAATTTGGTGCACAATGAAAGAATTTCTTTAAGAGATATTGATGTATCTTTGATTGATGATTTTTCTTATGTGTTTTATTATTCTAAAAGATTAGATTTTTTAGGTATTGAACGTTGGGATGTTTCAAATGCCAAAGATATGTCTTATATGTTTTATTGTTGTGAAAATTTTAATGCAGATTTGTCGCGTTGGAATGTTTCTAATGTTGAAAATATGGCAAGTATGTTTTTTAATTGTAAAAATTTCAATCAAGATTTATCAAAATGGAATACACAAAGTCTAAAAGATATGTCTTATATGTTTTTCAATTGTGTTAGTTTTAACCATTCTTTATTGCACTGGAAAACTTCAAATGCAACCAGAATGGCGCATTGCTTTGAAAACTGTCATGCGTATGAGCATAGCGTGGCAAATTGGGATGTGCAAAATGTAATAACCATGGCATATCTTTTCCATAATTGTAAAAATTTTCACCACGAGTTAGATGAATGGAACATCCAAAAAGATTGCAATACCCAAAAAATGTTTGGAAATCGTGGTCTTGATAAAATTTATACCGTAAAAGGTATAGAGCTAGAATAAACAAAATTCACACATTTTTTGTGTGAATTTTTCTTTTATCTTTTTAAGTTTTCCATCAACTTTTTGTACTAAACTTATCTTTTCAAAGTGCTGTTTTTCAGTATTTAGAGATTATTTTTTAGGAAAATTTCTATGAAAATAAAATTTATTATAAAAAGAGATAAGAGCCAAGTTGCATTTGATGTTTTTAAAATCAAAAATGCTATTTTTAAAGCTAATATAAACTCCACAGATGAAAAATTAAATAAAGATTTTTTAGATAAGCTTTGTGATGAGGTTGTGGCTTTACTTGATGAAAAACACACGCAAGTAGAGCAAATTCAAGATAAAGTCGAAGAAGTTTTAATCAAAAATGCCTTAGTCAATACCGCAAAATCTTATATTTTATACCGCCAAAAAAGAACACAAATTCGCAATGGTAGTTATGATTTACTTAGTTTGTATGATGATTTAACTTTCAAAGATTCTAAAGAAGCTGATTTAAAAAGAGAAAATGCTAATATTAATTCAGATAGCGCTATGGGTATGATGTTAAAATATGGTTCAGAAGGCGCAAAATACTATGTAGATGAGTGTATTTTGCCAAAGCATATCGCAAATGCACATAAAAATGGCGATATACATATACACGATAAAGACTTTTATATGCTAACACAAACTTGTTGTCAAATAGATTTGTTAAAGCTTTTTGAAAAGGGTTTTAGTACAGGGCATGGAAGTTTGCGTGAACCAAATGATATCAGATCTTATGCTTCTTTAGCTTGCATTGCCTTGCAAGCTAATCAAAATGAAATGCATGGAGGTCAGTCTATACCCAATTTTGATTTTGCTATGGCAAAAGGTGTAGCAAAGACTTTTCAAAAAGAGTATAAAAAAGCTATAAATGCTTTTTTTGAAATAAAATTAGAACAAAACTTAGATGAGCAATGCTTTGAAAATGCTAATTTTCAAGTTTCAAGCGAAAAAGAATGCTTTAAAGAGCTTTTAAGGCTTGAGTTAAATAGCGATGAGAATTTTTTAAAACAAGCAAATGCTTATGCTTATAAAAGAGCATTAAAACAAACCCAAGATGCGACTTTTCAAGCTATGGAAGCTTTAATACATAATCTTAATACTATGAACTCAAGAGCAGGTGCTCAAGTACCTTTTAGCACGCTAAATTATGGCACCGATACTTCTTTTGAAGGGCAAATGGTGATAGAAAATTTACTCAAAGCCACGATGAAAGGCTTAGGAAATGGCGAAACACCAATTTTCCCTGTGCAAATTTTTAAAGTAAAAGAAGGTATTAACTATAATGAAACAGACCCAAACTATAAGCTTTTTAAGCTTGCCATAGAATGTGCTTCTAAAAGACTTTTTCCAAATTTTAGCTTTTTAGATGCAAGTTTTAACGCAAAATACTATAAAAAGGGTGATTATAACAGCGAAGTAGCTTATATGGGTTGTAGAACTAGGGTTATGGCAAATGTTTATGATGAGAGTAAAGAAATCACAAGTGGCAGGGGAAATTTAAGCTTTACAAGTATAAACCTTGTGCGTTTAGCCATAGAAGCCAAAGGAAATTTAGAGCTTTTTTACTCACTTTTAAAAGAAAAATTAGAACTTGTGTATGAGCAATTACTTCATAGATATAAAATTCAAAGTCTAAAAAAGGTTAAAAATTTCCCATTTTTAATGGGCGAGGGAATTTGGATAGATTCAGATACTTTAAAAGAAAATGATAGTGTAGAGAAAGTTATCGCACATGGGACTTTGGCTATAGGTTATATAGGGCTTTGTGAGAGTTTAATAGCTTTGATAGGTTCTCATCATGGACAAAGCCAAGAAGCAAGAGAGCTTGGCTTGCAAATCGTGCGTTTTATGCGTGAATTTGTCGATGAAAAAGCACTCAAAGACAAACTGAATTTTTCACTCATAGCTACTCCAGCTGAAGGTTTAAGTGGAAGATTTTTAAAGTTAGATCAAAAAAAATACGGCATTTTAAAAGGCATAACCGATAAAGATTTTTATACTAATTCTTTTCATATTCCTGTAGATTTTCCTATTAGCATATATGAAAAAATTCAAATAGAAGCCCCATATCATGAGCTAAATAATGGCGGGCATATTACTTATGTAGAATTAAACGGCGATGTGAGTAAGAATTTAGAAAGTTTTGAGCGCATTATAAAATGTATGAAAGAAAGCAATATAGGTTATGGCTCGATTAATTTTCCGCTAGATAGGGATCCGGTGTGTGGTTATAGTGGCGTGATAGATGAGTTTTGTCCAAAATGCCATAGAAAAGAAGATGGTATTAAATTTGAACGCATAAGAAGAATCACGGGCTATTTAGTAGGAACACTCGATCGTTTTAATGATGCTAAAAAAGCCGAAGTTCATGCAAGAATTAAACACGATTTTTCTTAGATTAGCTGGTGTTATAAAAGAATCCATAGTCGATGGCTATGGATTGCGTTATGTGATTTTTACTCAAGGTTGCCCTCATCATTGCAAAGACTGTCATAATCCACAAACGCATGATTTTAACAAAGGATATTTGCAAGATTTAGCAAGTTTGTATGATGAAATTTGCAAAAACCCTTTACTTCAAGGTGTTACTTTTAGTGGCGGGGAGCCTTTTATGCAGGCAAAAAATTTAAGCATTCTAGCAAAGCGTATCAAGGCTTTAGGACTTGATCTTACCATATATACAGGTTTTACTTATGAAGAGCTATTGCAAGAACAAGCTATGAAAGAATTGCTCGTTTTGGCTGATGTTTTAATAGACGGTAAGTTTATTTTAGAGCAAAAAGACTTATCTTTAAAATTTAAAGGTAGTAAAAACCAACGCATTATTGATGTAGCAAAAAGCTTAGAGCAAGGAAAAGTAATACTTTTTGAAAAATAAAGAGTTGTTTAGTCTTTTTTAATTTAACTATGTTAGAATGTTATAAAATTTAAAAAGGAGAACAATATGTTTGAATTAAGAAAATTACCTTATGAAGCAGACGCTTTTGGAGATTTTTTAAGCGCAGAAACTTTCGCATTTCATCATGGCAAACACCACCAAACTTATGTAAATAACCTAAACAATCTTATTAAAGATACTGAATTTGCAGGAAAAGATTTAGTTTATATCATACAAAACTCAAATGGTGGAATTTTTAACAACGCTGCTCAAGTGTATAACCATGATTTTTATTTTGATTGCATTAAGCCAAAAACATGCTGTGGCTGTGGCTGTTCTTTAAGTGATGAGTTTAAAGCAGCGGTTGAAAAAGACTTTGGTTCTATGGAAAATCTAAAAGAAGAGTTTATCAAAGGCGCTACCGGAGTGTTTGGTTCTGGTTGGTTTTGGCTAGTTTATAACACTCAAAATCAAAAATTAGAGCTAGTTGGCACAAGTAATGCTGCTACACCTATCACCGAAGGTAAAATTCCACTTTTAGTAGTTGATGTATGGGAGCATGCTTACTATGTAGATCACCGTAATGCACGTCCTGCGTATTTAGAAAAATTCTACGCACATATTAACTGGGAATTTGTAGCAAAAGCTTATGAATGGGCTATCAAAGAAGGTATGAACTCAGTAAGCTTTTATGCAAACGAACTTCATCCACTAAACTAAAAATAAAATCTCTTAGGTTTCTAAGAGATTTTACTCCAACACCACTCCCTCATTTAGCACAACTTCGCCTATTACATAAGCGTCTGAGCTTTCTAAAACTTTTCCTACATTAGATGGATCTACTACCATAACTAAACCTACACCCATATTAAAGCTTCTATACATTTCAGCCTCTTCTACACTTTGGCCTATTTGGTAAAAAATTTCAGGAGTTTTGAGATGATGTTTTCTGATGATAGCACCTATTCCTCTTGGGAAAACTCTAGGTAAATTCTCTACCAAACCACCGCCTGTTATATGAGCTAGTGCATTAATGAAAGGTTTTAATTTTAAAAAGTCTTTTACGTAAATTCTTGTAGGCTCAAGTAAGATATCGATTAAATTTTTACCCTCTAGTTTATCATCAAACTTAAGTTTTTGTGCTTCAAATAATACTTTTCTAGCTAAAGAATATCCATTAGAATGAAGCCCACTACTAGGCAAAGCTAGTAAAATATCTCCATTTTTTACAAAATTTCTTCTATCGATCTCGTCTTTTTCAGCCATACCTACTGAAAAACCTGCTAAGTCAAAGTCATTGCTATGATACATGCCAGGCATTTCAGCAGTTTCTCCACCTATTAAGGCACAATTTGCTTTTTTACAACCATTAGCAATCCCTGCTACAACCTTTTTAGCTACTTCTACATCTAGTTTTGCAGTTGCATAATAGTCTAAAAAAAACAAAGGTGTAGCAAAATTACAAATTAAATCATTCACGCACATTGCTACTAAGTCCTCACCTATTGTGTCAAATTTTTGACTATCAATAGCAAGGCGTAACTTCGTACCCACTCCATCTGTAGCTGCTAACATAACAGGATTTTTAAAACCACTTGGCATAGCAAAAGCACCAGAAAAAGAGCCTATACCACCTAAAACGTTTTCATTAAAAGTTTCTTTTACTAAAGGCTTGATTGCTTCTACAAAAGCATTGCCATTATCTATACTTACGCCCGCATCTTCATAGCTTATATTCATTTATCTTCCTTTAAGAATTTAAAAGGTATTTTAACTAAAAATGTTTTAAGGCTAAATTATGCAAAATGCTTATTTTGTAACTTCAAGTATAGCAGGTGGAAAGTCAAGCTTTATAAAAATAGTTCAAAATTTGGGTTTTGATACTTTAAGCGCAGATGTGATAGCTCATGAGCTTTTAAATGAAAATGCAAATTCTATAGCTAAGCTTTTTAATAATGATGATTTGATCATAGCAGGAAAAATAGATAGAAAAAAACTTGGTGCTATTGTATTTAATGACTTAAATGCCAAAAAAAAGTTAGAAGATTTTTTACATCCTAAAATCAAAGAAGAAATTTTACAAAAAGCTCAAATTTTAGATAAAAACAACAAGGCTTTTTTTATAGAACTGCCTTTATTTTTTGAAAACAATCACTATCAAAATTTAGGAAAAAGTATATTGATTTATACTCCAAAAGAACTTTTACTTCAAAGACTAATGCAAAGAGATAATTTAGATGAAAATGAAGCTTTAAAAAGAATTAATTTACAACTTGATATAGAAGAAAAACTAAAAAAAGCAGATTTTGTGATAAAAAATACTTCAGGTTATGAAAATTTTGAGAAAAATGTGCTAAATTTTTTAAAACACACTTTAAAGGTTGAAAAATGAAATTTTATAAGTACTGTGCTAGCGGGAATGATTTTGTGGTGTTTGCAGATAGCGAAAAGAAAGATCGCAGTGAATTAGCTAGAATTCTTTGCAATCGTTATGAGGGCATAGGCGCTGATGGACTTATAGTGGTAGTGCCTCATGATAGATATGATTTTGAATGGGAATTTTATAATTGTGATGGGAGTAAAGCAAATATGTGTGGTAATGGCTCGCGTGCAGCAGCACATTTTGCCCACCATTATTTAAAAAAATCTCAATATTTAAATTTCTTAACCGGTGCAGGACTTATAAAATCTTTTGTTGATGATGATATGGTTGAAATCAAGCTTAGTGGGGTAAAGGATATCAAAGAAGCCTTTGAATATAAGGGTAGAATTTGGCAAGGCTGTAATACTGGAGTTCCACATATAGTAACCTTTGTTGATGATTTAAATGAATTTGATGTCAATTTATGCAAAGAAGTGCGTAAAAAATATAATGCAAATGTTAATTTTGCTAAAGTGGAAGATGATGAGTTTATAAGAGTTAGAACTTATGAGCGTGGTGTGGAAGATGAGACTTTAGCTTGTGGTACGGGCATGGGAGCTTGTTTTTACTTAGCGTATTTAAATCAAAAAGTAAAAGATGATATTTTGGTAAAGCCAAAAAGCAATGAAAGCTTGCATTTTAGATTAGAAGAGGATCAAATATTTTTTAGAGGAAAGGTGAAGTGCTGTTTTGAAGCTGATTATAATTTTACTTAGTAGTGTTTTATTTTTAAAAGCTGAATTTATAGCAGGTTTTGATGAGCATTATTATGCTTTAAGTATAAAAGAAAAGCGTGAGGTTTTTATAAAAAAAATCAATGCTTTACTAGATGTTTCTTTTAAAGAAATAGAAAAAGAAAAAGAATTTATAGATATTTTTTTTAAGGAAGCTTTAAAGAACAATTTTAGAAAGTTAAATTCTAATGCTGTGCAAAAACTATGGTCTTTAAAAGAAAAATATCGCGTTAAAAATTTATACGATCATAAAGAATACCAAATGCGTATTCAAAAAGTGCCAAAATCTTTAGCTATAGCTCAAGCTATTATTGAAAGTGCAACCGGCACAAGCCGTTTTGCTAAAGAAGCAAATAATTTATTTGGAGAATGGACTTGGGGTGAAAAAGGTTTGATTCCAAAAGAAAGAGGTGAAGGTAAAACGCATAAAATTCGTATATTTGATAGCTTGCAAGAAAGTGTGGATTCGTATTTGCTTAATTTAAATCGCCACGATGCTTATAAAGAATTCAGGGCTTGGCGGTGGAATATTATAAGTGAAAATAAAAAACTTGATGGTAAAGAAGCAGCAAGTCATTTAGAAAAATATTCAGAAATTAAAAGTAATTATACTAAGCTTATTGTTTCTATTATAGAACAACATAATCTTGATGAGTTAGATTAATTACCTAAAGCCCACTCATCAAAAGGTAAAATCATCACGCGCACCCCTTCAATGAAAAACTCATCTCTTTGTGAAAGCGTGATGATATAAATAGTTGAAAGTGCGAGCTGGTTTTTGCTAAGGATTTTTTTGACTTTTAAACTAAGTAAATCTTTATCTTTAAAGGGCGAGCATAAAAATGCATTTTTAAAACTTGGTAAGTAAAAATCAAAATGCTTAGTATAAAAAATTTCTTGCTTGAATTTAAATAACTCGCTTAAAATCAAATTTTCAAACAAAGCACCAAAGTCTTTTTGTATACTTAGAGAATTTTTTAGCGAAAAGTCCCAAAAATATACTTTTTTTAAATTCTTTTCAAGATTTTTAACAAAATACAAAGTGTAGTTTGATTCTAGTTTTTCTATGCTTTTATATAAAGTATCTTTGGAAATTTTTATGGTGTTTTTTAAAGTTTTTAACAATTCATTAACGCTAAATTCGCTCCCAAGTTCTAAGGCAATTTGCTTGAGTATAGTTAGTTCTAATGGAGTATAAAAGCTTTTTAGGTATGATGAGTTTGTATTAGAATTATGGTTTAAAATTACATTGCGTCCTGTATGTAAAAAATAACTTACCATAGTTTTGGTGTCAGTGTATTTTTTATTTAAGCTTAAAAATTCTTCAAAGTCTAAATAATCTAAATGAAGTTCTTCAAAATAATCTAAATGGAAATTACTATCACACACGCTAAGTATAATTTGCAAATTAAGATGTTTTAAACTAGTAAAGTCAAAATCGTGAGCAAAATTACACAAAGCTAGAAATTTAATTTGTGGATTATAAGTTAAAAACGAATTTAAATTTACTAAAGCACTTGCTTGAAATTTCAAATCATCACAATCAATAAAAAGTATATTTTCTGCTTTATACAAAGATAAAAAATTTAAGATCAAATTTTTCTTGCCACTTGCAAAACCACCTTTTATGATGATGTTTTTATGGGTTTGGATTTGAATTTTTCTTTCATCAAATTTTTGAAATTTTGGGTAATTATCATAAAAAAATTGTAGCGATTTCATAGATTTCTTTATACTAAATGGTGGAGCATAGCGGGTTCGAACCGCTGACCCCAACGCTGCCAGCGTTGTGCTCTCCCAGCTGAGCTAATGCCCCTTTAGATTTTGAAATCATACTATATCTTTTCTTAGATTTTCTTAATGTATAAAAAATCTTATAAATTTTTATAAAATTTAATTTTTATCCTTTTTAAAAGGAAAATAATTAAAAAAAATGTATAAATTTCTTGACATAGCAAAGGCTCTTTTTATATAATCTCAACATCATTTTATATGGTGGTTAGATTCTTATGGGTCTAACGAGTTCTTTACAAAGGAAAAAATATGGAAAGAATCAGGCTTAAGCTAAAAGCTTATGACCACAGAGTTCTAGATCGCACAGTTGCAGCAATTGTAGAAGCTGTTAAAAGAACAGGTGCTGACATCAGAGGTCCAGTACCAATGCCTACAAAAATTAAAAGATACACAGTTTTGAAATCTCCACACATCAATAAAGATTCACGCGAACAATTTGAGATGAGAATTCATGCTCGTATGCTTGATATTGTAGCAGCTACTCCAGATACAGTAGATTCACTCACTAAGCTTGACTTGGCTCCAGAGGTCAATGTTGAAGTAAGAGCTATGGGTAAATAAGGATAGAATATGGAATACATTGTAGAAAAAATTGGTATGAGTAGAACAATCAGCACGCCAAGCATTCCTGTAACCTTACTTAAACTTGTTCAAACTAAAGTATGTGAAGTAGAAAATGGAAAAGCTTTGGTTGCTTATGTAAAAGGCAAAGCAAATAATAAATGCATTGCAGGTCAGCAAAAAAAATACAATCTTTCAGCTGAATATAATAGATTTGCTTCTTTAGAAGTAGCAAACACAGAAGCAGGCGATATTGATCTTAATCCTTTAAAAGAAGCTTCTATTTTAAAAGTAAGCTTTAATTCTAAAGGTAGAGGTTATAGTGGGGTTGTTAAAAGACACGGATTTGCCGGAGGTCCTGCAAGTCACGGTTCAAGATTTCACAGACGTCACGGATCAATCGGTAACCGCGAATGGCCAGGTCGTGTTCAACCAGGTATGAAAATGGCAGGTCATTATGGTAATGTAAAAGTTACTGTTAAAAATGAAGTAGTTTCATTTGATGAAGAAAATGGCATCTTAGTAGTAAAAGGTGCAGTACCAGGATTTAATGGTGCTATGGGTAAAATAAGGATTGCAAAATGAGCAAAGTAACTGTTTTAAATGATAAATTTGAAAAAGCTAGTGAACTCGATCTTCCAGCAAAATATGCAGAAGTTAATCCTCACAACCTTTATTTATATGTAAAATCTTATCTTGCTAGCCTTAGAGCAAACACAGCTCATACTAAAGGTAGAAGCGATGTAAGCGGTGGTGGTAAAAAACCATGGAGACAAAAAGGTCGTGGTGGTGCAAGAGCAGGTTCAACAAGAACGAATGTTTGGGTTGGTGGTGCTGTAGCATTTGGTCCTACAAACAATCGTAATTATTTCCAAAAAGTTAATAAAAAACAAAAACGCTTAGCGCTTGAAAGAGCATTGGCTGATAAAGCACAAAACAATGCATTATTCTCAGTAGATAGTTTAAGCATTGAAAGCGGTAAAACAAAAGATGCAAATGCAGTTATTAAAAAGCTTGGCTTAAAAGATGCTTTAATTGTAAAAGATTTACTAGATGAAAAAACACTTCTTGCTTTTAGAAACTTAGCAAATTGCTATGTAGTTGATATTAGCGAAGTAAATGCTTATTTAGTATCTGTATTTAATGCTGTTATCATTGAAAAAGCAGCGCTTGAATCTATCGTAAAAGAGGGTTAAAATGGCAGATATTACTGATATAAAAACAATACTTTACACTGAAAAAAGCTTAAACCTTCAAGAGCAAGGTGTTGTAGTTATTCAAACTTCTCCAAAAATGACTAAAAATGGTCTAAAAGAAGTTTTAAAAGAATATTTTGGTGTAACTCCAGTAAGAATTAATTCTTTAAAAATGGATGGAAAAATAAAGCGTTTTAGAGGTCGTGAAGGTCAAAGAAATAGCTTTAAAAAATTCTATGTTAAGCTACCAGAAGGTGTGAGCTTAGAAAGTTCGGAGGCATAAGATGGCAATTAAAACTTATAAACCATATACTCCAAGTAGAAGATATATCACAGGTGTAAGCTCTGATGATATCACAGCAAAAGCTAGTGTACGTTCATTACTTGTAAAACTTCCAGCTCATGCAGGTCGTAACAATAATGGTAGAATCACAAGCCGTCATAAAGAAGCAGGTGCTAAAAAACTTTACAGAATTATAGATTTTAAAAGAAGAAAATTTGGTATTGAAGGTAAAGTTGAAGCAATCGAGTATGATCCATACAGAAATTGTCGTATTGCATTAATCTCTTATAGAGATGGTGAAAAAAGATACATCTTACAACCAAAAGGTTTAGGTGTTGGTGATGTTGTTTGTGCTGCTGAAAGCGGACTTGACATTAAACCAGGTAATGCAATGAAATTAAGAAACATCCCAGTGGGTACTATCGTACACAATATCGAGTTAAAACCAGGCAAAGGCGGTCAAATGATCCGTTCAGCAGGTGCTTATGCTCAATTAATGGGTAAAGAAGAAAAATACGTTATCTTAAGACTTGCAAGTGGTGAAATGAGACAAGTTTTAGCTGAATGTATGGCAAGTATTGGTGAAGTTGGTAATGAAGAATGGTCAAACGTGACTATTGGTAAAGCAGGAAGAAATCGCCATAGAGGTATTCGTCCTCAAACAAGAGGTTCTGCGATGAACCCAGTTGATCACCCGCACGGTGGGGGTGAAGGTAAGAAAAATTCAGGCCGTCATCCAGTTACTCCATGGGGTAAACCAACTAAAGGTGCTAAAACTCGCCGTAAAAAAGCTAGCGATAAGCTAATAATTTCAAGAAGAAAAGGAAAGTAAGATGGCTAGGTCACTAAAAAAAGGTCCTTTTGTTGATGACCATGTAATGAAAAAAGTCATCGCTGCTAAAAAAGCTAACGATGGTAAGCCAATTAAAACTTGGTCAAGACGCAGCACTATTATACCTGATATGATAGGTTTAACTTTTAATGTTCATAATGGAAAAAGCTTTATCCCAGTATATGTTACTGAAAATCATATCGGTTACAAATTAGGTGAATTTGCACCGACTAGAACATTTAAGGGTCACAAAGGCTCTGTTCAGAAAAAAATAGGTAAGTAAGGGAGATTTATGAGTAGAGCGTTAATTAAATTCATAAGATTATCTCCAACTAAAGCGAGATTGATTGCTAGAGAAGTTCAAGGTATGAATGCAGAGCTTGCATTAGCTAGTTTGAAATTTATGCCAAATAAAGGTGCTAAATTTATAGCAAATGCTATTTCAAGTGCTGTAGCAAATGGCGGATTTGAAGCAAATGAAGTTATTGTTTCAAGTTGTCGTGTTGATGCTGGTGCGGTTTTAAAAAGATTTAGACCAAGAGCTAGAGGAAGTGCTAGTCGTATTAGAAAGCCAACTTCACACATTTTGGTAGAAGTTAGTAAAGTAGAAGCAAGTGCTGAAAAAACTACAAAAGCTAAAAAAGCATCAGTGAAAAAGGAAAGCTAATATGGGACAAAAAGTAAATCCGATTGGTTTAAGACTAGGAATTAATAGAAATTGGGAATCAAGATGGTTTCCTACAAAAGCTAATTTAGCAGAAAATATTGGTGAAGATTATAAAATCAGAACTTTTTTAAAAAGAAAACTTTATTATGCAGGAATTAGCCAAATTCTTGTAGAAAGAACAGCGAAAAAATTAAGAGTAACTGTTGTAGCTGCAAGACCAGGGATTATTATTGGTAAAAAAGGTAGTGATGTTGATATTTTAAGAAAAGAACTTCAAGATTTAATCAAAAAAGAAGTTAATATCAATATCAAAGAAGAAAGAAAAGCAGGTGCTTCAGCTCAGCTTGCAGCTGAAAGTGTCGCTACTCAACTTGAAAAAAGAATTGCTTTTAGAAGAGCAATGAAAAAAGTAATTCAAGGAGCGCAAAAAGCAGGTGCTAAAGGGATTAAAGTTTCAGTTTCAGGCCGTTTAGGTGGTGCTGAAATGGCAAGAACTGAATGGTACTTAGAAGGTCGTGTTCCACTTCACACTTTAAGAGCAAAAATTGATTACGGTTTTGCAGAAGCACATACTACTTATGGAAATATAGGTATCAAAGTGTGGATCTTCAAAGGTGAAGTTTTACAAAAGGGTGTTCAACCTGAAAAAACCGAAGAAAACGCTCCAGCTAAAAAAACTAGAAGAGCAAGAAGAGGTAAATAATCATGTTAATGCCAAAAAGAACAAAATATCGTAAAATGATGAAAGGGCGTAACAGAGGTTATGCCAACAGAGGGACTGAATTTACTTTTGGTGATTTTGCCCTAAAAGCAACTGAAGCTGGCCGTATCAATTCACGCCAAATCGAAGCAGCTCGTATTGCTTTAACTCGTTTTGTAAAAAGACAAGGTAAAACTTGGATTAGAGTTTTCCCAGATAAACCTCTAACTAAAAAACCTTTAGAAACTCGTATGGGTAAAGGTAAAGGTGCAGTTGAGGAATGGGTAATGAACATTAAACCAGGTCGTATCATTTATGAAATGGCAGGGGTTAATGAAGAAATGGCAAGACAAGCTTTAACTTTAGCGATGCACAAATTGCCATTTAAAACTAAGTTTGTTACAAGAGAGAGCCAAAATGAAATATACTGAGATTAAAGATAAAACAGCAGGTGAGCTTGCAACAATGCTAAAAGAAAAAAAGGTGCTTTTATTTACTTTAAGACAAAAGCTAAAAACAATGCAGCTAACTAATCCTAAAGAGATTAGCGAAGTTAAAAAAGACATCGCTAGAATCAATACTGCAATTAGCGCTTTAAAATAAGGATAGAAAATGGCATTTAAAAGAGAAATTCAAGGCGTTGTTGTTCAAATTGCTGGAGATAAAACAGCAACAATTTTGGTTGAAAGAAAAGTGGTTCACCCAAAATACAGAAAAATCGTAAAACGCTTTAAAAAATATTTAATTCATGATGAAAGAAATGAACTTAAAGTGGGAAATACTGTAGTTGCTATTGAATGTAGACCACTTTCTAAGAGAAAATCATTTCGCTTAAAAACTATAGTATCAGCAGGAGTTGAGTAATGATTCAAAGTTTTACTAGGCTTGCAGTTGCTGATAATAGCGGTGCAAAAGAATTAATGTGTATTAAGGTTTTAGGTGGTAGTAAAAGAAGATACGCTACTGTTGGTGATGTAATCGTTGCATCTGTAAAAAAAGCTCTACCAAATGGTAAAGTTAAAAAAGGTCAAGTAGTAAAAGCAGTTATTGTTAGAACTAAAAAAGAAATTCATAGAGATAATGGTTCTTTAATTCGTTTTGATGAAAATGCAGCAGTTATTCTTGATGCTAAAAGAGAGCCTATCGGAACACGTATTTTTGGACCAGTAGGTCGTGAAGTAAGATATGGTGGCTTTATGAAAATTGTTTCACTAGCACCGGAGGTGTTGTAATGAAATTAAAAATTAAAAAGAATGATATGGTAAAAGTTATCGCAGGTGATGACAAAGGCAAAACAGGTAAAGTTTTAGCAGTATTCCCTAAAACAAATAAAGTAATTGTTGAGGGTTGTAAAATAGCTAAAAAAGCTGTTAAGCCAAGTGATAAAAATCCAAATGGCGGTTTTATCAACAAAGAAATGCCAATGGATATTTCAAATGTAGCAAAGGCAGGAGAATAAGATGATGAGATTGAAAGAAAAATATACTCAAAATATCAAACCTGCTTTAGTAAAAGAATTTGATATCAAAAATCCTATGCTTATTCCTTTTATTGAAAAAGTTGTAATCAGCGTAGGTGCTGGGGAATTAGCAAAAGATCAAAAAGTATTACAAAATGTTGCAGATACTATTTCATTGATCGCTGGACAAAAAGCAGTTATCACAAAAGCTAAAAAATCAGTTGCTGGTTTTAAAGTGAGAGAAGGCTTCCCAGTAGGTGTAATGGTAACATTAAGAAAAGACAATATGTATGCTTTCTTAGATAAGCTTATTACTATAGCTCTTCCTCGTGTTAAAGACTTTAGAGGTCTTCCAAGAGATGGTTTTGATGGAAGAGGAAACTATAACTTTGGTTTAGATGAGCAGTTAATGTTCCCAGAAGTTGAATATGATAAAATCTTAAGAACTCATGGTATGAACATTTCTATCGTTACAACAGCAAAATCAGATAAAGAGGCACAAAAATTATTAGAATTATTTGGCGTGCCATTTGCAAAAGGAAAGTAATATGGCTAAAAAATCAATGATTGCAAAAGCTGCCCGCAAACCTAAATTTAGCGTTAGAGGGTATACTAGATGCCAAATTTGTGGAAGACCACATTCAGTTTATAGAGATTTTGGGATTTGTAGAGTTTGCTTAAGAAAAATGGCAAATGAAGGTTTAATTCCTGGTCTTAAAAAAGCAAGTTGGTAAGAGGAAAGAACCATGATAAATGATTTAATTTCAGATTCACTAACAAGAATTAGAAATGCAGGGATGAGAAGATTAGAAACTACTCAACTTTTGCATTCTAAAGTTATCGAAGCTTTACTTGGAATTTTCCAAGCTAAAGGCTATATTGAAAGCTTTAATGTTATTGAAGAGGATAAAAAGAAATTCATCAATGTAGTTTTAAAATATGATGAAAAAGGTAAAAGCGTAATTAACGAAGTTAAGCGTATTTCTAAACCTGGTCGTCGTGTTTATAAAGGCAAAGATGAGATCAAAAGATTTAAAAACGGTTATGGTACTATCGTAGTAAGCACTTCAAAAGGTGTTTTAGCTAACGACGAAGCTTACAAAGCAGGCGTTGGTGGCGAAGTTTTATGTACTATTTGGTAAGAGTTTCTACTTTTTATGGTATTCGGTATCCATTCTTATAAAGTAGTCATATCGTAGACAAGTAAAAAGGAAAAATGAATGTCTCGTATAGGTAAACAACCAGTTGCTATTCCAAGTGGAGTAGAAGTAAAATTAGAAGGTAACTTGCTAAAATTCAAAAAAGGAAATTTAGCAAAAGAGCTTGATACAAAAGCAAATGTTAATGTTGAGATTAAAGAAGGACAAATTCTTTTCTCTCCTAAAGGTGAAGATAGACAAAGTAGAGCTTATTGGGGAACTTATAGAGCTTTAGCTCAAAACATCATCATCGGTTTAACTGATGGTTTTAGCAAAACTTTAGAAATCAACGGTGTTGGTTATAAAGCTGCGTTAAAAGGTAAAGTTCTTGAACTTGCTTTAGGTTTTTCTCATCCTATCAACTATGCTATTCCAGAAGGCATAGAAATTACTGTTGATAAAAACAATGTTATTATCAAAGGTAGTGATAAACAAGTGGTAGGTCAAGTTGCTGCTCAAATTCGTGAATTTAGACCACCTGAGCCTTACAAAGGAAAAGGTGTTAAATATTCAGATGAGCGTATTATCCGCAAAGCTGGTAAGACATCTAAGAAGTAAGGATAGAATATGAGAGCAAATGTATTAAAAAGAAAAATATCTTTAAGAATTAAAAGAAAAAAAAGAATTAGAGCAAAAATTTCAGGAACACAAGCTCTTCCAAGAGTTTCTGTTTTCAAATCAAACAGAACTTTATATATCCAAGCTATCGATGATGTTAAAGCAGTAACTTTAGCAGCAGTAGATGGAAGAAAAATTGGTGTTAAAGCAAATAAAGAAGGCGCTAAAAAAATAGCAGCTGAATTTGCAAAAGTTTTAAAAGCTAAAAACATAGAAGAGGCAGTGTTTGATAGAAATGGTTATTTATACCATGGTGTGATTGCAGCATTAGCTGAAGCACTAAGAGAAAACGGAATCAAACTATAACCCAAAAGGAAGATCGATGGAAAAATATAATAGAGAAGAATTTGAAGAAGTAATCGTCGATATCGGCAGGGTTACTAAGGTTGTTAAAGGTGGTAGAAGATTTAGATTTACTGCTTTAGTTATCGTTGGAAATAGAAAAGGTTTAGTTGGTGTGGGCTATGGAAAAGCTAAAGAAGTTCCAGATGCTATAAGAAAAGCAGTTGATGATGCTTTTAAAAACATTGTTGAAGTTAAAACAAAAGGTTCAACTATCCCTCATGATGTAGAAGTAAAATACAACGCAAGTAGAATTTTACTTAAACCAGCAAGCGAAGGTACAGGGGTTATTGCAGGTGGTTCAACACGTCCTATCGTGGAACTTGCAGGTATTAAAGACATTTTAACTAAGTCTTTAGGTTCAAATAATTCAGCAAATGTTGTGCGTGCTACTATCAAAGCACTTACAATGCTTAAAGGATAATCAATGAATTTAACAAAAGCACCAGGTTCAACACATAAAACCAAAAGAATAGGCCGTGGTCAAGGTAGTGGTATGGGTAAAACTTCTACTAAAGGTGGAAAAGGCCAAACTGCTAGAAAAGGTTATAATGAAAAAAGAGGTTTTGAAGGGGGTCAACAACCACTTCAAAGACGCTTACCAAAAGTAGGCTTTACTTCTAAATTTGAAAAACCTTACGTGATTAATGTTGAAAAAATCACAGCAATCAAAGAGCTTAGTGAAATTACATTTGAAGCAATCAATAGCATTCATAAGCTTTCAAAAAATGTAAATAAAGTTAAGCTTATTGGGGCAAGCGCTAAAGATCTTGCAAGTAAAATTAAAGACGAGAAGATTACTTTTAGCGGACAAAAATAATGAATAAAACATTGACAAATAAAATTCTCATAACATTAGCTTTTTTATTCGCTTATAGAATATTAGCTTATGTTCCAGTTCCGGGGGTTAATGTCAGTGTTATCAAGGAATTTTTTGATTCTAATGCATCTAACGCATTAGGCTTGTTTAATATGTTTAGCGGGGGTGCTGCTGAAAGACTTAGCATCATCTCTCTAGGCATTATGCCTTATATTACTGCTTCGATTATTATGGAGCTTTTAGCGGCAACTTTTCCTAACATAGGAAAAATGAAAAAAGAACGTGATGGTATGCAAAAATATATGCAAATTATCCGTTATGCTACTATAGCTATCACTTTGATACAAAGTATAGGCGTTTCTATAGGCTTACAAAGTCTTCATGGAAAAGCAGGTCAGTCAGCTATTATGATTGATATGAATACTTTTATCGCACTTTCTGCTGTTTCTATGCTCGCAGGTACCATGCTTTTGATGTGGATAGGTGAGCAAATCACTCAACGTGGTATAGGAAATGGTATTTCTTTAATCATCTTTGGTGGTATTGTTTCTACAATTCCAGGTGCAATTAGTGGAACAGTAAATTTGGTAAATACAGGTGAGATGAATTTCTTGACTATCATTGCCATTTTAGTTGTAATTTTACTTACTATTTGGGCTATTATAGTAGTAGAACTTGGAGAAAGAAGAATTCCTATTTCTTACTCAAGAAAAGTAATCATGCAAAATCAAAACAAACGCATTATGAATTATATACCTATTAAGATCAACTTAAGCGGGGTAATTCCTCCTATTTTTGCAAGTGCGATTTTGATGTTTCCAAGTACTATTTTGCAAACAAGTACAAATGAATATGTGTTAAAGATTTATGACTTTTTAAATCCAAATGGATTTTTCTTTCATTTTTTAACATTCTTACTTGTTATTTTCTTTGCGTATTTTTATGCATCAATTGTATTTAACGCAAAAGATATAGCCGAAAATCTTAAAAGACAAGGTGGTTTCATACCAGGTATTAGACCAGGCGAAGGAACTGCAAATTATCTTAATGAAGTAGCGTCAAGACTTACCTTGTCAGGTTCTATTTATTTAGGGCTTGTAGCTACATTACCATGGCTTATTGTGAAGTTGTTTGGTGTGCCTTTTTATTTTGGTGGAACTTCTGTTTTGATCGTAGTTCAAGTAGCGCTTGATACGATGAGGAAAATTGAAGCTCAAATTTATATGAATAAATACCAAACTTTAAGTGCAGTAGGCTTATAAGAAAGTAGATTTTCTACTTTCTTCTCTTTTAAGGATTTTGATGAGACTAGGCGTTTTTGATAGCGGTGTAGGTGGGCTTAGTGTTTTAAAATCTTTACTTCAAGCAAAACTTTTTAAAGAATATATTTACTATGGGGATACTGCAAGAGTGCCTTATGGGGTTAAAGATAAAGAAACTATCATTAAATTTTCTCTAGAAGCTTTAGATTTTTTCAAAGAAAAAAAAGTCAATATGCTTATTATTGCGTGTAATACAGTTAGTGCGCATGCTTTAGAAATTCTAAAAGCAAATGCACCATTTCCAGTTCTTGGAGTTATAGAGGCTGGGGTTTTGGCAGTTAAAAACTCTTTAGAAGATAAAAACTCTAATATATTAGTCATTGCAACCCAAGCTACAGTGGATTCTCACGCTTATAAGCAAGCTTTAGTCAAAGAAGGATTTTTAAAAGTAGAAGAAAAAGCAACAGGACTTTTTGTACCTATGGTAGAAGAAGGGATTTTTCAAGGGGATTTTTTAAAAGCTGCTTTTGAGTATTATTTCAATAAGCTCAAATTTCATCCTAATGCTTTAATCTTAGCATGCACGCATTTTCCTTTAATCGCCCATTCTTTAGCAGAATATTTTGGTAAAAATACAAAACTTATCCATTCAGGTGAGGCTATAGCTTTGCAATTGCAGAAAGAATTTAACTTAACATCAATCCAAGAAGAAGTTAATATTGAATTTTATGCTTCAAGTGATGTAGAAAAACTAAAAAAAATTGCAAATTTATGGCTTTAAGTTAATATTATTTACTAAAGTTATTTTTATATTAATAATTTATTTTTATTTAAATATAGTTGCATTATAATTTTTATCATTTCTAATGAAAGGACTAACATGAAAAAAATGTTAATGTGTGCAGCTATGGCACTAAGTTTAGGAGCAGGAATTTTGGAAGCAAAACCAAAAATTGCAATTTTAGCTACAGGTGGAACTATCGCTGGTTCGATTGATAGCTCAGTAGCAACTACAGGTTATACAGCCGGAGTTTTGGGGGTTGATACTTTGATTAAAGCAGTACCTCAAATTCAAGATTTGGCAGTAATTAGTGGGGATCAAATTGCTAATATTGATAGCAAAGATATGACAAATGAAATTTGGCTAAAACTTGCTAAAGAAGTTAATAGGCTTTTAAAATCTGATGTAGATGGAGTTGTAATTACTCATGGTACTGATACCATGGAAGAAACTGCATATTTCCTAAATTTAACCGTAAAAAGTGACAAACCTGTTGTTTTAGTTGGTGCAATGCGCCCATCAACTGCAATTAGTGCAGATGGTCCTAAAAATCTTTACAATGCTGTAGCATTAGCAGCAAACCCTGAGGCAAAAAATAAAGGTGTAATGGTGGCTATGAATGATAGAATTCAAAGTGCTAGAGGCGTTATGAAAACTCATAGTTTAAATGTAAATGCATTTAGCTCACCAGATATGGGCGATATGGGTTACATAGTAGATGGAAAAGCATTTTTCTATAATACTAATACAAAATTACACACCAAAAAATCTCCATTTGATGTTAGCAAGCTAAAAGAATTACCAAAAGTAGATATTCTTTATAGTTATGCAAATGATGGTAGCGGTGTTGCAGCAAAAGCTTTGTTTGAAAATGGGACTAAAGGTATAGTTGTAGCTGGAACAGGTGCTGGTAGCATTCATGATTATCAAAAAGATGTGTTAAAAGAATTGCTTAAAAAAGGTCTTAATGTAGCGGTAAGCTCACGCGTAGTAGCTGGTAGAGTTGCAGTAAGTGATGCTGATGCAAAACTTGGTTTTATTGATACAGGCGATATGAGCCCTCAAAAAGCTAGAGTATTATTAATGCTTGCTCTAACTAAAACAAGTGATCCTAAGAAAATCCAAGAATATTTCTTAAAATACTAAAATCTTTAACACCCAAATGCTACAATAACATTTGGGTGGATTTCTTACAAAATCTACCTATAATTATCACAAGGATATTAAATGAGACAATACGAAAGCTATAAATGCCAAAAATGTGGCAATGAAGTGGAAGTGCAAAATGTAGGCGGTGGAAAGCTTAGTTGTTGTGGTCAAGAAATGGAGTGTATCACTAAAGATTTAACAGCTATAAATTTAATGAAAGCTTTTGCAGGCGAGTCTATGGCAAGAAACAAATATGATTTATTTGCAGATATTGCTCAAGAAGAAGGTTGGCATGCTATTGCAAAGCATTTTAGAGAAGCTGCAGAAAATGAAAAATGGCACGCAAGAGCTGAGTTTAAAGCTTATCATGAATTAGTAGATGGTAAAGCTTTAGAAGAAACTGCTAAAAATTTAATTTGTGCAGCAGAAGGTGAAAATTATGAGCATACTACTATGTATCCAAATTTTGCAAAAATTGCAGAAGATGAGGGTAAAAGAAATATAGCAAGATTATTTACAGCTATAGGTAAAGTAGAAATTGAACATGAAAGAGAATATTTAGCACTTAAAAAAATGCTCGAAGAAGAAGATTTCTTTAATTCAGAAGTAGAAGAATTATGGGTTTGTGAAGTTTGTGGGCATATACACCGTGGCAAAAAAGCACCAAATGCCTGTCCTTTATGTAAAGCTCCTAAAGAATACTTCAAACGCGAATTTTTAGGATAATTTTAAAAACCTTGATAAAAATGATAAAATATTTTATTTTTTATCAAGGTCTAATATGCAAATTCTAACTCATCCTTTTGAACCTTTTTTTGATGAAAACTCAAAAGTTTTAATACTAGGTTCTTTTCCATCTATTAAATCAAGAGAAGAAAATTTTTATTATCAACATAGCAAAAATCGTTTTTGGCGTATTTTTGAAATATTATTTGAGTGTGAGTTAAAAACAGTACAAGTTCAAAAGTCTTTCTTAAAAGCAAATCATATAGCACTTTGGGATGTTATAGCAAGTTGTAAGATAAAAAATTCAGATGATAAAACTATTTCTTATGCCAAAGCAAATGATATAAATATTATTTTAGATAAGGCAAATATAGAAAAAATTTGTGTTTTAGGTAAAGTTGCAAGTAAATATTTTACTAAATTTTATCCTGATAAAGATTTTTTTGAACTTCCTTCAAGCTCTCCTGCTAATATGAATTATTCTTTGGAAAATTTAGTTGAAAAATACACTATTATAAAGGAAAAATAATGGCTTTAGTTGGAGTAGATGAGGCTGGGCGTGGAGCCTTAGCTGGAGATATGCATATAGGGGCTTGTAAGCTTTTTAAAGAAATTGATGGTTTAGCTGATTCTAAAAAATTAAGTGCAAAAAAAAGAGAAGAGCTATATGAGCAAATTCTTCATCATTCAAATTTTTTAATCCTTGCTTTTTCGCCTTTGCAAATTGATACTTTGGGGCTTAGTCAGTGTTTGCAACTGGCTTTAAAAATTATTAAAAAACATTATAATCAAGATGATATTTTATATGATGGAAATTTAAATTATGGAGTTTTGGGTATTAAAACTATGATTAAAGCTGATATGAAGGTACAAGAGGTTTCAGCAGCTAGCATATTAGCCAAGGTAAGTCGTGATCAAAAAATGTGTTATTTTTCTAAACTATATAATAGTTATGATTTTGATAAACACAAAGGTTATGGTACAAAAGCTCATATAGAAAAGATTAAAACATTTGGTTATTCGCCCTTACACCGCAAAAGCTTTATGTTAAAGTGTTTTGAGAAAAGCTTATTTGATTAAATTGTGTGATTTTTACACTTTTGTATTTTGAAATTTATTTTCTTTTAAAAATAATAGAATGTTTTTATATTTGAAGTATTATTATTAAGATAAAAAAATATAGTCAAAAAATATTTTTTTAATAATTATTT
>NZ_NFOE01000115.1 GCF_002179635.1 Campylobacter jejuni | reverse complement strand
AGATCTTTAAAAACTAAGGAGTTATCTATGAATGTTTGCTTTTACAAATGTAATTATGCTCTTTGATAGTTAATGTATGGAAACTAAGAAGATTAGCATTTTAATTTTTTGATAATACTATCTAGCTTTTTACTATTCCCGTCTTTTAGATCCTCCAAAGCTTCTATAGCTGGAGCAAAGTCCTCCATTTCATCAAGATAATTTTCTAAAGCATTGCGTAAAATTTCAGCTTTTTTCTTTTTAGAAAATTTTGCAGTTTTATTTAAGCGCTCGTAAAGTTCTTCTGAAAGAGTTAAAGTATATTTTTTATTCATTGTCTAGCCTTTATTTTAGTCTTATTGCTTCTTGGCAAGTTTTGCATTTATAACTTGCATTGGTTGTTTGTATTTTTTGATGAATTTCACAAGGTACTTTGTGAATTTTGTCAGCACATGAGCAAACATACTCATAAAATTCTTGCAAATCTTCTGAGTTTGTTTCATTATTTTTTTTATTTAATTGCGCTTGATGCCATTTTTCTATCTTCATATCTTCTCTTAAGATATGCTCTAGTAACCATTTTGATGCAATGATATTAAGTTTTTCTTTGAGATCATTGGTGCTTTTAATGTTTTGAATTAAATCGATCATAGATTGAATAATGCTTTTGTGAATTTTTTGATGGTTAACAAGTTCAGGATAGCCTATTTTTTCCATGTATTTTTCTTCTTCAGCAAAGTGTTCTTTCATATAGTTAAAAAAATCTGCAAGTAAAAATTTGATTTGACCTTTGTGAATGGGTTTATCTGAAATCATTTCTACATTAGCAGCAAGTTCAAAAAGCTTTTTGTGTTGCTTATCGATTTCATCATTGTGAATACTGTATTTATCACACCATTTTGGTAGCATATCAACCCCCTGTTTATATTTGGCAGAGTTTTGCAGGCATTATAATTTACAATATTTTAAATTATGATTAATTTTTATTAAATTTCTGTTTTTTCTTTACATAAAACTAGGTTAGCGGAGCATTCTTTGCATTTAAATTGCACTTTAGAATATTGCATTTTCAAATGAATGTCATAAGGAACTTTATGGGTTTTCCCTTCGCATTGACATTGATATAAAAACTTCTTTGGTTTTGGCTTTTCTTCTTCGAAAGTATCTGAAGAATTTTTTACTTGTGTATTTTGTCTCCAGTGTTCTATCATCATATCATGTTGTATAATATGTTCTATAAGCCATGAATTGACTACTATGTATAGTTTTTCTTTTAAATCATTCGTGCTTTTTATGCTTTGTATAAGTTTTATCATAGATTTTGTGATTTGTTTATGCATGAGCTTATGTTGGTTTAAATAAGGGTAGTTGATTTCAGCCATGTAGTTTTCTTCATCTTGGAAATGGATTTTTATATAGTTAAAAAATTCAGCTATAAGTTTTTTAAGTTCTACTTGATAAATTGGTCTATCTGAAATTTTTTCTACTTTTGCAGCAAGTTCAAAAAGTTTTTGGTGTTGAGCATCAATTTTTGTATTATTGATACTATATTTTTTATCCCATTCAGGTAGCATAACAAATCCTAAAGTACAAATATAAAACAGTTAATATTTTATAAATATTTGGCTTTAACTCTGCTAAATTCACATTCAATTTACATAAAAAAAATATAATGCTTTAAAGCAAGATAAAGGATAAAAATGGCTACACAAATTCTTTTACTAGAAGATGATATTAATTTAGGGGAAATTGTTAGTGAGTTTTTAGAAGAAGAAGGCTTTGAAGTAGTTTTAGTAGACAATGCTCAAGATGCGCAAGATAAAGCCTATGAGAAAAATTTTGATTTATGGATTTTAGATGTAAAAGTTCCACAAGGTGATGGTTTTAGTGTGCTAAAAAATTTAAGAGAGGCAGGTAAATACACGCCAGCTATTTTTATGACTTCATTAAATACTACTATGGATTTACAAAAAGGTTTTGAAAGCGGTTGTGATGATTATATTAAAAAACCTTTTGAGTTGCAGGAGTTAAAAATAAGAATTAATGCTATTTTAAAGCGTTCTTTTGCTCATAAAAATGAAGATTATGAAGACTTGGGAAATGGTTTTAAATTTGCTTTTGTTTCGCAAACTTTATACCAAGATGATAAGCCTTTGACTTTGCCTTTAAAAGAATTAAAGCTTTTATCTTTGCTTTTAAAAAACAAAGGTAAATTTATAGATACTGCTTGTATTTTTGAAGAAATTTGGGAGTATGATCAAGAGCCAAGTGAGCTCAGTTTAAGGGCTTATGTAAAAAATTTACGAAAAATTTTAGGTAAAGATAGTATTGTTAATCAAAGGGGAAGAGGGTATTGCTATGTATGAAGCCAAGCGTGTTGCATGGCAAATTCTTTCTTTATATTTGGTAAGTATAGGAAGTGTTCTTATAGTGCTTTTTGGTGTATGGTATGCAAAGTTAATAGAAGAATTAGTAACTGAGCATAGTGTAAAATTAAGACAAGAACACCGTTTTGTAATTTTACAAATGGAAAAATTGCGTTTTGAGCCTATAGAAAAAGGTGCTAGAAAAATTGCTCAAATTTCTAATATAAAATTTGCAATATTTGATAGAACAAAAGTCTATTTTTCTAATCTTGACTTGCCTGCTCAAACAACATTTTTTAAACTTAATAATACAAATATTTACAATAATAATACCTTAATTTATGTAGCTGATGTGAATTTAAATAATTTATTGCTTGCAAATACTCAAGGACAAAATGCTTTGGAGGTCTTAGGCGATGTTAATCGTCTGAGAGTTTTAGTGCAAGGTGATGATATCTCTAAAGAGCTTGGTTTTATAAGGTTTAAGGTGGCTTTGGCTATGATTTCTTCTTTGATTTTTGTAAGTATAATGGCTTATTTTATACTAAAATTTGCACTTAAACCTTTAGAAATGAGAATAAGATTTTTAAATAATTTCATAAAAGATACTACTCATGAAATTAATACACCAATTAGTGCGATATTAATGAGTGTAGAGAGTTTGGAAAGAAAAAATAATTTTGAAGAAATCAAGGCTTTAAAGCGTGTAAAAATAGCTGCTTTGACTTTAAGTCATTTATATTCAGATTTAACTTTTTTAAATTTTTCTCAAGCTTATGAAGCTAAAAAAGATTGGATATTTTTAAAAGATTTAATCAAAGAAAGAATGGAGTATTTTAAGATATTTTTGGAGCAAAAAAATATTAATTTAGAGCTTATCTTGGAAAATAATGGAAAAATTTATGCCAACAAAGAACAATTTTTTAAAATGTTTGATAATCTTATTAATAATGCTATAAAATATAATGTAAAAAATGGCCATATTAAAATAATGCTTTTAGAGCAAAGGCTCATAATAGAAGATAGTGGCTGTGGTATAGCAAAAGAAAATTTAGCCAATATTTTTGAGCGTTATTCAAGATTTAATGAAAATCAAGGTGGTTTTGGTATAGGGCTTTCTTTGGTTGATAAAATTTGTAAAGAGTATAACATTAGCGTAAAAGTAGAAAGTGAGTTAAAGAAAGGAACAAAATTTACTTTAACTTGGAAAAATTAAAATCATTTATTACTCATTTTAGCCTTTTCTTTGGCATTTATAAGCGTTGTGATAAATTCATTTAAATTTTTAGTATCGTTTTGATTTAGAGTTTGTGGGGTATGATTTAGCATTTGAGTGATTAAAACTTCGTTACTTAAGTCATTATCGCCAAATTCTCTAGCCTTTTGTAAAATTTTCAAAGCAAGTAAATTTTTTACTTCATACATTTGAACCCTTTAAATAAATTACGCTAACAATGCGCTTTGGAGTTTGGTTTTTTCTGTAAGAAAAAAATCTCTCATCATCAAAGGTGCAAAGATTGATATCAAAAATATCATTAATACCTAATTCTTTTGCTTGAAATTTAACTAATGCTTTTAAATCAAGCTTATTTTCATGTAAAAAAGGCGCAAAATTCTCTTTGCTGTAGTTTAAAATTTCACCATTAATCTCATAATTTTTAGCACAAATTCCTGCTGAAATAATGAGTTTTAAATTTTTTGCTTGAGTGTTAAAACTTTCTTGCATTTTTAAAACAGCTTCTTTTAAGATATTTTCAAAACAACCTTTTCTACCTGAATGTAAAGCTGCTATGGTTTTATTTTCATCATCATATAAAAGTAAAGGCAGACAATCAGCACTTAAAATACACAAAGCTATATTTTTCTCATTGCTAATTATCCCATCAGCGTTAAAGTGAAAATCTTTATTATAATGAGTAATGATATTAGAGTGAATTTGATTTAAAAATACACACTTTTTTATAGAATTTTCCCAAGGAAAAATATTATCATGAATTTTTGCTCTAAAAATATTATAATCTTGATCAAAGGCTACAAAAGCTTTTGCAAAATCATTTTCTAATAAAGCGATGTAATCTTGTCTATTTGTTGCCATGAGATTTCTTTTTTATAATTTAATTGTCTGTGTATATATCTTGCCAAAAGATCACTTTCTATATTTACGCGTCTTGCTATGGTGTAATTTTTAAACAAGGTTTCATTAAAGGTTATAGGAATGATAGTTAAACGAATACCATCTTTTAAAACTTCATTGATAGTTAAGCTCACTCCATCTATGGCTACACTTGCTTTATTTGCCATATAAATTTGTATATCATCAGGACATTTAATATAAAAATCAACCCCGTTTTCTTTTTTGAAAATATTAGTAATTTCGCCAATACCATCAATGTGTCCTTGCATTAAATGCCCATCTATTTTATCACCATAAGCTAGTGCGGGTTCTATATGCACATAATCTTTTAAATTTTCAATAGCTATGTGAGTTCTTGTTTCATAAGAAAGCTCAAGATTAAAACCATCGTCAAAAAGTTTTGTTACACTCAAACACGCACCATTGACTGCTATACTATCGCCTAGTTTTGGTTTATAGTTTGCTTTTAATCTTAAGGTGTTGTTTTGATATGATTTGACAAAAGCTAATTCGCGGATTAATCCATTAAACATTCAATACCTTTAATTTTTATGAGATTTTATCTAAAACTTTTAAATTTCAAAAAGTATTTTTAGTGTTTTGTTTTAAAAAATATTATATAATTTTTGCCTTTTTTATAAAAATGAGGTCAAAATATGTATGATATAATCGTAATAGGTGGCGGACATGCTGGAGTTGAGGCCAGTGCTGGGGCTGCTAGAATGGGTAAAAAAACTTTACTTTTAACTACTTTAATCGAGCAAATTGGTGCTGCAAGTTGTAATCCTGCCATAGGTGGTTTAGCAAAAGGACATTTGGTAAAAGAGCTTGATGCTATGGGTGGACTTATGGGACAAATTACCGATGAGGCTGGAATTCAATTTAGAATCTTAAATGAAAGCAAAGGTGTTGCAGTGCGTGGAAGTAGAGCACAAATTGATATGGATGCTTATAGAATTTGTGCTAGAAATAAGCTTTTAAAACTTGAAAATTTAGAAATTTCTCAAGAGCAAGCTTTGTCTTTACTTATAGAAAATGATGAAGTTAAGGGCGTTAAAACTAATTTAGAAAATACATATTTTGCCAAAAAAATCATACTTACAACAGGAACTTTTTTAAACGGACTTATTCATATAGGTGAAACCAAGCTTCAAGCAGGTAGGGTAGGTGAGCTTGCGTCTGTGAATTTGGGTGAGTACTTAAAACAAAGTGGTTTAAAAGTAGGGAGGTTAAAAACGGGAACTTGTCCAAGAGTAGATGCTAAAAGTATTGATTTTAGTGTTTTAGAAATTCAACCTGGAGATGAAAATCCTAAAGCTTTTAGTTTTAAAACAAAAAATTTTAAGCCTAATCAACTTCCATGTTATATAGCAAGAACAAATTTAAAAACACATGAGATTATAAAAAGCAATTTTTACCGTGCCCCGCTTTTTACAGGGCAAATTGAAGGTATAGGTCCAAGATATTGTCCATCTATAGAAGATAAGATTAATCGTTTTGGTGATAAAGAAAGTCATCATTTATTTATAGAACCACAAACTAAAGATGCAACTGAATATTATATCAACGGCTTTTCTACCTCACTTCCTTATGAAGTACAAATTGCGATGTTAAGAAGTATAAAAGGTTTTGAAAATGCTAAAATCACGCGTTTTGGTTATGCTATAGAGTATGATTATATTGACCCAACAGAGTTAAAACATACTTTAGAAACTAAAAAAATAAAAAATCTATATTGTGCTGGGCAAATTAATGGAACTACTGGCTATGAGGAAGCTGCTGCGCAAGGTTTTATGGCGGGAGTGAATGCGGTTTTAGCGATTGATGAAAAAGAACCTTTTGTGTTAAGGCGTGATGAGGCTTATATAGGGGTGCTGATTGATGATTTAGTGATGAAAGGCACTAAAGAGCCTTATAGAATGTTTACTTCAAGAGCTGAATATAGACTACTTTTAAGAGAAGAAAATGCTATTTTAAGACTTGGAGAATATGGATATAATTTTAAACTTTTAAGCCAAGAAGATTATGCATATATTGATAATATAAAACAAAATGTTGATAAAGGACTTGAGTTTTTACCCCAAACCACATGGACACCAAGTAAACAAAATAATGAATTTTTACAAAGCATTGAAGAGGAAAAGATTACTTCAATAGTGAGTTTGCAAAAAATTGTCGCAAGAGCTAGTTTTAATATAGAAAAATTAAAAGCTTTAGATGAAATGTTTAAAAATATGGATGAGTATTCTTTAAATGAAATTTTAAATGAAGCAAAGTATTATCATTATATTGCAATGCAAAAAGCACAAATAGAAAAAATGAAAAACTTAAATGATTTGAAAATCCCTGAAAATTTTGACTTTAAAAGTGTGAGTGGATTGAGTAATGAAGTGGTAGAAAAACTGCAAAAATTTAATCCACCAACTATTTTTGCTGCTTCGCAAATTAGTGGTATTACTCCTGCTGCTTTGGATATTTTACATATTTATATCAAAATGAAAAAATGATAAATAAAAATTTTAATGGCTGTAAAAAATAAAGTCTTTGAAGTAGCTACTGTGTTTGGCGAAGGCTCTGTAGCTGCTACATATCATGATGACAAGTTTTATAGAATTCTTCTTCCTGATGTTATTGCTTATAAAAATTTAAAAACTAATGAAGTAGTAGAAAATAAAATATTAATAAATAAAATTGATTCTGATACAGCTTATTATCATCAAACATTCAAAGAAAAAACCATAATGAAATTAAAAGTAAAAGAAATTGACAGCAAACATTTGAACTTATTGATGTAATAGAAAACAATTATAAAGATGAAGAATTACAAAATATATTAAACAAATATTTAGAACCTGTTGAAACATTAGATAATTTTATACTTAATAAAGAATTTGACAGATTTGAAAAAGATATTGATTGGGTAAATAATAAAAAACTTCGTATGACTTTTTATAATGAAGATGAAGAAGATGATGAATATAATTATATAGATACATGCATACAAACATCTAGAAAAATAATTGAAAATAAAGAAGAACTAGACAAAAAAATTAAAAAATATGCAGCTGAAGAATTATTTGAAGATGCTGAAGATTGGAATGTAGAAGTTACAGAAGAAGAATTCATAAATCTTATAAGTATTGATATAATAAAAATAGATTATGATAGTATAGCTTTTTGGTTAGATGACAGAGAAATTTTTGGAGGTCATAGTATTATAATTTATACTGACACAGATTTTGAACTTGAAGGCAGTGAATTAGCTGGATAATACAATAATAAAATAGGAGTAATAAAAATGGAAGATAAAGAAATAAAAGAATTTAATAGTCAGTTTGAAGATGAAATTTTAGATATTGCTTTTATATTAAAAGAATATGCTGTAGGAGCTGGAAAAGTACCTAATAAAGAAAAATATTATCAAGTATCTATTTCAGCTATTGCATATAAAAATTTTGCTGATAACACAATAGTAGAAAATGAAAATATAACAATTCAAAAAAAAGATAATGATACTAAATATTATTTTAACACATTCAAGGATAAAACTATAGTAAGATTGAAAGTAAGAAAGCATAAAGATTTTGATAATGCTTTATATAAAAGATTTTTGCTTGTTGAATTAATAGAAAATAATTATGAAGATGAAGATTTAAAACCTATATTAGATAAATATGTACAGCCTGTATATTATAAAGATGAAGTATTAGGAACTTTTAAGCTTGATAAGGGTTTAAATACATTTACAAATAATATTAATTGGGTTAATAAAAATAAAGTTGAACTCGTTTTTGATAATAATGATAATATTGAAAATTCTATACAAATACTTAGAAAAATATTAGAAGATAAAAAAGAATTAGATAAAAAAGTAAAAGAATATATTGCTAGTCAATTATTAGAAGAAGCTAATAGTTATAATGAAGATGCTGACAAAGATGAGATTGATGAAAAACAATTTGCAAAACTTTTAACTTTTGAATCTATTGTTATAAGAAGCAAAGGCATAGACTTTTATGTTGATGATGGTGATGTTTTTTGGGGACATGTTATTATAGTTGAAAGCGATTTTGGTTTTAATTTCAGCGACGCTTATATAGCAGGTTGACCTTATTTTCAGTATATAAAAATTAATTTTTATCTTTGAAAGGTTAAATTTTATATAAATGTTTTTCAAAAGAAAAAATTTATCATTTTTTAGATAAACTGCTGTGTTTTACATACAAATCAAAACAAAGGAAGTAAAATGGCTACATCTGAAAGTAGACGAAGCTTTATGGGCTTTGCCTTTGGAACAGTAGCTGCTGTGGGTGGTGCTTTTTCATTAGTTGCAATGAAAAAAACATGGGATCCGCTCCCGAGTGTAAAAGCAGCAGGTATTACTACTGTAGATCTTTCTGGTATGAAAGAAGGCGAACTAAGAACGATTGAATGGCGTAAAAAGCCTATATTTATCTTAAAAAAAGATGCAGATATGGCAAAAGATAGCAATAGGGATGTTGTTGTGGGTGATGTTGCTTATACTGTAGTTATTGGTCTTTGTACGCATTTAGGCTGTATTCCAGCTTATGCTCCAAGCGAAAAATTATTTAAGTGTGCATGCCATGGTGGCGAATTTGACACTAGTGGTAAAAATGTATTTGGTCCTCCTCCAAGACCTTTGGATATTCCTCCTTTTAGAATTGATGGAACAAAATTAGTATTAGGCGAAGAAGGTCCAGAATATAAAAAAATGATCGCGGAGGCTTAATATGGCACAGATAAAAAAAGCAAACGGTATTGTAGATTGGCTTGATCAAAGATTAGCTGTAAATAAGCTTTTTAATGTTTTAATGGCTCAATATTGGATACCAAAACAAATTAACTTCTTATGGGCAATGGGTGTTATTTTAACTACTCTTTTTGCTATTTTATTTATTTCAGGTTTATTTTTAGTAATGTATTATAAGCCAGATGTGGCTTTAGCTTTTGATAGTGTTAATAAAACTATCATGCAAGAAGTAGAGTATGGTTGGCTTTGGCGTCATATGCATGGTGTGGCTGCTTCAGTTGTGTTTTTAATTATATATATTCACATGCTAACAGGAATTTATTATGGCTCTTATAAAAAGGGTCGTGAGATGATTTGGATTAGCGGTATGCTTTTATTTGTTGTATTTTCAGCAGAAGCATTTAGTGGATATATGTTGCCTTGGGGACAAATGAGTTTTTGGGCTGCTCAAGTTATTACTCAGCTTTTTGGTGGGATTCCTTTTATAGGCGATGCATTAGTTATTTGGATAAGAGGGGATTTTGCGGTTTCTGATCCAACTTTAACTAGATTTTTTATGTTACATGTGTGTTTATTGCCTATTGTAATTTTAGCAATTATTGCATTTCACTTTTATTCTTTAAGAATTCCTCATGTAAATAATGAGATTTCAGAAGAAATTGATTTTGATTTAGAAGCTGAAAAATATTTAGCAGGTGATACAAAAGGTTCTAAAGTTATTCCTTTTTGGCCAGGATTTTTAGCTAAAGATTTTATGTACATTGCTTTATTTATGATTTTCTTCTTTTATTTGGTATGTTTTAAATTTAATTTTGCAATGGACCCGATCAACTTTGATCCAGCAAATTCTTTAAAAACACCTCCTCATATTTATCCTGAGTGGTATTTCTTATGGAGTTATGAAGTTTTAAGAGGATTTTTCTTTGATGTTGGAAGCATTAAAGCTTTTGATATAGGTCTTGCAGCATTTGGTATAGCACAAATTATTTTCTTCTTATTGCCTTGGCTTGATAGAAGTGATGTTGTAAAACCAGCACACGAAAGACCAATGTTTTTTGTATGGTTTTGGGTATTATTGATAGATTTAATTGTACTAACAGTTTATGGAAAGCTTCCTCCAACAGGAATTAATGCTTGGATAGGATTTTATGCTTCTATGGTATTTTTACTATTATTGTTAGTAGTCTTACCAATTATTACTATCATGGAAAGAAAAAGGGGCTAATAATGAGAGAATTAAAAATATTTTTTGTAGTTGTCTTTTTCACAGGTTTAGTTTATTGGGGGGTTGAGCCTTATGCACATTCAGTGATGAATCCTCCTTCAACTCCGGTTAATTTTGACTTTGCAAAAGCTGATGCAGAATTTACCAAAGGTGAAGTTGCTTTAAAAGAAAAAGCAGCAATGGATGCTAATGCTTCAGGAAGTGAAAAAGCTATAGCTAATGCTCAAAAAGCATTAGAGCTTGCTAAAAGCCAAGAAGAAGCTACTAAGCAATTATGGGAAAAAATCGCAAAAATCGATTTTAGTAAAGGTAATGCACAAAAAGGAAAAGAGCTTTTTGAAGGAAATTGTATCGCATGCCATGGTGTAAAAGCTGCTGGAATTCCTGCTACTATCACAGATTCTTCTTTGGGTGTAACACCTCCTGATTTAAGTGATGCAGGTGCTATTTATGATGAGAAATTTTTAACTGCACTTATCATTGATCCGGTTAAGGCTTTGCAAATTTCACATAAATTTAATGATGAAAATCCATTTTTAATGCCTGCTTATCCTTTAAGTGGCGATGAAACACAAGATAATCAAGATTTAGCAGATTTAATTGCGTTCTTTAAAAATACAGCTAGTGAATATGAAAAAGAATTTGATGCAAAATTAAAAGCTGATTTAGAAGAAAAATATGCTAAAAATCAAGAACTTTCAGAGCAAACAAAAACGGCTTTAATTGCAAAAGAATTTGATTTTGCTAAAAACAAACATACGTTTGAAAATGCTTGTGGAAGATGCCATGATGTAAAATATGATGGCTTTGTTTCAAGCTCAAATATGAGTGATTTAAAAAATTATCTTGGTATGACACCTCCGGATCTATCTATGATGATTCGTTCTAAAGGTGCGCATTATCTTGAAATTTTCATTAACGAGCCTCAAAAGAAAATTCACGGTACTGCTATGCCAAGAGTTGGTCTAAATGAAAAAGCACAAACTCAAGTTATTAGTTATCTTGAAAAAGTTGGTGATAGTAAAAAAGAAGAAAGAGAGCAAACAGGAATTTATATTATGATATTCTTTGCCATCTTAAGTATTTTTGCTATAGGCTGGAAAAGATCAGTTTGGTCTAAACTGCACTAATTTACTCAAAGAACGCCTTATGGCGTTCTTTTTCTTCAATAATAAGCTAAATATAAAATAAAATTTGATATAATATCTCTTCATTTCACACGCATTAATTTCCTTATTAGGTTGCTTATGGGTTAAAGAATGCGGAGGAATAAACCTAATTATTTTATTTCAAGGAGAATTTCATGGTAAGCATGAGAGATTTATTAGAGTGTGGTGTACACTTTGGACACCAAACAAGAAGATGGAATCCAAAAATGAAAAAATTTATTTTTGGTGAAAGAAAAGGTATTTATGTAATTGATTTACAAAAAACACTTAGATATTTTAGATATACATATAATATCGTTCGTGACGCTGCAGCAGAGGGTAAGACAATTTTATTTGTTGGTACTAAAAAACAAGCGGGCGGAGCGATTAAAGAATATGCTGAAAAATGTGGTATGCCTTATGTAAATCATAGATGGCTTGGTGGTATGATGACTAATTTTGGAACTATCCGCCAGTCAATTAGAAAATTAGAAGTTATAGAAAAAATGGAAGAAGATGGAAGTATTAAGCTTTTAACTAAAAAAGAAGCATTAATGCTTACTAGAAAAAAAGAAAAATTACTAGCATATCTTGGTGGTATTAGATATATGAAAACTCAGCCTGATATGATTTTTGTTATTGATACTGTTAAAGAAAAAATTGCAGTACAAGAAGCTAATAGATTAAAAATCCCTGTAGTTGCCCCACTAGATACAAACTGCGATCCTGACTTAGTTGATTTTCCAATTCCAGGAAATGATGATGCAATTCGTTCAGTTCAACTTTTCTGCCAAGAAATGGCTGAAGCAATTAATGAAGGTAAAGCATTAAGAGAGCAAGATGGCGAAGTTAGCGAAGAACAGCCTATTTCTGAAGAAGAAAAAAAAGAAGTTTTAGAAGAAGCTATGAGCGAAGAAGATTTTGAAGGAGATAAAGAATAATGGCTGAAATCACTGCACAAATGGTAAAAGAACTGCGCGAAAGTACTGGCGCAGGCATGATGGATTGTAAAAATGCTTTAAAAGATACAGATGGTGATTTTGAAAAAGCAGTGCAACTTTTAAGAGAAAAAGGACTTGGAAAAGCTGATAAAAAAGCTGATCGTTTAGCCGCTGAAGGTTTAGTAAGTGTAAAAGTAAGTGATGATTTTAAATGTGCAACTGTAAGTGAAATTAATTCAGAAACAGATTTTGTTGCTAAAAACGAACAATTTATTGCTTTAACAAAAGATACAACAGCGCATATTCAAGCTAAGAGTCTTCAAAATGTTGAGGAATTGCATTCAAGTGAGATTAACGGTGTTAAATTTGAAGAGTATTTAAAAAGTCAAATTGCAACTATTGGTGAAAATTTAGTTGTTAGAAGATTTGCTACTTTAAAAGCAGGTGCCAATGGCATAGTAAATGGCTATATTCATACCAATGGTCGTGTTGGTGTGGTTATTGCTGCAGCTTGTGATAGCGAAGCTACAGCTAGTAAGTGTGGAGAATTTTTAAAGCATATTTGTATGCATATTGCTGCAATGAAGCCAAGTTATTTATCTTATGAAGAACTTGATATGGATTTTGTAGAAAATGAATACAGAGCTTTAGTTGCTGAGTTAGAAAAAGAAAACGAAGAAAGAAGAAGATTGAAAGATCCTAATAAACCAGAGCATAAAATTCCAAAATATGCAAGTAGAAAACAATTAACTCAAGAAGTAATTCAAGCAGCTGAAGAAGCTATTAAAGCTGAGCTTCAAGCACAAGGTAAGCCAGAAAAAATTTGGCCTAATATTATCCCAGGTAAGTTAAATAGTTTTATAGCAGATAATTCTCAACTTGATAGCAGACTTACTTTAATGGGTCAGTTTTATGTAATGGATGATAAAAAAACTATCGAGCAAGTAATTTCTGATAAAGAAAAAGAGCTAGGTGGAACTATCAAAATAGTTGAATTTATTCGCTTTGAAGTAGGTGAAGGCTTAGAAAAGAAAACCGAAGATTTTGCTGCTGAAGTTGCTGCACAAATTGGTTAAAAATGGAACTTTTAAAAGCGGAAAATTTAAGCCATAGTTTTGATATTCCGCTTTTTGAAAATTTAAATTTTGCTGTAAATGCAAAAGATTGTATTGCAATATGCGGAAGTAGTGGATGTGGTAAATCTACTCTTTTGCATATTTTATCTACCTTATTAAAACCTCAATCAGGAAAAGTTTTTTATAATAATCAAGACTTATATAGTTTAAATGATGACGCTTTGCTAGAAATTCGTAGAAAAGATTTTGGAATTATTTTTCAAATGCATTATTTGTTTAAAGGTTTTTTGGCTTTTGAGAATATAGAGCTTGCGAGTGTTTTAAGCGGACAGAATATTGATTATGAATTATTAGAAAAACTTGATATTGCAGATTTAATGAATCAAAAAATCACAAAGCTAAGCGGTGGACAGCAGCAAAGAGTAAGCATAGCTAGGGTTTTAAGCAAAAGACCAAAGATTATTTTTGCTGATGAAGCTACTGGAAATTTAGATTTTAAAAATGCTTTAAATGTAATGGATATTTTGATTGATTATATCAAGAAAAATAACGCAGCTTTGATTTTTGTTACGCATGATCAAGAGCTTGCTAAAAAATGCGGCAAGGTTTTTCACTTAAATAACCATGGAATTTGTTAAATATTTAGGCGATGAAAATGTAGTTATTTTCATGCTTTTGTTTGCTAGAATGAGTGGGTTAATAGTTTTTTTTCCTTTTTTTTCTCACAATAGTATACCTTTGGTGGTAAAAACAACCTTAGCTTTATTTTTAACAATGTTTTTATATCCTTTAGCAAAGCTTGAGGGCAATACGCCTGATTCTTTTTTTATTTTATATCTTTTAAGTGAAGTACTTTTTGGTATGATGGCGGGGTTGATTTTACAAATGACTTTTGCTATTTTACAAATGGCAGGTGAGCAGGTTTCTTTTACCATGGGATTTTCTATGGCTAGTGTTATGGATCCTACAACTGGTACAAACACACCTGTAATCTCACAAGTTTTAAATTTATTAGCTTTACTTGTATTTTTGGCCTTTGATGGACATCATTTAGTTTTGCTTTTTATATCCAATTCGTTAGAATACATTAGTTTAGGTGGGTTTTATCCACATGAAAATTTAATGCTTTATTTAAATAAAGCCATGGTAAATATTTTTGTACTTGGTTTTTCTATGGCTTTTCCGGTTTTGGCTATATCTTTATTATCAGATGTGATCTTTGGTATGCTTATGAAAACTATGCCTCAGTTTAATCTTTTGGTAGTGGGGTACCCTATTAAGATATTCTTATCTTTTGCAGTGCTTATTGCTATTTTGCTTATTATGATGCAGTATTTTAAAAATTTAACAATGAAAAGTTTTGAGCATATGGAATTATTATTTTTTAATATATAAGCAATAAATAATTAAAAATGTTTTAAAATAAGATATTTCTTTAATTTTGGGAGATGACAGATGAAGGTTTTGCTGATAAATTCTAATACGGCTGTTTCAAAGCTAATCAGTTTAGGGGTTCAAAAATTAGGTTATGATTTTGAAGAAATTACAAATACTGAGGAGCTTGGAGAATTTTATGATGTTATTATTATAGATCATGATATTGAAGCTAGTTTAGATGATTTAAAAAGCAAATGTAATAGATTGATTTGTTTATTACCTAGAAACCAAGAGCAAGTAGAAGGCGTAGAGTGTTTATATAAACCTTTTTTACCAACTGACTTTATAGAGCTTTTGGGTGGTGAAAAAACTTTAAATGAAGATAAAAATAATACTTTAGAAGAAGATGAATTAAATTTTGACGATGATGTTTTAATTGCTAAAGATACGCCTTTAGATGGAAATGAACTTTTAGCTGGTATTGACTTGTCTGAGCATGAAGAGAGTTTAAGTGAAGATGATTTAAGTTTGCAAGAAGAATTTTTTGAAGAGACTTTAGATGATGAATTAAAAGCTGGCAATATACCTGAAACAACAGATATATTAGTAGATGAAAAAAAAGATGAAGATGATTTGGTATTGCTAGATGATTTACATGAGGAAAATATAGAAGAAAATATAGAAGAAAATATAGAAGAAAATATAGAAGAAAATATAGAAGAAAATATAGAAGAAAATATAGAAGA
>NZ_NFOE01000082.1 GCF_002179635.1 Campylobacter jejuni | reverse complement strand
CTAGAGCATTACATCAATACAAATACGATGATGAACATAGAATGAAATTATATTTAAGTGGTGGGGTGTATTTTTAGGTGCCGCTTAAAAAATACACCCTAGTAGCTAAATCCTTAAAAGCTTTAGAGTGAATTAGACTTTGACAAGCCTTGGACTTTGAAGTGCTTGTAAGCTCACTTTGGCTAAAAGCATTTAACGCTTCGTCTAATTGAGTTTTTATGCTTTGATTTTTAGGATCTTTCAAGGCTTGATTTTTTAAATCTGCTATATTTTGGGCTTTGCTTTTTTGAGTATTATCAACTATAAATGCCAAAAGCAAAACACTTTCTTTATCCACAAAAAGCACTTTAAAACACTGCTCATCATTTCCCACGCTAAAATCAAGCTCTTTGGCGGAATTTTGTAAATTTGATAAGTCTTCATTTTTTATATTTGCTACATTACTCATTGAAGCTATATTTGAGAGACTTTCATTTTTTAACACATAAGCACTTATATCATTGATAAAAGTTTTTAAATTTCCCAAAGCTTGAGCCGTGCTTGCTTCATCTTTACTTGTGCTAAATTTTGGCAGGGCAACCGCAGCTAAAACCCCAAGTATAATTACCACAAATACAAGCTCTATAATAGTAAAAGCCTTTTTCATAACACACCTTGTAAATTTTTTACTTTAGGGCTTATAAGATCATCTTCTATATTTACAAATTCTTTACGCTCATAAGCTTCACAAGCTGCTCTTGCTATCATCAAAGCATTGTCTGAGCAATACTCAAGTGGAGCTAGCAAAAGCTCGCATTGATAGCTTTGACATAAATGCTCTATTTGACTTCTTAAGCTTAAATTTGCACTAGCTCCACCTACTATACCAAAGCGTTTAAATTTATACTCTTTAAAAATTTTTTCTAACTTGTTTAAAATATGAGCTATAGCTGCTTTTTGAAATGCAAAGGCGATTTTACTTTTACGCTCTAAGCTTAACTCTTCTTTTAAAATTTCCAAACGCACTTGGTTTTTAAGTCCTGAAAAGCTATAAGCTAAGTCTTTAGAATGAAGCAAAGGTATACTAAATTCTAAATCACTTTCTTTTGCATTTTTAGCTAAATTTTCTATGATAGCTCCACCAGGATATCCAAGATCCATCATCTTAGCTACTTTATCAAAACTTTCTCCAAAGCTATCATCGGTTGTTCTTGCTAGCTCTGTGATTTTACCTTGCCCATCGATAAAAAGCACCATAGTATGCCCACCACTTACAAGCAACACACCCATATCAAAACTAGCTTTTTTATCTAAAAACATAGAGTAAATATGCCCTTTTAGATGATTGATAGCTATGAGTGGTAAATTTAAACTAATAGCAAGCATTTTAGCCATAGCAACCCCACCTATCAAACTCACACTAAGACCAGGTTCATTTGTAACTGCTATGGCGCAAAGCTTATCAAAGTATTTTTGGCATTTTTCTAAAATTTTAGGTAAGGCTTCACTGTGCAATCTTGCTGCAAGCTCAGGCACCACCCCTCCATAAACACTATGAGCATTTTCTTGAGAAATTTTTGTATGAAAAATGCATTCAAGGCTATTTTTATCTATAATAGCAATAGAACTATCATCACAAGAGCTTTCTATAGCAAGGATTAAGCTTTTCATTGAAATTCCACTAAAATCATACCGATAAATTTGTCTTTTTCTTCTGCTTTTTCTATGACTTTTACAGGTATGTTTGCTTTTTTAATTTCTTTAAAATTTGTCTTTTTTTCCAAAGCTTGATTGGTTAAATTTGCATTTTTTAACTCATAAAATTCCACTCTATAAATTTTTCTTTTTTTATCTAAAGAATAACGACTTTGCATTTGATTTTTGCTAATTTCTATACCACTTTCATCAATGCCTCTATCAAAACCTATAACATTAACTCTTACACCAACAATAGAAGGAATTTTAAAGCTATTTTTTACCATAATTTTTTGAGCAAAAGTTGTTTGTATATTTTTTCCATCTACTATCATTTCAACACTATCTAGAGCATTTGAAAATTCAAAGTATTCAGGATATAGTCTTGTTTGCAAGCGATTGCCGTAATTGACTGAGTATGAATTAGCATTTGAAATCACAGCTGTAATTTCATTGCTTGCTTCATAATTTAAAGCTTGATTAACAGGGAAAGGTAAGAAATTTATAGCATTAGTAGGTTTGTCAAGATAAAGTAAAATTTTATCATTAAAAAGTCTTACTTCTAAAGGCTTTTCAATAGCTCTATAAACTCCATTTGGAGTTAAATCAAAAGTTCTTTGAAATTCTATATTTGCCTTTTTTAAATAATACTCCACCGCCAAAAGATGATAATACACTCTTAAATGTGTTGGTAAATTTTTGCTCGCTTCGTTAGCAAAGGCCGCTTTGTGATTTGACACTACAAAATAAGTCAAAGCCTTTAACATATCTTTATCATTACTTTCTTGGGTTTTGGTGTTTTTTAAATGATATTGGTGTTCTTCTTTTACCAAAGCTTTATTGATATTTTCCACCGCTTCTTTAGCTATACTTTCTAAGTCTGCATATTTAGTAGAATTTACCTCACTTTGATCAATAATGCTAGTGTTACCCCAGCGGTTTGGGTTTTTATCCTTACTTTCATATTGTGGTCTATAAAAACCGCTTCCATCGTGTAAATTTATGACCATATTAACCTCAGGATCCAAAATAAGCTTTTTTATACGCTCTATAGTGTGAAAATCAGGATCGCTTTCATCTATATGAGCAAATTTTCTATTTAAATCTCCAAAATTTCCCCTATTTCTAGCGATAATACTTTCAAAAGCCAAATTTGGCGCAACGATGATTTTACCTTTAGTGATATTATAATCACTCAAAAGCAAGCTAGCCGCATGAAATCCACCTGGCTCATCTCCTTGCATACCTCCAAGGATTAAAACTGTGTTGTTATCACCTAAACTTTTTCCTTTTTCTTTAACACTAAATTCTAAAGCAAAAACCACATTTATAAAAATCAAAACACTTAAAAAATATCTCACTTCACTTCCTTGTTTAAATAAAGCCTTACTTGTTTATCGTACTCAAAAACATCTTCAATTTGGTTAATCTTTGGCACACCAAAATGATCTAGTGCTTTAAAAATGCCCTTGGCTATATCTAAAAACTGCACTTTTTGGGCTAAAAATTGATACACCATATACTCATTTGCACTATTTATAATCACACCTAAATCAGGCTCTTTCAAAAGTTCATCTTTGAGTGAAAATATAGGATATTTTTTTAAACTAATTTTTTCAAATTTTAAACTTGAAATGGCTAGTAAATCTAAATTTTCTATAAAGCTTTGATCATGCTCATCTAAAATCGCTTGAGCTATAGATAAACGCATATTTGCATGAGAAAAATACGCGCTTATACCACCATCTTTAAATTCACACAAAGCATGCACTAAAGATTTTCTTTCTATCAAAGCATCTATTTGCTTAATACCATAAAGATGATAAGCTTCAATGATTTCAAAAAGCTTATTGCACATACTAGCACTATCTATGGTGATCTTAGTCCCCATACTCCAGTTAGGGTGTTTAAGGGCTTCTTTTACGCTGACATTTTTTAAATCTTTGATTTTATAATTATAAAAAGCCCCGCCACTTGCTGTGATGAAAAGCTTTTTAACATCTTTTCTTTTATCTATCAAACACTTTAATGCTGCGTGTTCGCTATCTATGGCTTTAATCTTAGAAGTGTCAAAAAATTTCCCTGCTACTACTAGGCTTTCTTTGTTTGCTAAGGCTAAGGTTTTGCCAAGTTTTTGCGCCATAAGACTTGAGTTTAACCCTGCAAAACCTACTATAGCATTTACCACTAAAGAGCTTTTACACTCAGTTATCATCGCTTTTAAGCCCTCTTGGCCACAAAAAACATTATCATGATCAACTAAGGTTTTATCTTTTTCATCTTGAATACATACAAATTTAGGCTTAAAAAGAGCTATTTGCTCATTTAAAAGCTTGATATTTTTACCACAAGATAAAGCTTCTATGCTTATATTTTTTTCTTTAGCGATAAAAAGAGTATTAACCCCTATACTTCCCGTGCTTCCAAGTACAATCATACTAAAGTTGCCATTGCAAATGCTGCAATGATAACAGCATCAATTCTATCTAAAACTCCCCCATGTCCTGGGATTAAATTACCACTATCTTTAATACCTGCTTGTCTTTTAAAATAACTCTCAAGTAAATCCCCTATCACAGCAAAAATAGCTACGATTAAAGATATATAAATACTTTTTACCAAGCTAAATTCAAAAGAGCCTATGATAGTTCCTAAAATCCCCGCACAAACTATGCCACCCACAACCCCTTCTAAAGTTTTATTTGGACTTGTTGGAGAAAAAGCTCTCTCACCAATGAGTTTTCCTATAAAATACGCTCCACTATCACAAGCAACAACAATCACTATAAGCCAAAACAATACAAACATACCCTCATAGCTTAATACTTGATAAAGCATTAAAATAGGCAAAGTAGGATATATATAAGGCATAAGCTCATTTAAATTTTCACTTTTTTTATAAACTAAATATCCCAAAATCAAAATCAAAGCCATAAGGCCTATAAAGAAAGGTTTGTCTAAAAATGCTCCTATTGCAAAAATACATAAAGCTACAAAAGCACTTGCATGTTTGCTTTTAAACATAGCTTTTGCTTCATTAAATGCCAAAAACAATAAAACACCAAAAATAGCAAAATTAATCAAAAAATTATCCACTAAAGCAACAACAGCTATCACAGCTATCATCACAATAGCACTAAGAATTCTTGTCTTTGAAAACATTTTTATCCTTTCTATATACTTAAATCAAGCAAATGAGAACTTTTTTTAACTACTTCTTGTTCTTCTTGTTCTTCTTCATCTTCTTGCTCTTGTTCTTGATGATGCTTAGAATGCTTTTTTTCTTCCTCTTGCCTTTCTTTTACTTCATCACTTACTTCATGAGTTTGATTAACTTTTTCAAGTTTTTCAACTGCCTTTTCTTTTGCTTGAAATTCACTCATATTTACTAAAGTTGCAAAAGAATCTTTTGCTAATTCGTTACTTGCTTGTGCTGAATGTACTGGCGCATTTTGGTTAGCAAAATGAATGCCACCTATGGGACTTATAGGCATACTTACTCCTTTAAAATGCTTAAAGTCTTATAATTTGTATAATTTACAAAAGCCTTCTCTCTCACCTTAACAAAATTCTTACTCGTATAATCGACCAAATAAGCTCCAGAGCTTAGCTTGGAAAATTCCACACAAAGCTTTGCTGCAAATTCTAGCACTAATTGACTTATTTTTAATTTATTTGAAGTAATGATCACATGTGCACTAGGATAATCTTTCACATGCAACCAAATATCATCTTTTTTAGCTATTTTTAACAAATATTCATTAGCTTTTTCATTGCGTCCTACGCTGATTTTAAACTCATCAAAATAAAAGCTGCTAACTCCCACATTTAGTTCTTCTTTTTTAGTTTTTTTAGTTTTTTTAGGCATTAAAACTTCTAATTCTCGTAAAGAAGTGCTTTTAACAATTAAGTCTTTTAAATTTATTAAAAAATCAAGTTTTTCACTTAAAATTTCTCTTTCTATATTGACATTTTTAGCCTTTTGTTTTAATTTTTTTGCCATTTTATAAAATTCATTCGCACTGTTTTTAGGAGTATCTTCGAGATTAAAAGCAAGCTCATTTGCATTAAAATCTTGTAAAATAAATTCTCTTTGATAATCTTTTAAAGAATTTAAATTAGCAAATAAAATATCTGCTTTTTGGCTTAATTCTTGAGCCTTTTTTAATAAATCACTTTCTTGCTCTAAATTTTCTATACTCTCTTTAAGAGTAAAGATTTTTTTATCTACATTTAAAAGTTTATTTTCTTTAATATCTTTTATGCGCTCTTGCTGTAACTTTTTAGCACTTTCTTTAAAATACGCATTAAAATCATCAATTTTTATAAATTCTTCTTTGATTTCATAAGCTCTTAGTGCTTGAAGTTTTTCGCCTATTTTTACAACGCGGTAGCTTTTATCTATATGACGCAAAGCTTCTATGATAATATCATCGGCGTCTGTGATGATTACATTGGTGTTTTTTCCTGTAAATTCAAAATAAATCTTAGCTCCATAAGCTTTGTAAGATTTTTCTGATAAAACTTCAAAAGATAAAATTCTATTATTTTCTAATACTTCTAAATTTAAAATCTTTGCATTAGAGAAGTATTTTTTTAGCATAAAATCAAAAGGTGCATTATAGACTTTTGCTTGGAGTTTATCTTGGTAAATTCCACTTTTTCCACGCGTTAAGTCTAGTACAAAAGCTTGATGATCTAAGCTAAGCTCTAAGATATTATCATCAAGGCGTTTGAGATAATTTAGTCTTTGAAATTGTTTAAAATAATCTTTTATTTGTATTAAATCTGTATATTTCATAAATATATTATAAAATATTTTGATGAATTTATGAGGTTTTTTATGAGTGAAAAAATTCCCTATCCTTGTGTGATTTTATGTGGTGGAAAGTCTTCACGCATGGGAGAAGATAAAAGCTTATTACAAGTAGATGATAAAAACTTAACTCTTTATCAGTATGAAAAAATGTCAAGGATTTTCACCCAAGTTTTTATTAGCAGCAAAAAAGATAAATTTCATCAAAAAAACTTAGCACTTATTTTAGATGAGGATTTAAATAACTACTCCCCACTCATTGCCTTAAATTCCATACTTAAACATTTTAAAAATACCTATGTATTTATCCTTAGCGTGGATACTCCAAACATAAACAAAGAAAGTTTTTACAAGCTTTTTGATCATCTAAAATCACAAAATATACTCTTAGCAAGTACAAAAAAACACAAGCATTATTTATGTGGATTTTATCATGGTAGAATTTTTGGAAAAACTTTGCAATTTTTACAAGAAAACAACCACAAACTAGCCTTTTTTTGTGATACAATGAAAGCAGAATTTATAGAATTTGAAAATGAAAATGAATTTATAAATTTAAATTATTTTAATGAATACAAAAAGTGGCTTCGTGAAAAAGACAATTCTACCTATACTATGTGCTTTTAGTGCTTTAAAAAATCTTGGCACAGAAAAATCATACAATCCTTTTGGTATTAGCACGCATAATCTTAGTTATTTTATGCTTGTTTCTTATAGTTTTAGCAAAAAAGATTATAAAAGCCTAAATTTCAAATTAGTCTTAAAAAAACCTTTTTTGAAAATCTTTTAAGTTTAAATGAAAGTTACAACATAGGCTATACACAAATTTCATGGTGGCAACTTTATGAACATTCATCGCTTTTTAGAGAGACTAATTATTTGCCTGAATTTTTCATCAATTTTCCTATAAGTGGGCATGGAACTACGGTGAGAATCTTATTGAGTATAATAAATCTTCGAGTAGATTCTCAAGTGGAATTTTGTTAATATATTAAAATGGAAAAATTTTGCTTTATTAAGTTTATCATTAATAATGAAAAGTCTTTTAAAAGATTATGTGAGTTGTTTAATTATATTAAAATTTTAAAAGATGAAAATTTACAAATAGAAGATTTATACACAGATGAAAGTATATATAATTTTTATAGCAAAAAAGAATTAGAATATTTCTCAAGCAAAGATTGCTGGGAACTTGATGATATTTTTGATTGTATAGGAAATGGAGAATATTATTTTCATTCCATAGAAAAAATAGAGGAAAATATTGCCAAATTATATTTTTACCCCGTTTCTTTTCCTTATGGTGGAGTTGAACCTATAATCGAGTTTATAAAATCATTCCAAATGAAAATTCTTACAATTGATTGTGGTTATATGGAAGAATTTGAATATTAAAAGTCTTTTAAGACTTTTAATATTAAAGCAAGCAAAACGCTATAACACTACCTAATATAAGCAAAGAGCCATTAAAACACAAAAAGGTTGGTATACAAGTATCTTTGATATGATCGCCTTGCTTATCTGCATTGAGCCCTACACTCACCCCCAAAGTCGTTTCACTAGCAGGTGATCCTGCATCACCTAAAGCTCCAGCAACGCCGATAATAAAAATAATCGCAGCAGGTGAAAAACCAAGCTCTATACATATAGGACAAAATAAAGCAGCAATGATAGGAATAGTACCAAAAGAACTACCTATGCCTATGGTGATTAAAAGCCCTATAGCTAGCATGATAAAAATAGCTAAAAAGTGACTTTGCTCCATAAAAGGCACACTTGTTTTTACAAGCTCAGCTATACCACCACTTTGTTTTAAAACCTCTCCATACCCCGAAGCAACAAGCATTACAAAAGCTATATAACCCATGATTTTAAGCCCATCATCAAAAACCAGATTAACTTTGTTATACTCTACTCCACCTAAAATCACCATCAACACAAAACCCAAAAGCCCTGATAAAGGTAAATTGTGCGTTAAAATTTGTAAAATCAAAGTCAATCCAAGACCAGCTAAAACACCCCGCTCTTTTTTGCTCATTTTTAAATTTTCAAAATCCACTTTGGCAATTTGCTCTTCTTGATATTCTCTTGGTTTAGCATAAAATACAAACACAGCCAAAAATAAACCAACTAACATACAAATAGCCGCAAAAGCCATAGTTTGAGAAACTTCTCCTAGGCTAATTTGCACTCCATTTGAATTTAAATTATCCACAAGCAAAGTTTGAAAAATAAGCCCAAATCCCAAAGGCACGACCATATAAGGTGTGGTAAGTCCAAAAGTTAACGCACAAGCAATAGCCCTGCGATCTATTTTTAATTTATTAAAAAGTTTCAACAAAGGCGGAATCAATAAAGGCACAAAAGCTACATGGATAGGAATTAAATTTTGTGAAAAACAAGCAATAAGCGCTAAAGAAAGTATAAGTAAATATTTTTTATGTGAAATATAATGCGAAACTATTTTAATCAAATATGCTGTTAGATTAGTTTTTGATATAGCAGCAGCTACCGCTCCAAGCAAAATATAACTTAGTGCTGTTTGTAAATTTCCTTGCATACCATCGATTAAAACTTTCATAGAATCCATCATAGCTTGTGGAAGTTGAGTAAAAAACTCTATCAATGTCAAATGCTCTACATTCATAAATTTAGACCAAATACCTACAAAAAGTCCAGAAAGCAAAACACTAAGCAAAACATTAAACCTAAAAAAGCACAAAAGCGTCATTAATAAAACGCCTATAAACACCGGATTAGTTAAAAGCATTACATTCCTTAAATTAAAATAATTGCACATTTTAAATAATTTTCTTTAAAATACCATTTAAGTTTAAAAAATTTAAGCAAAAATTGCAAAATAAAAGCATAAAATGATAGTTTTTACTTTAAAAAGGATACAAATGAGAAGTGATGCGATCAAAAAAGGACACTTAAAAGCACCAAATCGCTCTTTACTTAGAGCATGTGGTTTAAATGATGATGATTTTAACAAGCCTTTTATAGGTGTGGCAAATAGCTATATAGATATCATTCCTGGGCATTTTTTCTTAAATGAATATGCAAAAATCATTAAAGATGAAATTCATAAAAATGGTTGCATTCCTTTTGAATTTAACACCATAGGTGTGGATGATGGTATAGCGATGGGGCATGATGGTATGCTTTATTCTTTGCCAAGTCGTGAAATCATTGCAAACTCTATTGAAACAGTGATGAATGCGCACCAACTTGATGCACTAATTTGTATCCCAAATTGCGATAAAATCACTCCAGGTATGCTCATGGGAGCTTTAAGAGTTAATGTGCCGACTATTTTTGTTAGTGGTGGGCCTATGAGAGCTGGGGTAAATAAACATGGAGAAAAAATCAGTCTAAGTTCTGTTTTTGAAGCAGTAGGTGCTTATGAGGCTAAAAAAATCAATGAAGATGATTTAAAAGATATAGAATGTAAAGCTTGTCCTAGCGGGGGATCATGCTCGGGCATGTTTACTGCAAATTCTATGAATACTTTATGTGAAGCTATGGGTATAGCACTAGAAGGAAATGGAACTATTTTAGCACTTAGCAAAGAAAGAGAAGAACTTTTAAGAAAAGCTGCGCGTAGAATTTGCGAAATTGCACTAGATGAGCATTTTAAAATTCGCAATATCATCACTAAAAAGTCCATTAGCAACGCTTTAGTTGTTGATATGGCTATGGGCGGAAGCTCAAATACTATCTTACATATGCTTGCCATTGCTTATGAAGCGGGTGTAAATTTGGATATAAAAGAACTTAATCACATCAGTGCTAATGTGGCCCATATAGCCAAAATCGCTCCATCTTTGAATACTGTTTATATGGAAGATATACACAAAGCAGGTGGAGTAAGTGCAGTAATGGCTGAAATAGCTAAAAAACCAGGCCATATTTTAGAACTTGACACTCTAGATATTAGTGGAAAAACTTTAAAAGAACGCATTGAAACTGCTAGCATTAAAGATGAAAATATTATAAGAAAAATAGACAATGCCTATTCAAATGTAGGTGGGCTTGCTGTGCTTTTTGGAAATTTAGCCGAGCAAGGCTGTGTGATAAAAACTGCAGGTATCATGGGCGAGCGTAAATTCAAAGGCAAAGCAGTTTGTTTTAACTCTCAAGAAGAAGCCATTAAAGGCATTATAAAAGGCAAAGTTAAAGAAGGCAATGTATGTGTAATACGCTATGAAGGACCAAAAGGTGGACCCGGTATGCAAGAAATGCTTAGTCCAACCTCATTGCTTACAGGCATGGGACTTGGTGCTAAAGTAGCACTTATAACAGATGGACGTTTTAGTGGGGCCACAAGAGGGCTTAGCATAGGACATATCTCTCCTGAAGCTGCTGAAGGTGGACTTATAGCGCTTTTAGAAGATGGTGATGAGATAGAAATTGATGTAGATGTTTATAGTATTAATGTAAAATTAACCCAAGATGAAATCGCTAAACGCAAAGCAAATTTTAAAATACCTCATAAGCAAGTAAATTCAAGATGGCTTAAAATGTATCAAAAACTTGTGAGTAATGCTAGCAAGGGTGGTGTTTTGGACTTAGAATAATTTTCTTAATTTCTTTAAGAAATTAAGAAATATCTTTTTAAATGTAAAACAAATATGAAAAATTATGTTAAAGTGGCCGGGAGAAAGGGATTCGAACCCCTGGAGGTGTGACCCTCAACGGTTTTCAAGACCGCCGCTTTCGACCACTCAGCCATCTCCCGTAAAAGAATAAAAATATCAAGTATTAACATCGCATTGGAGGCGACATCCGGATTCGAACCGGAGATCAAGGCTTTGCAGGCCCATGCCTTACCGCTTGGCTATGTCGCCTTGAGTTACCAAAAAGTGGTGCCCGAGGCCGGACTTGAACCGGCACGGAAGAAAAATTCCGAGGGATTTTAAGTCCCTTGTGTCTACCAATTCCACCACCCGGGCGGGTGATTAATGGAGCGGGAAACGAGATTCGAACTCGCGACCCCAACCTTGGCAAGGTTGTGCTCTACCCCTGAGCTATTCCCGCAAATAAGTTGAAATTATACAATTTAAAACTTAAATACACATAAAATGCACTTAACATTGGCTTGTAATCGTCATAATTTTTCTATTTAAAAAGAATTAATTTTATTTTTTTCTAATTTTTTCAGCAGTAAAATACACGATCAAAATTACACAAGGAGTATAAATGTTTAAATTTAACAGTTTATCTAATAAGCTAACTATGATAGCTTGTTTTCTAATAGCAATTATACTAATAGTTGTAAATATAATTAGCTATTATGAATCTAAAAAAAACACCGCCTATTATCTTGAAGCAATTCAAACAAAAACTATGCTAGATGTCAATTCAGCTTATGAAATATACTCAAAAAGCAAAAGGAATGCAATTGAATCTATAGTTAAATTTATACAAAAAAATCCGCAAGTTAACACAAACGAATTGTTTGATATTCTTGAAACAATTAAAGAATCTGCTGGATTTAATGTAGTATATGTAGGTTTTGATAATGATGGAAAACTATATCAATCCAACAGAATAATAAGAAGTCCTGAAACCACAGGTTTTGATGCTAGAACAAGATCATGGTATCAAGAAGCTAAAGCAGAAGGGAAGTTAGTTGTATCTAATCCATATAAAAGTATAGAAGATGATTCTATAACTGTTTCATATACAGCACCAGTATATATTAATGGAAAACTTTTAGCAGTGATTGGGGGTGATTATAACCTTCATACTTTTGCAAAAGATGTACTTGTAATGGGTCATTCTGATAGCTCTTATGCAGGTGTGTATGACAAAGAAGGAACAATAGTTTTCCACGAAGACAAAGATAGAATGCTAACAAAAAATGATCTAAGCATCAACATAGCTAATGCTATTAAAGCAAATCCTGATTTAATTAATCCTTCTAAAGAAGAAACTTTATTCTATGCTAA
>NZ_NFOE01000015.1 GCF_002179635.1 Campylobacter jejuni | reverse complement strand
TACTAATATTTCATTAACAAACGCAGAATGTTAATATTTTATTTATAAATTTTTGCTTAAAGATAAATAGGACTGAAATAGTTTTATAACTAAAAATATTTAGCTATAAAATTTATTTTCACAATAATTTAGATGATAAATTAGTCTAAATTATCTTCCATAAAATTAAAACTTAATTCTTTAGAACATTTCTTACATTTATAGGCTATGTTTAGATATTTTATTTTTACATGTAAGCCATAATCAAGCTTATGAATCATACCTTTACATCCACAAATATATTCAAATTTATCATCTTTTTCTTTTTCTTCTATCAACTCCTTTTTTTCTAGACTTTTCTTAAATTTATTAATCCTCATATCATGCTCTACAATATGCTCCAAAAGCCATACTGATACTATTTTGTAAAGTTTTTCTTTAAGATCATTAGTGCTAGTACATTCACTAAGTAATGCACTCATGTCTTTTATAATTTTTTTATGCATTGCTTTGTGTTCTGATAAATATGGATAGTTAATAGTGTACATATAATCTTCTTCGTCTTTAAAATGAATTCGCATATAATCAAAAAAACCACTTAATAGCTCTTTAACCTCTGTTTTATAAATATGTCTATTTAAAAGTTTAGCTGTTTTATCTGCCAAGCTAAAAAGAGTTTGGTGTTGCAAATCTATGTCCACATTTTCTATACTGTATTTATCATTCCACACAGGGAATGCTTCCACAAAAAATCACTCTATACGAATTGGTTTTTTACAAACTTTACAACTATATCTTGCTCCATCAAGAATTTGTAAATGCAAATGATGAGGAATTTTGTGTTTTTCATTTAAACAGCCACAAACATAAAGAATATATTTTGGTGTTATTTCTTCAAAAGTACTTTCTGTCAACGCAACATCTTCTTCAAAAGTACTTTCTTTTGCTTGGAGTTGTTTTTGTTTTTCATATTTGTAATATTTCATATCTTCTTTTAATATATGTTCTAAAAGCCACTTTTCTGTAATAATATTTAATTGCTCTTTAAATTCATTCACAGTTTTAATATTTTTAACCAAAGCAATTAATGAAGCTGTTATTTCTTGATGAATTCTTTTATGATGCTCTAAATCAGGATAAGCTATGCTTTCCATATAAGCTTCTTCATCTTTAAAATGAGTCTTTACATATTCAAAAAGTTCACTTAAGACTAATTTGATCTCGTTTATACTTGCATGATTTTCAGCAATCAAGTAAGCTTTTTTTGCTATATCAAATAGCACTTTATGCTGTTCATCGATAATTTTATTATGTACACTGTATTCTTTTGCCCATTTAATCATAAATTTCCTTTTTAGATATTTTATAATCGAGCAATAAATAATATAATCTACATTACACATACAAAAAAACGGGTGGAATTATATAATAAATTTTAAACATTTGCAATAAAATTGATATTAATTTATAAAATATTAAAATAATATCTTATTTGGTAAAAATATTAAAAATAAAACTACAAAGATTTGATTTAATTACTGAGTGGTGCGGATGAAAGGACTTGAACCTTCACGCATTGCTGCACCAGATCCTAAGTCTGGCGTGTCTGCCAATTTCACCACATCCGCAAAAGTGGTACGCTCAAGAGGATTCGAACCTCTGACCTACGGCTTAGAAGGCCGTTGCTCTATCCAGCTGAGCTATGAGCGCAAAAAATAAAAGTAACAATAGGCTTATGGTGCGCCCGATAGGAATCGAACCCATAACCTACAGATCCGAAGTCTGTCGCTCTATCCAGTTGAGCTACGAGCGCTGATGGGGTGAGTGATGGGAATCGAACCCACGACCCTCAGGACCACAATCTGATGCTCTAACCGACTGAGCTACACTCACCATTTGTAAAAATGGTCGGGGTGAAAGGATTCGAACCTTCGGCCCCTTGGTCCCAAACCAAGTGCGCTAACCAGACTGCGCTACACCCCGATGTACAAAAATAAAGCGTTATTTTACATAAAAAAATATTAAAAGTCAAGATAAAAAATATTTAGCATAAAAAATGCTAAATATTTTAAGAATTATCCGTTTGTTTTTTTTGAGAAATGATGTTTAAAATTTCAACTATCAAAGAAAAAGCCATAGCTGTGTAAATATATGCTTTATCTATATGAATATCAAAACTTTCACACACTAAAACAAAGCCTATCATCACTAAAAATGCCAGAGCTAAAATTTTAATGCTTGGATATTTTTCTACAAAATTTGCAATTGGTTTAGAAGCAAAAAGCATAACTAAAACTGCAACAATAACAGCAATAATCATAATCTCTATATCTTGAGCAATACCTACAGCAGTAATAACACTATCAAGAGAAAATACTATGTCTATCACTGCTATTTCAGCTACTACAACCCAAAGTTTATTACTAATTTTTATATTGCTTTGACTTTCCTCTTGGTGCATTATACTTTCTTTAATTTCCTTAATAGACTTAACTATTAAAAACAAACCTCCAAGTAAAAGTACTAAATCCCTACCTGAAATTTCATTGCCTAATATACTAAATAAAGGTGTGACAAGTTTCATCACCCAAAACAAAGACAATAACAATAAAATTCTAGTAATCATTGCAAAAGCAAGACCTAAAATTCTACCCTTATCTCTATGTTCTGGTGGTAACTTAGAAACTAAAATCGCTAGAAAAATGATATTATCAATCCCTAGTACAATCTCCAAAGCTGTAAGAGTAAGCAATACCACCCAAGCATCTACACTAAAAATCCATTCAAACATTTACATTCCTTAAACAAAAGCGTAATTATAATGATGAAAAATTAATCATTTTCAAAAATTTTTACAATGGTTTCAGGTAAAAGTATATGTTCAAGCTGGTGAATTTTATCTTCAAATTCTTCAAAGCTTAATTTAGCTTTTTCAAACGCCTTTTGTGCAATGATTTTACCACCATCAAGCTCTTCATTAACCCAATGCACGCTAATGCCCGCTACTTTCATATCACTTTCATAGCTTTCTTTGATAGCATGAGCGCCTTTGAATAAAGGAAGCAAAGAAGGATGAAGATTAATAGCCTTTATATTTTGAGTGAAAACAGGACTTAAAATTCGCATAAATCCTGCTAAGATAGTCAAATCTACTTGACTTTCTTTTATAATTTTTACTAATTCTGCGTCAAATTCTTCTCTTGAGGTAAATTTTTCATGTTCTATGATTTTGGTATCAAGACCATATTTTAAAGCTCTTTGTATACCATAAGCTTCTTTTTTATTACACACACACAAAACCACCTCAAAGGTATTTTTGCCAAAAGTTTTTTTATGTAATTTTTCTAAAATATTTTCCAAATTGCTTCCATTACCACTAAATAAAACTGCTAATTTTATAAGCATTTTAACCCCTTTATTAATTTTAAAGCATCAAAGCTGATTTTATTTTTCTTATAATTTTTAGCCACCAAAGCATGGGCTAATACTGCATTTTTCGCAGCTTCTAAAGCATTAAATTTAGCTCCAAGTAAAGCTGCTATCATACCACTTAGCACATCCCCACTTCCACCTTTTGCTAAAGCTTCATTGCCACAATTTACTACAAAAAGTTTTTCTTTTTGAGCGATGATAGGATTAGCCCCTTTTAATACCAAAACACATTGAAATTTAGAGCTAAATTTTCTTGCATAAAAAAAACGTTTGCTTTGAATTTCTTCTACACTTATATCCTCATTAAAACAAAGTTTTAAAAGCATAGAAAACTCTTTAGGATGAGGGGTTAAAACAACATCTTCTCTGGCAAGATGTGAAAGTAAATTTTCACTTTGAAAGCAATTTGCATCTAGGACTAAAGGAATGTTTTTTAATCTTTCATCTTTTAAAATACTTAAATCATCAAGTCCCATGCCTATAGCAGCTGCATTTATTTTACCTTCAATATCATCTTTTAGCATTATCAAAGGCGAAAAGCTTTCTTTAGCCACTAAAGATACAAGTCCTGCTCCAAACTCTAAAGCACCAAGTCCTGCTAGAGTGCCTGCGCTTTCGTTTGCAAAAATATAAATATGGCCAAAATCACCTTTGTTTGAGTTAGTCTTTTTTGTAATGAGTTTTAAATCTTTTTTTTCTAGTAAAAAACTTGGAGTGTTTTGTATATAAGGTTTTAACCCCAAATTTGCAATTTTAATTTTACCCACAAATTCTTTTGCAAAATCTTCTAATAAAATTTCTTTAATCACTCCCATACAAAGTGTATAATCAGCTTTAAAACATAGCTCTTGTCCAAGACCACTAGGAATATCACAAGCTATTTTTAAAGCCTTACTTTTAGCAAGCTTTTTAAAAATTCTTTGTATATTTTCATCTAAAACTTTATTTAAACCACTTCCAAAAACACAATCAATTATGATGTCAAAGTCTTTAAATTTAGGTTCTTTTTTTAAAAAATTAAAACTTGCATTTTTTAAAATTTGCTCTTGCTTGATAAACATTGTGCTTTTTTTATACGGCATAACATAGGCAAAAGCTTTTTTTAAATGTCTAATAGCTACAAGTCCATCGGCTCCATTTCCACCAGTACCAAGCAAAAATAAAATTTTGGCATTTTTTATTTTTTTACTTTTTTTCTTAATCAAATTTGCAAGCTCTATGCCTGCATTTTCCATCATTAAAAATTCATCTAAGCCTTTTTCAATAAGCTCTTTTTCATAAGAAACATTATCTTTAAATACTGCTTTCATCGCTCATCTCACATTTTATAAGCTTTTGGGTTTTAGCACCTAGCTCTTTAAGCTTTATCACTCTTGAAGCAATATTTCCACTTCCATGAGTAAGCTTTGTTTGCATATTATCTACATTTGTATTTAATCTTTTGATGTTTTCTTTGATTTTTTCAAAATCATCTAAAACACCTGCAAATTTATCATGAAATTTGCCAAGCTCATCAAAAGCTTTTAGGATATTTTCATTACTTTGTATATTTTTCCATGAAATATTTATAGTATTTAACGCCATAAAAAGAGTGTTTGGTGTAGTTAAATAAACCTTTTTTTTGTAAGCGTATTGATAAATTTCAAGATCTACATTTAAAATCAAATCTAAGATATTTTGATAAGGTATAAAAAGCAAAACAAACTCATAAGTATATTTATCATACTGCATATAGGGCTTTTTAGCTAACTCATCAATCCTTGATTTTAGATTATAAGCTAAATCAATGCAGGTATTTTTATTAATATCTTCAAAGGCAAAATCACTTGGTAGAGAAAATTTTGCATCTATGATTATACTTTTTTGTTTATCTAAAAACACAACCGCATCAGGAATGTAGATTTTACCCTCATCTTGAAATCTATCTTGCAGTTTATACTGAATACCTTCTACCAAACCACTATTTTCTAAAACAGATTTTAATTGTAATTCTGCGAAATTACCACGAATTTTTTTATCACCCTTTAAAATTTTAGCTAGCTTGTCTGCGTTTTCTGTTATATTTTGACTAAATTTAAACATATGATCAATTTGCGTTTTAATGCTAACTTCATTTTGGCTAAGTTTTTCACTGTATTCTTTAACACTTTTTTTCACAGGCAAGAAAATTTCTTCTAAGATTTTTTTTGTATCTTCATTAAACATAAGTTTGTTTTGGCTTAAAATATTAGCATTTTGTTTTTGTAAATTTTGTTCTAATTCTTGTTTTAATTCTGCCAAGCTTTGCTTGTATTTTTCTTCTAGTTTTATTAAGGTTTGGGTGTATTCTTCTTTTAAATTCGCACGCTCTTTTAAATGTATATTTAAAAGTTCTTGCTGGGTTTGTTCTTTTTGAGCTAATTTTGCTTCCAAAGCCTCATTTTTAGATAAATATAATATTTTTTCATCTAAAAGTTTGGAATTTTTTTCCATAAGTGTGGTTTTTTCAAGCTCTAAATTAGAAAGTTGATTTTGTAAGGCTATATTGCTTTGGTTTAAAAATTCCAACTTTACTTTTTCTTTTTGGCTTTTAAACACATACCATATAAAAGCTAAAATTACAACAACTAAAAAGGCTATCAAGATATTTTCCATTTTTAAGCCTTTGTTTTTTCAATAAGAAAATAAATATTTTTTTCATTACCTTCTTTAAATTGTTTCATTTGCGGTAAAAACTCTTTTACTAAAGCTCTAAAATTTTTAAAACCAAAATTTTGTGGAATAAAGTTTGCGTGTTTTCTATTCATATTAGTGCGAATTTGAGCATATTCAGCACGACCTTTTTCTTCTATCAAGGCTTCTGTGATATTGATTAAATCTTTGATATACTCTTTAGTACTTAATACTTTTTCTTTGGATTCATCTTGATCTAAATAAAAAAATTCACTAAAAGAATTCACATAAGATTTTACAGCTTGTTTTAAACCCATACCTATAACTTGCTTTTTACCTTCTTTAAGCCTTTGGATTAAACTAGTATAATCACTATCACTTGAAACAATGACAAAAATATCAATATCTTTTTCATAAAAAAAACTCATAATCTCGGTGATTAAGTACATATCGCTTGAGTTTTTATTAGCTATAAAATTAAATTGTTGCATGGCAATAATAGAATATTGTGCGATTTGTTCTTTCCAATTTTGTATATTTTTTTGTGTCCAATCTCCATAAATTCGTTTTATAACGATTTCTCCATAATCAGAAGCGATGTCAAAAATTGATTTTGCATATTTTGAAGGAATATTTTCTGCATCAATAAAGATCGCTACACTTTTATTGTCCATTTTTTCTCCTATGTAGTTCTCATTCTAAAACTTAATGCTTTTAAAATATGAGTTTTTAAAATCAACTCACTTTGCTCTAAATCCGCAATAGTTCTTGCTACTTTTATGGTTTTATTCACCCCTCTTTGGGAAAGATTATATGAAATTATAGCCTTTTGTAAAATTTCGCTCGCAGAAGAATCTAAAATACAAAATTGCTTCAGCTGTTCATCATTTAATTTAGCATTAAATTCTTCTTGCTTTCTTTGCTTTTGAAATAAAAATCCTTTAAAAACCATTTCACTCATTTGCTTAGAAGTCAAGTTTGTTTTATCTTCATGTGAAATCTCATCCATAGCCACATAAAGATCAATTCTGTCTAAAATAGGAGATGAAATTTTATTTTTATATTTTTTAATTTCTATTTCTTGGCAACGACATGCAAGACTTTTAGAAAACAAATTCCCGCAAGGACAGGGATTTTGTGCACAAGCAAATAAAAATTTAGTCTCATAAATCACTTTGGTATTAACTCTTGAAATAAGAATTTTAAAATCTTCTAATGGCTCTCTTAAACTTTCTATGATTTGTTTTGAAAAATGAGGAAACTCATCAAAAAACAAAACTCCTCCATTTGCAAGTGCTATTTCTCCTATCTTGGCATTTTTAGCTCCTCCACCAAAAATGCTAGCCCTAGTACTTGTATGATGAGGACTTCTAAAAACCCTACTAGCACTAAAGTCATCATCTAAAGAATTTAATGACTTATAGGCGTTTTGAGCTAAAATTTCTTTCAAACTTTGTGGTGGCATGATAAAAGGAAGTCTTTTAGCACACATGCTTTTACCACTACCTGGACTACCTTCAAATAAAATATTATGCATACCCAAAGCTGCTATTATACAAGCAAATTTAGCATTTTCTTGCCCCTTAACTTCTTTAAAATCATAAGGGTAAATAGAATTTTTTATATATTTTTGATTATTAATTTCTATGGCATTTTCAAATAAAGGATGAGCATTATTTATATGATAATTCTCATAATTTTTTTCTTTAAAAAAATCCATAGCTTGGACTAAATTTTCCAAAGCATAAATTGTTAAATTAGGTATCATTGAAGCTTTTTGTGCTATGGCTTTTGGCACCACTACCTTGGCATTTTGTACTTTTGCACTTAAAAAAAGCAAGATAGAAAACAAACTAGCAGTACTTTTTATACTTCCATCTAAACCAAGTTCCCCAAAAACAAAAAAGTCATCTAAATTTTCTTTTTGAAATAAAATCAAAATCGCAATGGCTAAGTCAAAATGAGAGCCATTTTTAGGGATATCTGAAGGACTTAAGTTAATAGTTATTTTTTGTGCTGGAAAATTGAAATTTTGACTTAATAAAGTTGCCTTAACTCTTTCTGTGCTTTCTTTAATAGTGGAATTTGCAAGACCTACTATACTAAAACCTGGCAAACCTCTTGTGAAAGTTGATTCTACATCGATAATATCAAGCTCTGTAGAAAAACTTGCACATTTTAGTTTTTTCATTTGTTCTTTTTGGATTTTTTCTTAAAGTCTTTGTCAAATTTTTGGCGCTTTAAAAAAGAAAGTTTTTCTATAAATAAATGTCCATCAAGATGATCAACTTCATGTTGAATAGCCACCGCTAAAAAATCATGTGCTTGTAAACTTTGTGGCTTACCAAATCTATCTTGATAATCAAGTTGTATATTTTTATAACGCATTACATCTTCATAAAAACCTGGTATGCTTAAACAACCCTCATTGCAAGAAATTTTTTCATCATCTAAAGGTGTTATAATGGGATTAATAATTTCTAAAAGGGTTTGCTTGTCTTCTTTTTGCTTACCTTCTTCATCACCAATATCTACAAGCAAAGCTCTAATTGGCACATCAACTTGAATAGCCGCTAAACCTACGCCCTTATTAGCTATCATTGTTTCATACATGTCATCTAAAAGCACATGTAAGTCTTTATCAAAATTTTCTACTTTTTTTGACTCTAAAAATAGTCTTGGATTAGGATAGGTAATTATCTCTCTTATCATTTTTCTTTTTCCACTATTATAAAGGGTTCTAAATTTTTTCCTGAATCTTTTAAAGCTTCAATACATTTTTCTATTAATTCTTCGCTTTTGCTGTCTTGATTAACAGCACTTATAGCCACTTCAACATCTACTTCTATTTCTTTATCTGCTAGAAAAAAATTGGAATTTTCTAAAGATTCTAATATTTTATTGCATATTTCTTGTGCTTTTTCTAAATTTGTATGAGAAATCATCATAGCAAAGACATTGTTTCCACAATGGGCTACTATATCGCTTGAAGAGACATTTTTACTAAAAATCCTACACACACCTTTTAAGAAAGCATTTTTTTCTTTTTGAGTATAAGTTTGCTCAAGAATTTCTTCTTTTACTCTAAAAAATATTAAGGAAGTATGATAATTATATTTTGCATTACTTTCAATGCTTTTTTCTAAATTTTCTAAAAAGTATTTTTTATTATAAACTCCAAATTTAGAGTCAAAATCACTTTGCTCTTCTATATGTTTATAAGTTTGTCTAACCTCATCAAAATTTTCTTTAATCTCATCTGAGTATTTATCTAAAATGCTAGAAAACCTTGAAAGATCTGCTTCAAGAGCGTGAATTACATTAGAAACTGCTAAATTACCTGTGCTAATTGCAAGCTCTGAATTACGTCTTCTTAGCATATCTTTAACTGTTTCAAGATGCCTATAAATCATAGCAATGTATTGCAATAATGCCGAAGTAGAACTAAAACTTTTTTTGATTTCTTGCTCTATATTTGCACGTTTGATACCATCATCATTTTGCTCAAATTCCATAATCTCGCTAACTTTTTTCTTAAAAGCCACCGGACGCTCTTCAAGCATTTTTTGAAAATAAACTCCATAATTAGTTGGTGTTGGAGGTACATTATCTTTTACAAGCTCAGTCAAAATAGACTTTGCAAATTTTTCAAATTCACCTCCACTAATTTTTTGAATTTTTGGAGCTTCTTTGGCTGGAGTTGGATCACTACTTAAATTTAAATCAGCAAATAAATCATCATCTAACATTGCTATGTTTTTCCTTATTTAAAACTTTTTTCCAAAACCTTATCGATTAAGCCATATTCTTTAGCTTCCACAGCACTCATAAAAAAGTCTCTATCAGTGTCTTTTTCTATTTTAGAGAGTTTTTGTTTGGTGTTTTTAGCCAAAATATCATTTAAAATTGCTTTTAATCTTAGAATTTCTTTTGCTTGAATTTCTATATCAGTTGCTTGCCCTCTTGCACCACCTAGTGGTTGATGGATCATAATTCTTGAATTTGGTAATGCAAATCTTTTCCCTGGAGCACCACAACTAAGTAAAAATGCACCCATAGAAGCAGCTTGACCAATACAAATAGTACTTACATCAGCTTTAATATAATTCATCGTATCATAAATACTAAATCCACTGGTTACAACCCCGCCTGGTGAGTTAATATAAAGATAAATATCTTTTTGAGGATCTTCAGCCTCTAAAAATAAAAGCTGGGCTACGATAGAAGCAGCAAGATCATCATTAATCTCACCACTTAACATAATAATCCTATCTTTTAAAAGCCTTGAGTATATATCATAGCTTCTTTCGCCCCTGCTTGTTTTTTCAACTACATAAGGTATGTATGAGCTCATTATTTTTCACTTTCTTTTTCAGTTTTCTTTTTATCGTTTTTTTTGAAAATATCAGCAAAAAGTTTTTCTTCAATTAAAGACATTTTAATTGCAGGTAATGCACCTTGTTTTTTATAATTATCTAAATGTTCTTGTGGGTTAAAGCCATATCTATAAGCTTCAAAATAAATCGCTTGGATTAATTCTTGATCACTTACTGTAACATTTCTAAGTTTTGCTAACTCATCTATAATGAAAGTTAATTTTACGCTTTTTTGTGCATCTTCTTTAAAACTTTCTCTTTTTTCTTTATATTTAGCTTCATCTTTAAATTCTTTTAATTCTTCTTCGCTTAAAGTTCTTAAAGAGCTTCTAAATTGCACATCTGTTTCTTGCTCTACTATATTTCTTGGTAAAACAAAGTCAAATTTAGCTACCAAAGCTTCTGCAAATTGATTTTTAAGCTCATCATTGATAAGTTTAAAGATTTTTTCATTTTTTAGTTGCTCTTTTAATTTTGCGTCTAATTTTTCAACACTTGGTTCTTTTTCTTCAGGCAACAAGCTTTTTAAAAGCTCTTCATTTAATTCAGGCATTTTAAGTTCTTGAATTTCATGAATTTTTACTTTAAATACCGCATCTTTTCCTGCTAAATGTGCTGCGCCATATTCTTTTGGAAAAGTTACATTAATATCTTTTTCCTCACCTGCTTTTAAACCAATCATACCTTCTTCAAATCCTGGTATGAATTGTTTTGAACCAATTTCTAAAACATAATTTTGAGCTTTTCCGCCATCAAAAGCTTTACCATCAACAAAACCTTCAAAATCAAATTTAGCAAAATCGCCTTCTTTTAAAGCTCTTGCCTCTTTAATCGCTTCAGGAGTTGCAAATCTTTTTAATAATTCTTCTTTTTTTGCGTCAATTTCTTTTTGAGTTACTTTTGGTGTATTATAAGTTGGAATTAGTTCTTCATATCCATCTAATTTTACTTCTGGTCTAAAAGATAATACCATTTGAGCTTCAATAGCACCATCTTTTCTATCAAATTTTTCAAAATATGGCTCACCTACTAAATCTTTAGCCTCTTTTTTAACTTCTTTTAAAGCACCATCTACAGCATTTCTTAAAAGATCTTGCTCCGCATCTCTTGTAAGCTCTTTTTCATATCTTTTAAGTATAGCAGCAACAGGAACTTTTCCTGCTCTAAAACCATCCATTTTCATAGTTTTAGATGCTTTTTTAGCTAATTTTTCAACTTCTGCTTTAATAGCTCCTTGAGCGATTTTCACAGTAGCATTTGCATTTGCAAAATCAATTAGTTTTGCTGTAACTTCCATAATATTTTCCCTTTTTAAATAAAATTTTTTGATAATATACCAAAATTTTCCTTATCACTTTATATAAAAATAAAAATATGTTAAAATTTTAATTTTTGATGGAGAAAAAATGCAAGAAAAATTTGAACAATCAGTAAAAAATATGTTAGAAATTATCGGAGAAAATCCACAAAGAGAAGGACTTTTAAAAACTCCTACAAGAGTTTTTAAAGCTTTTGAATTTTTAAATAGTGGTTATAAACAAGATCCAAAACAAATACTAAATGATGCCTTATTTGAAAGCTCAAACAATGAAATGGTTTTAGTAAGAGATATAGAATTTTATAGTCTTTGTGAACATCATCTTTTGCCTTTCTTTGGGCGCGTACATGTTGCGTATATACCAGATAAAAAAGTTGTAGGGCTTAGTAAAATTCCACGCCTTGTGGAAGTTTTTGCAAGACGCTTGCAAATTCAAGAACAACTCACAGAACAAATCGCAGAAGCTTTGATGGAACATGTAGGTGCAAAAGGTGTTGGAGTGGTTATTGAAGCAAGACATATGTGTGTTGAAATGCGTGGAGTGCAAAAGGCAAATTCTACCACTAGCACTTCAGCCTTAAGAGGTAGTTTTTTAAAAAGTGAAAAAACAAGAAAAGAATTTTTTACCTTAATTAACTCAGCAAAACAGGTCAGATTTTAATGGGCTTAGAAAAACTTCGTAGCAAAATTGCTTCACAAAATCTTGCTAGCGTTTTTGGGCAAATTACTAAAATTTCAAGCACTAGTATAGAAATAAATGGCTTAAAAACTAGCATAGGTGATATCATTAAAATAGTTTCTAGTGAAGATGAGAGCAAAGAAGCTATGGCTATGGTGGTAGAAGTAGATGAAAATTTAAGCTATTTGAGTCCTTTTGGTTTTGTGGAAGGTTTTAAAATAGGCGATCGTGCTTTTATTAATGATGCAGGTATGCAAATAGGAGTTAGTGATGAACTTTTGGGAAGAGTAGTTGATCCTTTTATGCGACCAAAAGATGGTAAAGGGCCTATTGAAGCAAGTAAATTTATGCCTATTATGCGCGCACCTATTGATGCAATGAAGCGAGGTTTGATAGAGGAAGTTTTTCCAGTAGGTGTTAAAACAATAGATGCGCTTTTAACTTGCGGAGTAGGACAAAAGCTTGGGATTTTTGCAGGAAGCGGGGTAGGAAAATCAACCCTTATGGGTATGATAGTAAAAAATTCCAAAGCTCCCATCAAAGTCATAGCTTTAATCGGGGAGCGTGGCAGGGAAATTCCTGAATTTATACAAAAAAATCTTGGTGGTAAACTTGATGACACTGTCATAATCGTTGCAACAAGTGATGATAGCGCGCTGATGAGAAAATACGGAGCATTTTGCGCTATGAGTGTGGCTGAGTATTTTAAAGAACAAGGTAAAGATGTATTGTTTATCATGGATAGTGTAACGCGTTTTGCTATGGCTCAAAGAGAAATAGGCCTAGCTCTAGGTGAGCCTCCTACAACAAAAGGTTATCCACCAAGCGTTTTAAGTCTTTTACCTCAGCTTATGGAACGCGCAGGAAAAGAAGAAGGCAAAGGAACCATAACAGCATTTTTTACCGTTTTAGTTGATGGAGATGATATGAGTGATCCAATAGCTGATCAAAGCAGATCTATCCTAGATGGGCATATAGTACTTAGTCGCGAACTCACTGACTTTGGAATTTATCCACCTATAAATATACAAAATTCAGCTTCAAGGGTTATGGGAGATATTATTAGTGATGAGCACAAGCTAGCTGCTAGAAAATTTAAGCGTTTAAATTCTTTGCTTAAAGAAAATGAGGTTTTACTTAGAATTGGTGCTTACCAAAAAGGTACTGATAAAGAACTTGATCAAGCTATTACCAAGAAAGATTTTATGCAACAATTTCTAAGCCAAAATCCTGAAGAAAGCTTTGAATTTGAAGATACGATTAATATGCTTAAGATGATTGATATGCAATAATTGGAATGATTCTTGCTTTTTTCATGATAAAAAGTCATGAAAAAAGGATGGATCATGTCAAATGTAGCATTTTTAGATCACCAACAAAACTTAGGTTTAAAATATACTGATATTTGTCAAAATATTTTTGAAAGAGAAATCTTTACACATATGTTTTTAGAATGTGTATGTTTTGATCTATTAGAAGGTAAAGCCAAATTAAAATATTTAAAAATTATTGCTTCAAAAGAAAATTTTATAGTTGAGTTTAAAATCAATAATCAAAAAAAATCTTTTATTATTAATGATAAAAAGATTTTGAATGAGGAATTTAACTCAAAAAGAATGACTCAAGATGAATATGAAAGAGAGATTGCTAGAATTTATCAAATAGAGAGATATTTAAAAACGCAAAGCAATCTTCAAAATTTCTCTAGCGAAATCAGTACTATAATGAAAAATCTTTTTAAAGATATGGATGAGTTTAAAAACTATATCGATACGCTTGAAGCCAAAGAAAACACCCACAATCATTACTTATCAAAAATTTACAATATAGCTTAATATTAACCAAACTTTGCCGATAATATTACTAATCCAAACAAAAGGAGTATGTTATGGGCGAAGTTACTAACAATCAAGCAAGTTTAATGCTTAACATTGCAACTACTATGATGAAAAAAACCATAGAAGCCAATGAAAATGCAGTAATGCAAGTACTTGAAGGCGTAAATGCAAACCCTACTCCGACTACTACTCCTAGCACTAGTTCAGGATTACTTGACATTTACGCTTAAATTTTCTCTTCGATTCAAAAATTTTGGCATAACTTTTGCTTTTTTGCAGTTAAGCAATATTTTTGAAGAGAAGAGTTATGTTTATAAATTCTAATGTTAATCCATATCAGAATTTTGCAAATTATCCTTTTGTAAAAACTGAACACACAGAAGAAAAAAAAGAAAATACTAATGTTAAAAGTGATTTACTTGATATCAAAGGTTCTAATTTAGATTACAAGATAACCTATGCAAGTGAATTTGGTTTTAGAATCAACGAGCAAGGTTTTTTTGAAAAAGATCTTAATAAAACAGCTGCTTTGCCTCTTGATTATGATATTAACATAAAAAGTATAAGAGAGATTTCAAAGCAACTTATAAAGCTTGATGAGAATTTAAACTATAATAAAATAGACTTACCAAGACTTTTAAATACTTATCATAATACATTAAAAACCATTAATCATGAATTTCAAAAAAATGATAATAGCTTTTTAAATAAAGCTCAAATTTCAGAGTTAAATCAAGGCTATAGTTATACTTATGAAGGAAAAATTTTAAAAGTTTATGAAAATGCTAAAAGTCTACAAAATGCAAAAGAGACAAATAAAAATTTAAATACTTTAATGCTTGATAATAAAATAGGTGATTTTGCTTTTAATACAAGCATAGAAAACACAGCTAGCAATCCTATTATAAAACCTTATCTAAACCGTCAAGGCGCAGTTTCTAAAAGTGGATTATTGCTTAATTATATTTACCATGATTTAAAAGAACAAAACCATCAAAAGGCTAATTTCTTTTTATCTCCTATTGAATTAGATATATCTTCTAATATAAATTTTCAAAAACTCATGAGAGGTCAAATGAGTATGCAAGATTATCTAAGTGAAAGCAATAAAGAAAAAATGAGTTTTGATCTATACTTGCATATTAATGGGGTGGATAAAAACAATACTTCAGAAGATAAACTTTCGGTTTTTTTTCAACAATACATTAACTATCAACATAGTATCAACATGCAAGAATTTGCAAATTCAAGTTCTATTTATAGTCTTTATAGCGAACAAGTTAGTAAAGAAATTGAAGTTTTAAAAGAAGAATTCAATCAAAACAATCCTAATATTGATCTTGAAAAAATCAATACTCAAAAAGAACTTTTAGATACTCAATTTTTAGAAAATCGCAAAAGGCAAGCAAGTATTAATAAAATTTTACACTCTTATTTAAACGCTATGGCTTAAACTTGTGCTAAAATAATAACAAAAATTTTTGCACAAGTTAAAAACTTACTTGATTTAATATTAAATTTAATATTTTAGTGTATATTAACAAAAAAGATAAAAATTATCCTAATTAAAGGAGTATAATTTGAAAGTATATTTAGATAATAATGCAACAACACAACTTGCACCAGAAGCTTACGAGCTTATGAAACCTTTTTTAAAAGAATATTATGGTAATCCAAATAGCCTTCATCAATGGGGTAGCGCAACTCACCCTGCTTTAAAAGAAGCTATGGATAAACTTTATACAGGACTTGGGGCAAGTGATTTAGATGATATCATTATCACTTCCTGTGCTACAGAGAGTATTAATTGGGTATTAAAAGGTGTGTATTTTGATAGAATTTTAAATAGTGATAGAAATGAAGTAATCATTTCTAGCGTGGAACATCCTGCAGTAGCTGCTAGTGCTATGTTTTTAAAATCCTTAGGGGTTAAGGTCATAGAGCTTGGCGTTGATCATGAGGGTGTTTCTAGTGTAAAAGATCTAAAAGAAGCTATTTCAGATAAAACTGCCCTAGTGAGTATTATGTGGGCAAATAACGAAACTGGTATGATTTTTCCTATAGAAGAAATGGTTCAAATTGCTCATGAATATGGAGCATTATTTCATACTGATGCAACTCAAGCTGTTGGAAAAATCAAGGTTAATTTTGCAAAAACTGGGGTTGATTTTGCTTCATTTTCTGCACATAAATTCCATGGCCCAAAAGGTGTAGGTGGACTTTATATTAAAAAAGATATAGAATTAACTCCACTTTTACATGGTGGTGAGCATATGGGTGGTAGAAGAAGTGGAACTTTAAATGTGCCGTATATTATAGCAATGGCAGAAGCTTTAAGAATTGCAAATACTATGCTTGATTTTGAAAACTCACACATTAGAAGATTAAGAGATAAATTAGAAGATTTAATTTTAGCTATGCCTGATACAAGTGTAGTTGGAGATAGATCAAGAAGAGTTCCTAATACCATCTTAGCTAGCATTAAAGGCGTAGAAGGCGAAGCTATGCTTTGGGATTTAAATAAAAATGGCATAGCAGCAAGTACTGGTTCAGCCTGTGCTAGCGAAGCACTTGAGAGTAATCCTATCATGGAAGCAATTGGTGCTGAAAATGATTTAGCTCATACTGCCCTAAGACTTTCTTTATCAAGATTTAATACAGAAGATGAAATTGATTATACAGCAGAGCAAATAAAAAAAGCAACACAAAGACTTAGAGCAATCTCAAGTACTTATGCATATAAGCCTGAAAATATTTAAAGGATAAAAAATGGCAAAGAATAATTTAATTGGCGGATCAATTTGGGATGAGTATTCTCAAAAAGTACAAGATAGAATGAATAATCCTCGACATATGGGAGAATTTACACAAGAAGATGCACAAAAAGCAAACGCAAAACTTATTGTTGCAGATTTTGGAGCCGAAAGCTGTGGTGATGCAGTTAGACTTTATTGGCTAGTGGATGAAAAAACAGATAAAATTATTGATGCGAAATTTAAAAGCTTTGGTTGTGGTACAGCAATAGCAAGTAGTGATACTATGGTTGATCTTTGTATAGGTAAAACCGTAGATGAGGCTGTAAAAATTACAAATTTAGATGTTGAATTTGCTATGAGAGATAATCCGCAAACCCCTGCAGTACCACCGCAAAAAATGCATTGTTCGGTTATGGCTTATGATGTTATCAAACAAGCTGCAGCACATTACAAAGGAGTTAATCCTGAGGACTTTGAAGATCAAATCATAGTTTGTGAATGTGCTAGGGTAAGCCTTGGAACTATCAAAGAAGTAATTAAACTAAATGATTTACATACAGTAGAAGAAATCACGCAATTTACCAAAGCAGGTGCTTTTTGTAAATCTTGTATAAAATCTGGTGGACATGAGAAAAAAGATTATTATCTTGTAGATATTTTAGCTGAAACTAGAGCTGAAATGGAAAGAGAAAGATTAAAAGATCAAAGTAAAGCTGATATTGCTTTTGATGATATGACCATGGTTAAACAATTAAAAGCAGTAGAGGCTGTTTTAGATAGTGATGTACGTCCAATGCTACACGGAGATGGTGGAGATTTAGAAGTAATTGATATACAAAAAAGTGAAAATAAAAATATAGATGTATATATACGCTATCTTGGAGCATGTAGTGGCTGTTCAAGTGGGAGTGGCGCAACCTTATATGCTATAGAAAATATTTTACAAGAAGAACTTAGCCCAAATATACGCGTTATACCTGTTTAAAAGTTTTTTGTATTAGTTTTTATATAAAAATCAAACCTTTTTATGTTAAAATACTCCTTTTTAGTAAAAATAAAAGGTTTGATTTATGCATAGAATTCATACACTTGTCAAAAGTGAAACTTTTCCTGGCGTTTTGCTAATATTTTTTACTGTACTTGCATTAATTTTACAAAACAGCTCTTTAACAGATCAATATACCAATTTTTTAAATATTCCATTCGGATTTCAAGCAGGTAGCTTAGAAATTTTTAAACCTCTACTTTTATGGATTAATGATGGGCTTATTGCAATTTTTTTCTTTGCTATAGGACTTGAACTAAAATACGAAGTTACAAAAGGACAACTCAATAGTATAAAAGCTATGTCCCTACCTGTATTTGCTGCACTTGGTGGCATGATAGTGCCTGCTTTAATTTTTGCATTTTTTAATTATAAAGATACTTTTGCTTTACAAGGTTGGGCTATACCAACAGCTACTGATGTAGCTTTTGCAGTTGGAATTTTAATGCTTTTAGGCAAAAAAGTGCCAAGTTCTTTAAAGCTATTTTTACTTTCTTTAGCTATATTTGATGATCTGGGTGCAATTATTGTAATCGCTTTATTTTACACAAGCGAACTATCGGTTTTTGCTATGATTGCTGCTTTAGTATGCATGTTGGCACTTTATCTCTTAAATCATTTCCACGTTACTAAAAAATCTTTTTATATCATCATAGCTATAGTATTTTGGATAAGTATGTTAAAAAGTGGAGTGCATGCAACTTTAGCAGGTGTGATTACTGCTTTATTTATACCACTTGAGACAAAAAATGGAAAATCATTTTTGAAAGAAATTGAACACGATTTAGCGCCTTGGGTGAGTTACTTTATATTGCCTATTTTTGCTTTTGCAAATGCAGGAGTTGATTTAAAAGATATGGATCCAAGCTTTATGTTTTCTTCAGTTAGCCTAGGAATTATCTTAGGCTTATTTTTAGGAAAGCAAATTGGAGTATTTTTATTTTCATATATTAGTATAAAATTGGGACTAGCAAAGCTTCCACAAAATGTTAATTTTAAACAACTCTATGGAGTTTGTATACTTACAGGCATAGGTTTTACGATGAGCTTTTTTATAGATGGATTAGCTTATCAAAACAGCAATATTTTCGCATATTCGGATAAATTAGCCATTTTAGTTGCTTCACTATTAAGTGCTGTAATAGGATATTTTTATCTAAAACTTATATATAGCTTTAAAAAATGAAAATTAAGAATTATCAAAAATTTTTATCATTAGAAATATTAGGAGGGTTATTGCTTTTAGGAGCAACAATCCTTGCTCTTATGCTTAAAAATAGTCCCTATGGACAACATTATATGGATTTTCTTAGCGTGGAAATGGGTATAAAAGTAGGAGTATGGGAGTTATTTAAACCCTCATTACTATGGATTAATGATGGGCTTATTGCAATTTTTTTCTTTGCTATAGGACTTGAATTAAAAAAAGAATTTGTTCAAGGTGAATTTAAAACTCTTAGCAATATCACTCTACCTTTAATGGCTGCTATAGGTGGTATAGTAGTACCTGCTTTAATATTTTGCGCTATTAATTTTAACGACGCTTATGTTTTAAAGGGTTGGGCTATACCAACAGCTACTGACACCGCCTTCGCTTTAGTTATACTTGCCATGTTAAAACAACGCATACCAAGTTCTTTAAAAATATTTTTAGTGTCTTTAGCAATTTTTGATGATGTAGGAGCTATTTTAATCATTGCTATTTTTTATACTAGCGAACTTTCTACTTTGGCTTTTTTTGTAGCATTTTGTTGCATTATAGGTTTATTTGTATTAAATCGTCTAGGTAATGAAAGAAAATCTTTTTACTATATACTTGGCACTTTACTTTGGCTTAGTGTATTAAAAAGTGGAGTTCATGCGACTTTAGCCGGTATTATTACCGCTTTATTTATTCCTGTATATACAAAAAATAATCATGCTTTATTGGAAGAAATCGAACATGGATTAAAATTTTGGATTGCTTTTGTCATACTTCCCATTTTTGCTTTTGCTAACGCAGGGGTTGATCTTTCTAAAATCCAAACTCATATGCTATTTAGTGGTGTAAGCATGGGTATATTTTTAGGACTTTTTATCGGAAAACAACTCGGTGTTTTTGGATTTGCTTATATGGCAATTAAATTTAAACTTGCAAAATTACCAAAAGATGCAAATTTTAAACAGCTCTATGGAGTTTGCATACTTACAGGTATAGGTTTTACGATGAGTTTTTTTATAGATGCACTTGCTTATGAAGTTAGTGATATATTTAATTTTGTGGATAACTTTGCAATTTTATTAGCTTCATTAGCTTCTGGTGTATTTGGATATATTTACTTACGCTTTATTAAGTAATTAAGTTTTTTTTAAATTAAATAAGATATAATTTCATTTCTTATTTATATTTAATTGGCCCATTCGTCTAGCGGTTAGGACATCGCCCTTTCACGGCGGTAACACGAGTTCGAGTCTCGTATGGGTCACCACTCTTTTAAATTCTAATATAAAAATATCATAAATTTCATTCCCATAAGGAGTTTTTTTTATTTGTGCGTATAATTAATATATCAAATAAAAAAGACCTATTAATAAAAGCTTCTAAATGGTTTTCTGAAAAATGGGGCATTGATGAAAAGATTTATTTTAAAAGTATAAAAAATAGTTTTAATAGCCAAACAATTCCTCAGTGGTATTTGGTTTTAGATAAAAATACAATCATAGCTGGAGCTGGGATTATACAAAATGATTTTCACAAAAGAAAAGATTTAGAACCAAATTTATGTGCTTTATATGTTGAAGAAAATTATAGAGGAAATAAAATATCTAGTCAATTGCTAAAATTTATAAAAAATGATTTAAAAACAAAGAATATAAATAAATTTTACCTACTAACAGAGCTTGTAGGATTTTATGAAAAGTATGATGGAATTTTTATTGAAAATATTGTAGATAATGAAGCTTATCCTTTAAGAGTCTATAAGATAGAATTTTAACCTTCTTTATTTTCCCCATCTTTAAAAGAAAATATAGGCAAACTTAAGCCATAGTATATTGCCAAAAGCCTTGCTATAGTTCCTACAATCAACGAAGCAAGAATTACCCATAACTCATCTACACCCAAAATATACAATATATAATACAAAGCCCCTGTTAATATAGCAACACCTGCATAAATTTCTTTTTGAAACACAAGTGGTATCCTAGCACATAATATATCTCTTAATATCCCACCAAACACACCAGTAATCACAGCTGAACTCACAGCCACTATAAAACCATATCCCATTTCTATTGCAATTTGTGCACCTAAAACACTAAAAACAACCAAACCTATAGCATCTAAAATCAAAAAAAGTTTTTCAAGCCTTATAACATATTTAGCAATTTTTGTTGTAATCATAGCTGCAACACAAATTAAAATCACATACTCAGGAGTTTTGATCCAAGTTAGTGGATGATGATCAAGTAAAATATCTCTAATCGAACCTCCACCAATGGCTGTTACTAAAGCTATAAATATCACTCCAAAAAGATCCATTTTATGCCTTCCTGCAGCAATAGCTCCTGTCATTGCATCAACGGTAATTCCGATAATATAAAGTATAGTTAAAAGCATAATGAGTTAAAAACCCTTGTTTAAACAAGGGTTAGTTTTTACTTACGATATTAATAATATTTTGAGCTACTTTTTTAGCAATCGGCTCAACAAATTCAGCAGGAGAAGTAAATCCTACACAAGAGCAATTAATCTCACCTAAAACATATTTATCTTTACCATTTTCATCTGTATCTAAGATAAAATCCGCTGTCCAAATCAAAGGAATATCGTAATTTCCAAGTTTTGAGCGAATTTCTGGCAATGTTGCTAAAAACCAATCTACCAATTCTTGCCAATCTTTTGGTTCATCATATCTATATTTTGCACCTGAAAAAAGTGTAGCAGAAAATGCATCAGCACCTTCTGCAGGTTTTTTATGCACTACATAAATTGGAGTATGATAAAGCATTAAAATTCTAATCTCACCTTCTTTAATACGCGGTAAGAAAGTCATATCTACAAGCATACCATTATCGCCTACAATGTATTGCTCACAAAAATCCATAAACTCACCAAGCTCTCTTTCTTCTGTGTGGTTATCTTTAGCTTCTGTACATTTGATTTTTGCGTTTAATGGCACGCTCACAGCCCCTACTGGTAGCTCATCTATCAATCTAACACGCCAAATTCCCTCTCCAGTTGAGCCACGATTTTGTTTTAAAACCCTCTCACCTTTTGCTAAAGTTTTTGGGAAACTTTCTTTAAAAGTTTTAATATCATAATATGCATAAGTATCTTCAGGTACTAAAGCAGTTTTATTTAGCTTAGTCAAAGCATCTTTAGCACCATATCCTATCATCGCATCAGGATGAGGCATGCCTATAACCCCATTTGCACAAAGTTTTCTAAGCATATCAAAATACTCATTTTCTTCTTTTAAATTTCCTGGGTTGATTCTAGAAACATAAGCATCAGCATTATTTTTTACATATTCATAAATTTCATCTTTTTTTTCTACTTCAAAGAAGATAACCTCAGCATTCCAACCTTGTTCTTTTAAAGCATTTACCATAGGCATAGTATCTTTTCTATGGCCATCTTCACCTTTGTCACTACCACCTCTAACTTCAAAAAATACGATATTTTTTTTCATATTGCTCCCTTTTTAAAGATATTTTATCATCATATCAAAACAAGTATTAAATTTTTATTTATTTTTTCCATAAATACGTTGTAAATTTTGCAAATTTGAGCTTGCATTTAAAAGTAAAGCATCGGCCATGCAAACTGCTACCATAGCATTTACTACAACACTACCTCTTATACCTACACAAGGATCGTGTCTACCTTTTAACTCATGTATAATATTTTCACCTTGAATATTTTGTGTTTGTTGGGGCAAAAATATAGAAGGGGTTGGTTTAAAATATGTTTTTATATCAATAAAATTTCCATTAGAAATTCCACCCAACAATCCTCCGCTATGATTGCTTAAAAACACTCCATATTTTAATTCATCATTATTTTCATTTCCATTCATATAACTACTTTGAATGCCACTTCCTATTTCTACAGCTTTAACCGCATTTATACCCATGATTGCATGAGCAAGTTTTGAATCAAGTTTATCATACAAAGGCTCACCTAAGCCTTTGATAGGATTTTTTACTCTAGTAAAAACTCTTGCACCTATACTATTTTTAGCCTTTTTAGCTTTCAAAATTTCATCTTTAAAGTTTTGTTCTAAATTTTTATCTAAAGCATAAACTTCACTATTTTTAGCATAATCAAAATCAAACTCATCATTGCTAAGTTTACTATCAATACTTCCTACTCCAAAAACTCCGCTCATTATTTCTATATCAAACTCTTTTAAAAGCATACAAGCTAAGGCTCCTGCTGCTACTCTTGCTACACTTTCTCTAGCGCTAGCTCTTCCACCGCCTCTATAATCTCTAATACCATATTTGTGATAATAAGTAAAATCAGCATGCCCTGGACGAAATACATCTTTTTCATAATCTTTTGAACGTGTATTTTCATTATACACCAAAACACTTATAGGAGTTCCTGTTGTATAACCTTCAAAAACTCCACTTAAAACTTGAGCTTTATCTTCTTCTTTTCTAGGAGTACTAAATTTATTTTGACCTGGTTTTCTTTTATCTAGCATTTCTTGTAAAAAATCAAAGTCAAACTTCACCCCTGCTGGCATACCATCTATCACACAACCTATAGCTTGACCATGAGATTCGCCAAAGCTTGTAAATTTAAATCTTACTCCAAAGCTATTCATAGTTTTCCTAATTTTTCAAGTGCGATTTTAGCACATTGTTGCTGGGCTTCTTTTTTACTACCTGCTGTAGATCTTGCTACTTCTATGCCTTGAATTTTTACTGCAATTTCAAATTGCTTTTTATGATCAGGCCCAAAAGCCTTTACTACAATATACTCAGGAGTGCCTGCCATATTTGCTTGTGTAATTTCTTGCAATCTTGTTTTATAATCTTTAAACAAACTTTGCGTGTCAATATGCGGATAAACTTCATTAAGCAAATTTAATGCTATATTTTTAGTTTTTTCAAAACCTATTTCTAAATACAAAGCTCCCATTAGTGCTTCAAAAGCATCAGAAAGTATGGAAGGCTTATTGCGTCCATCGTTGTTTTCTTCTGCAATAGACATAAAAATACATGTTCCAAGATCAAGTTTTTGCGCTAAGGTTGCAAAAGATTTTTCATTCACCAAAGCTGCTCTAAGCTTAGAAAGGTTCCCTTCTGAGTCTTTTTGAAATTTAAAAAACAAAAACTCCCCTACCACTAAATCCATCACCGCATCACCTAAAAACTCTAATCTTTCGTTGTTATAAGGCTTTTTGTAACTTTTATGCGTCAAAGCTTCGATGAGTAATTGCTCATTTTTAAAATGATAGTTTAGTCTTTCTTGGAGTTTTTTAAGCATTTATTGACCTTTCTTCTTGGAGCTTTAAGGCTGCATTTCTTGCTAGCTCATCACAACGCTCATTTAATTCATGGCCATTGTGTGCTTTGATCCAAAAAGCAGTTATTTTATGATCTTTAGCTACTTTTAAATACTCTTTCCAAAGATCAATATTTTTTTTACCCTTAAAATCTTTTTTTACCCAACCTTCAAGCCACTCATTAATACTTTGCACCATTAAATTTGAATCTGTGTATAATTTTACCTCACAAGGTTCTTTTAAAGCTTTTAAAGCCTCTATAATAGCCATTAACTCCATACGATTATTTGTTGTATTCTCACAAGCCCCACTTTGTTCTTTTTGGTAATTTTTATAAGTTAAAACATAAGCCCACCCTCCAAAACCAGGGTTGTTTAAACAAGAGCCATCAGTATAAATTTCAATATTTTTCAAGCTTTTACCTCATAATAAATCTCACATTTTCCAAATTCATAGCAAAATGGACAATGGTAAAAAAACAAAGGACTTTGATTTTTACAATTATTACACACATAAGTAAAGCTAAGATTTGCACTTAACTCATTATCATTTAAAATTTTTAAAATTTTTAGTTTATGATTTTTGATAGAAATAGATTTTGTACTTAAATTTTTTGCATAAAAAAACTCATGATATTTTTCATCTTCAAGATTAAGCGGGCTTTTGCATTCATTAAGCAAATCAATGATATTTTCAAATTTAGGCATTTGAGTAAGTTTGTCTTTATAATGCAAAAAGCAAAGTCTTAAAATAAACTCATTATTCTTACTTAAAGCTAAAATTTCTTTTATTTTTTGCTCTTGCTCTTTAGAGCTTGTTTGAATTTTCAAAGCCTTTATTAAAGCTTTTTCTGCATATATATTTTCTCCTAGCTCAAACAAACATTCTAAAACATCTAAAACCTTATCATAATCTTTAAGTTTTAAATAAACAATTTTCAAAAGTTTTAAGCTTTCTTTATTACGCGCTTTGATTTTTAAAGCATTCAATAAAGCTTCTACGCTACGCTCTAAAAATCCTGCTTTTAAATAAACTTGTGCTAGTGAAAAAAAGATAAATTCTTTTTGGCTTGCCTCATTTGCTTTTTGCAAAGCTATAAGATAAATCCCTACAGCTTTTTCAAATTCACCACTTTTAGTAAAAATTTGAGCTAAAAAATTTAAATTTTCAATGCTTAAATTAGCATTTTTTAAAATTTGTTGATGTGTAGAGTTAATTTCAAATTTTTTTACAAAGCGATCAAGTTTGCTTTTTTGGTCCTTATTTGCAAAAATACGCCATATATAATGTGAGCTAGCTATGATAAAAACTAAAGCGGTTAAAACAATAAGACCAAATAAAGGATCGCGGTATTCTACAAAGAAAAAATCCATAACCTTGCAACTTAATTTTCAAATTTATAACAATTATAGCTAAATGCTTATATAATTTTCTTTAAGGTTTAAAGATGATAGAACAAGCAAGTATAGAACAACTTTTACAAAAAACAGATATTGTTGATATCATAGCTCACTATGTTGAAGTGAAAAAACAAGGCTCAAGCTATGTATGCGTTTGCCCTTTTCATGATGATAAAAATCCTAGTATGCATATTAATTCCATTAAAGGATTTTATCATTGTTTTGCATGTAAGGCTGGGGGTAATGTTTTTAAATTTGTAATGGATTATGAGAAATTAAACTTTGTTGAAGCAGTGGAAAAAGTCGCTTCGTGGAGTAATTTTTCACTTACTTACACCTCACAAAAACAAGATAACAAAAAATCCATCATCCATATCTTACCTATTCTTAATGCTTTTTATAAACAAAATTTAGCTAAAAATAAAGAAGCTTTAGTTTATCTTTATAAAAGAGGTTTAAATGATGAAGATATTAGAACCTTTGAACTAGGATTTGCACCAAGCTCTAATGAAACACTAAGACTTTTACAAAATGAACAAATCACTCAAGAAGAAGCCCTAGAAGTAGGTGCAATAAAACAAAATGAAAATGGTGCTTATGCAAGTTTTATCAACCGCATTACTTTTAGTATTTATGATCATAAAAATTTACTCATAGGTTTTGGTGGTAGAACTTTAGATGAAAACAATATGGCAAAATATGTTAATTCACCCCAAAGTAAACTTTTTGACAAATCACGCGTTTTTTATGCACTCAATTTAGCAAAAGATGCTATTTATAAGCAAAAAGAAATGATAATTTGCGAGGGTTATATGGACGCTATAGCCTTTCATAAAGCAGGATTTAAAAATGCTGTAGCAGTTTTAGGAACAGCTTTAGGTGAAAATCACATACCTTTAATAAAAAGACTAGAAGCAAGAGTGATTTTGTGCTTTGATAATGATAATGCAGGACTTAATGCTGCTGTGCGTTCAGCACATTTGCTAAGTTTAGCAAAAATTGATGGAAAAGTAGTCTTAATAGAAGGTGGAAAAGATCCGGCTGAACTCGTAGCAAGCCATCAAGAAAAATTACTTTTTAATATTTTAGAAAAAGGTATAGAACTTGGAGAATTTTATATAAGAAGTTTAATCACAAATTTTGATTTAAACTCAGCACTTAGCAAGCAAAAGGCTTTAGAAGAGGTACAAAAATATACCTTTAGTCTTGAACCTTTAATAGCAAATTCCTACACTACTTTAGTGGCAAATCTTTTAGGTGTAAATGTTAGTGATATAAGGCTTTCTAAAAATACAAGAAAAAATATAAACTTTACCAATCCCATCAAACAAAGCAAAATCAATAATATAAGCGAGTTGGAGCTTTTGAAATTTTTATATGAAAACCAAAAAGCCATAGGACTTTTTAAACTTTTAAGCACAAAAGAATATTTCTTACATCAAGACATTGCTAAAGCTATTTTAGAACAAAAAGACTTTAATGATCCTAGTATAAGAGAACTTTATGAGGTTGAAAATATTAAAATTTTAAGCAATTTAGAAGAATTTTTATATGCTATTTGCAAAATTAATTTTGCTTATTTTAATAAATTAAAAAATATAAACTTAAAGCAAGCACTTAAAAAGCAAATTTATAATTTACTCAATCAAAATTTAGAAAAAATCAAAAAAAACTATCAAAACGATGAAAAATTTTTTAATCATCTAATGGAAGTTTTAAAAAATATACAATTTTTAGATGATGAGGAAAGCTTAGAATTATTTTTAAGTAGATTGCAAAAAAATATAAAAGATAAAAAAGCAATTCATCATAACTTTGAAGAAGAAGTTTTTTAAATAAAAACTTGTATAAAAATTAAAAAACATTTATTACAATATGCCAAAAATTTCGAAAGGAAAAAATGAAAGCATTAGCACTTTTTAGTGGTGGGCTTGATTCTATGCTTGCTATAAAACTCATAAGCTCTCAAGGTATAGAAGTAAAAGCTTTAAATATCAATATAGGCTTTGGTGGCACAAGTGATAAAAGCGAACTCATGGCAAAACGCGCTGCTATGGCAGGGGCTAGTTTTGAGATGATAGATGTGAGAAATGCATACTTACAAGAAGTTTTATTTAATCCTCAATATGGCTATGGAAAACATTTTAACCCCTGTATAGATTGCCATGCTTTTATGTTTAAAACCGCTCTTTCTATGTTAAAAGATGAAAATGCAAGTTTTATCATCACAGGAGAAGTAGTTGGTCAACGTCCTATGAGCCAAAGAAATGATGCTATGGCTAAGGTAAAGAAACTAGCTCTTGATGAAGAAGATTTAATCTTGCGTCCAATGTGTGCTAAAAATTTACCTTTAACTAAGCCCGAACGTGAGGGTTGGGTTGATAGAGAAAAGTTAGAAAACATCAGCGGAAGAAGCAGAAAAAAACAACTTGAACTAGCTGCCAAATTTGGTTTTGAAGATTTTGAAAGTCCAGGTGGTGGATGCTTGCTTACACTTGAGAGTTTTTCAAATAAAATCAAAGATTTCATTAAATTTGATAAAAATATGCAAGTTAATGATGCACAACTTTTAAAATACGGACGTCATTTAAGACTTCCAAATGGCTCTAAAATGATAATAGGTAGAAATGAGCTAGAAAATCAATTTTTAAAAGAATTAAAAACTCAAAAATATGAAGAATTAAAACTCTTTGATTTAATAGGTGCTTATTCTTTAGTGGATGAAAACATTAATCCTCAAGATCTTGATCTTGCATTTAGCATAGCCCTAACTTATGCTAAAACTCAAAATAATACAAAATACAAAATAGGCTTTAAAGATAAAATTTTTCAAAGTATGGCCTTTGAAGATAAAAACAAAATTCAAGAGTATTTTATAAATTAAACTACCCTTTAAAGGGTAGTTTTTTAAAATTTCTTTCTTCTAACATCTGCCACTATTTCAGCCGACATTAAATCAACCTCATTTGCTACAGAATTAGTTGCATGTGCAATTTGTGAGTTTTCTTTAGTTAAACCATCTATTACTGAAACAGCTTGATTGATTTGTGAAATCCCTAAAGCTTGCTCTTTAATACTCTCACCCATTTCATTAATAGATTGAACTAAGATATTAGTATTAGCTTCAATCTCACCTAAAGACTTTTGAG
>NZ_NFOE01000073.1 GCF_002179635.1 Campylobacter jejuni | reverse complement strand
TCTAGATTATAGTTTTGTTCTAATAAAGCTATATCGATTAATGACTCATCTTTAACAAATATATCACAATTGTTCTCATAAAGATGTAAAAGATTTGACATAGATGAAGCATTGTCAAAAAATATAAGCTTTTTATTTTTATCTTTGTTTTCTAAGATGAAGTGGCTAAAAGAAAGATTATAAAAGCGTAATAGCTTAGAATCTTCTTTGGTGTCGTTTTTCTCTAAATTCTCAAGTAAGGTTTTATTTTGAGAATAATTAAATTCTATAACGCTTTTATAAAGTTCTTTTCTTGCATTTAAGTAAGTATTTGTGATTTTATCTTTGTGCAATAAGAATATAGTATAAAAGCTAGAATGATAAGGAAATTTTTCTTCGTTAAATAAGGCTTGATTGTTTTGATTAAAACCTGTAAAACTTTCACAAAAATATAAAGCTTTTAATAAATAAAATTCTGAATTAATGTGAATATTGTCTATTGTATCTTTTAGTCTTAATGCTTTATAATCTTTTGATATACTTTTAAGTAAACTTTTTTCATTAAGTAAAGATGGAGTTTTTTTAACATCATAAAAAGGATAGTAATAATTTTTTAAATCTTTTGAAATCTTACCATTATAATATAATTGAATTCTTTGCATATTTTTAATTTGTGTTTGATGACAATGTGCTAAGTTATGATAATATTTTTCTTCAGAACTTAAATGAGTTTCATATTCTCTTATAAAATCAATAAAAGAAATACCACTATCTTTTAACCAATCTTCTATTTTAGAATTAATCCACCAAAGAATTATCATACCAGTACCAACAATACTAATGGCTGCTAAAACACCTAACAAGGTGCCGCTTGCAATTGCTATCGCACTATAAGTTGTAATGGCTGCTGTTCTTATTATCGGTATTCCTATTTTAAAAATTTGTGAAGCAATAATTTCAGAACCAATTTTTACAGAAACTTTTAAACCATCTTTTGTTTTTTGATATTCTATTAAAGCATCAATTCCACTAAGGGTATTATCTGCTCTTTTTATGATGATTTTAAAAGGGAGTAGGTAGGGTTCGAGGTCTTTGTTGAGTTGTTTTGCAAAATCAAATAAATTTACACCTGTTCCAGCAATACCTTTCATGGCTTGAACTTCATTTTGATGCATAAAATTTTCTGTTTTATTTACATCTTCTACTTCTTTAAGTAGTTTTTCTCCTATTTCATCTACACCTGCATCTTTTAAAAGAATTTGCAATTCTTTTTCTGTTTCGTTTAAGGTTTTATTTTGAGTGTTAAGTTCTATCTCATTCATTTGTGCATTCTTTTAGTTTAGATTGTAGGGTATTGAGC
>NZ_NFOE01000091.1 GCF_002179635.1 Campylobacter jejuni | reverse complement strand
AACCACCTATTGTTTTAGAATTTGCTATTGCAATTTGTCCCAATCTATAAGCAAGATGGTTTTTAATACGAGATGGTGCTCCTAGTGATTTTTTGTCATTTTTAAGTGTGAATAAATATAACAAATGCAATTTATTATATTCGACATCAACTTGAGAGAGAATTTCAAAGAAAGAATCTTTAAAAATCATCATTGGATTTAGAAGATCTTTGATGAAATTCGCAAAATCATTTCTAAAAATATCAGCCAAAAACGCTTCTGCTTTTTCATAGTGCTTTTGACGCAAAAAACACTCTAGTATGCAAATTTTATACAAACTATTTACTGGATCTAATCCTAAAGCCTTGAAGGCTATATTCTCTAGTTCATTCCAAGGTTTTTTTATAAGTCTCCCTCTTGTATATAAATACAAATATTTATAAGCTTCTTGTAAAGGTTTTAAAATAAGGTTATTATCACTATTATGGATTATAAGATCATATCTTTGCTGATTTGAAAATACTTGGGAAATGTATGTTGCTTCCTCTCCAAGCCCAATCCTTGAAGCAAATTTTGAAAAATTTGAATCTCCTGTATATACTTTTTCTGCAAAACCCATGAGAGCTATTTCAAAAAAAGCTCTATCATTTTCATCTTGGATATCATTATCTATAAATTCATCAACTACAAAGATATTTTCTATTTTTTTTGCAAAGCAATAGCGTTGTAAAACCTTTGCACCATCAAGATCATCCGAAAATAAAACAATTTTACCATCTTTTGTTTTTTGCTTGATTATTTCAAAAACCAATTCCAAAGGTGAAAATTTATAAACAAAAAAACCTGTATTTTTATACAATTCATTTAATGCTACATCAGCAATTCTTATATGAATTGCGATAAAACCACCTAACTGTTTAGCTATTTTTCTTGCTTTATTTATTATATTTTTAATTCTTGGATGAAAATCAATCTGCTGCCATAAATTTTTCATATTCTCATAATAATCTTTTTTATCAATATCATTAATATAATTAAAACAAGGAATATGAGAAATATATATATCTTCATCTTTGACTGTTAACTCTTCTAGAGTAGTTTTAAACACGCTATGGTGTTGTTTTAAACCATAAGGCATCCCTGGGTTTTGAAAAGAAGTGCCCATAGAAAAGCTCTCTATAAAATCTTTGGAAAAAATATTTTTTTCATTATCACATTCAAGACTTCTGAAATTATTTTGAGTTTTGATTTCTTCCCATTTTTTCATTTGCTCTTCTGAATCTGGCCAAAAATAATAAAAATCTTTTTGTGTTTTTTTTGCCAAATACATCGCGTTTAAGATTGCACCTAATCTAGAGCATAATCCATCTTGTCTTGCTGCTATAATCTTACCCATTTCGATCCCTTATTTTAATTCTTTTGGAGTTGCAATTAAAAATAACTCTTGAACAATATGAGGTTCTATAGTTTTTTTTATTTCAAAATCATATGCACTAAAATTCTTTACTGCAAAATCAATAACAGAAAATAAAATTTTTGCTGATTTGGATATATTAATATGAACTATTGGTCTAAATTTTTCTATGGTAGTATGCATTCCCAATAAACACTCATATTCATCTCCATTAACCCAAACATTAATCATTTTTGGCTGAATATTTAGCTGATTGACGATATCATCCAACTTGTCCATTAAAATAGAACTTGATTTTACACTTAAGCTTGTTATATTGCTATTGCTAATGTTATTGTCCACATAAACAGATTGCTTTTTAGAGCCTATTGCCACATTGCAAGATATAATCTTATCTTGTTTGTTATTTAATTTTATACACTCTTGAAACAACTCATACACTTTACTAGAAGCTTCAAAAGAATAAACAAATTTATCAGTATATTCACTCAAGTATAAACTACTTAAACCATTTCCCGTGCCTATATCAACAATATCATTGTTTTTAATATAGGTATTATAATTTTCTCTAATAAAACAATTATGTGACAAAACATAGGAATTTTGAACTTTCATTAAAGTAATGTAACCATTATAAATATACATATCCGTAGGCTGACCTTCAAAGAACACTTTACCCACAGAGTGATTAAGACCAACCAACTCATTTCGTATGGCTATATCTTCTTTTTTTATGTAATAATTTGTTTCTACATACGATTTGTTTGTTTTTTTTGACATCAATTTTACTTGAAAAATATAATGCAACAACCCCAAGCTATCTTTATCAAAATATTTTTGAAAACTTAAAAACCGACTGCAATAGTTTTCAAATCCTTTAATCCACTCAAAATCCCCCACATTACAAAACAAATCAGGCTTTTGATTTGTAATTATTTTTTTTTTACCAATTCTAAATTTTACGGTAGCCTTATCTAATGACAAGTGTATATTAAACACGCGCAATTTATAGTATTTGCTTTTCCATAAAAATGATATTGGCTTTATACCAAAAAAGTTAAACTGTAATACTTTTTTATCTTTATCTTTTTTCTTATCTATATAGATACCTAGTTTATTAGAGGATTGAAAAGAAAATCCTACCTTTTTTTGCTCTTCCAAACCATAAACTTTTTTTTGCTTAATATGATAAATTGTAGGTTTATTTAAATTTCTAGGTAACTCGATACGTTTATTAATAGCTTGTATAATATCTTCTATTTGAATATTATCAATGCATGAGTACTTTTGATCTTCTGCTTTACAAGGAGAAGTCCAAGGACAATGTTTACCTTCGGTGCATTTAACACATGCATTATCAACAGGAAAAACATTTGTGTTGTTATTATAATTAACCATATATTCTGGTTCAGCTTCACTATACAACACTACACTAGGACAGCCTACAGCATTAGCCATATGCATTAGTCCTCCTATACCACCTACAAATAAATCTGAGTTATATAGCGTGCTAGCAACTTCTCGCAATGTTAGTTTTTCTCTTAAATCTAAAGCACCTCTTAAAGGCAAATCTTTCTTAGTGCCAATTTGGATAAAATCATATTTTTCTTGTAACGAATTTACAACCTCTTGTAATTTTTCAAATGGATATGTTTTATATCTTTGCAAACCCCCTGAAATAATAGCTATTTGTTTTCTATTTTCAGGCACAAATCGCCCAAAAGCTTTTTCTTTTTCACTCAAAGGAAAATTTAAATCAACTACAATATCACCTTCCAACCCAAGCTTGGAGCATACATTTGCAACTATATGACTAGGTCCATAGGTTCTTATGTATTTACCTTTTTCTTTATTAAACGACTCTTGTGTTAAAAAAATAGGTTTTATACCATAACTTGCCATTAGATCAAATTGTTCTTTTTGATATATATGAAGTTTAATTTCTTTAAGATTAACAACCTTTACAAATTTTACTTCTTTCCATAAGTCTGGCAGAGTGGTTCCTATTAAAAAAAATTGTTTAGTTTTTTGATGTAATAATTCCAAAGACCTCATCATAATGATTTGATCACCAATATTTCTAAAAGTAAAATAAATATTCTTAAAACCCATAATTTTTGCTATATAAGGAGTAACTTGGTTAGTAGTATAAAGATTCAAATCTCTATCTTTTTCAATAAACTGTGTAATCAAGCTTGATATTTTTTTACCAGCCTTACCATCTTCTATGCATCCGACACTTTCTAGCCATACCTTTAGCTCATGTTTATAAACATCATGATCAAAATTTATAATGCTTTTTTCTAATTCATCAAAATTTTTAGCCAAACCAAAAGGTAATTTTGAGTAATCATGATAAAGTTTAGATGTAAGTATAAAACTATCATAGTCATTTGCATAGATAAATATAGGCTTGTAAGTTAATGCAAAATCACAAATAATAGAAGAATAATCCGAAATCAAAACATCACATTCTTTAACAAGCTCCATCACATCAGGATAATCAAAAGCATCAATAACATCATCATTTTTCAATTCAAAATGCAAATTTCTATGCATTCTCACCAATATTACAAATTTATGTTTAAATTTATACTCAAAAATACTTTTTAGTTTAACAAAATCCAAATTATAATTATTAAATATATTATCTCTCTTAGTAGGAGCATAAAGTATAATTTTGAAATCCTTTTGCAGGTTATAATAATTATGAATTTTTTCAACACGATCTGAAAATAAAAAATCACTTCTTGCATGTCCTATTTCCAAAAACCTAGCATTTTTATCAAAAGTATTTTTATACACAATACTTTCAAAAATACTATTGGTTATCCAATAATCCATATCCATACAAGCATTGTGAACCATATTTAAATCATCTGAGATTGGTATATGTTTCATTCCAAAAGAACCATGCCAAGTTTGCAAATATAATTGCTCTGATCTTTTATTAAATCCCATCTTTTTATAATAAACATGGATTTGATTATTAATAAAAACTCTACAGGTGCTTAAATGAAAAAAAGCTTTAAAAGAACTAGGAGAAACAAAAGACACCATTGGATATTTATCTTTATATTCTTTATGAAATTTTTTATTCAAAATCCAAACATATTTAGCTTTTACCTTATTTTTCAACAAATCCTCGAAAATAGCCTTAGGATTGCAATCAAATCTACTTGCAGAATGTGCGATAAAAACTATTTTATTTTTGCTTAATGGCAAAAATCTAAAAATTTTAAACAAGTATTTTTTTATTTTATTCATTTATATCCTTAATATAATTAATCATATCATCTAGAGATTGATTTAAGCTAAATAAGGGCTTCCAACCTAATTGATATATTTTATCAGAGTTTAATTTTCTTATAAAAGGTGGAAGATACCGAGATGTATCTCTTTGCAAATCAAAAACAAGTTCTGCTTTTAATTTGTTTGAAATAGTTTTTGCTAGATCATAAATGCTAATAAAAATATTCGGATTTGATATATTGTATATCTCAAATAATTTTTTCTCACACGCTATAAAAATAATAGCCATAGCAACATCAAATACATCTATATACTCTCTTTTTGTTTCACCTTTAGTAAATAATGTGATTTTGGATTTTTTTAATGCCGAACGAATAAAATCCATATAAACCCTATTATCGTTAATTTGTGCTGTAGGACCAATAGTCTGTGTTAATCTCACTATAGAAGCACTAAATGAGCATTTTTTTGAGTATGAATGAACCATAAATTCACTAATTTGTTTGGCTAAAGGATATGAATTTCTAGTATTAGTAACACTAAATTTTCCTATATCATCTTCAACAATATTATCGCCTATTACATCTCCATAAATTTCCATTGTTGATAAAAATATAACTTTTTCAACGTTATTTTTTTTTGAGAAATCTAGAATATTTTTAGTATTAGTATATATAATATCTACAGTATCTATAGGATTTTCAATAAAAAAATCACTTTGTGTGGGCGCTGCACAATGAATAACAATATCAATCTTATCTTTTATTTTATGCAAATCTTCATAGATACTAATCTTATCTATATCGCCACAAATTTCTTGAAAACGTTTAATCATCTTATCTTTGTCTCTAACAAGACAATATAATTTTGCGTTATAATGTAAAATCAAAGTCAAAATTGAACCTATATATCCATTTGCTCCGGTGATAAGGATTTTTTTATTTGTCATTTTATTAATATTAAATTTGAAGTTATCTTCTAATAGCTTTAATCTTCTTTCTAAAATTTCATTCATAACCTATACCCCAAAAATACTTTCAACTTTTTTTGCTTGCATTAGTGCTTGGATCATATAAAAATCCTTAGGTGTTGTTAGTTTTATATTATTATTTGAACACTCGGTAAAATATAATTCCAATCCATAATGAAATGCCATAGAAGCCGAATCAATAAACTCCAAATCTTCTTTTTGAGACTTAATATGTAAATCATATATATCATTGAGTTTAAAAATTTGAGGAGCTTTAACATGAAAACACTTATCTCGGTTTAAGATTTCTGTGTTTTCAGCTTTGTATAAAACTGTTTCAGTCATTTTAGAATAACTAATTGAATTTCCATTTGCATATGCACATGATAAACTTTGAGATATTTCCTTGCCCGTAACTAAAGGTCGAACACCATCATGAATTAATACATAGGGGTTAGTTTTTACTATCTTTTTGATTAATGTCAAACCATTAAAAATAGACTGTTGGCCAGACAAGCCACCATTTGTAATTTCAATAATTTTCTTTATCGAGTACTTTTTAATATTGTGATATAATTCATCCATATAATCTTTTAAACACACAACAACAATCCCATCTATATCCTTGTGATTAGAAAAAATCTCTAGAGTATGGATTATAACAGGCTTATCTTCTATTAACAAAAACTGCTTTGGTAAACCAGAAGAAATATTCATCCTTTGACCAGTGCCACCAGCAAAAATCAGTGCTATGGTTTTCATATATCTCCTTTAATTTGCAAATTCTTTATAAAACCTACTAATTGTTGACAAGAATTACCCTTACAATTACTCATAAAAGAATCCCATAAGTCAATCTTATATGTGGCTCTTTTTACTACATTGGCTAATTCAGTACTGTTATAACATACATTAGAACAACCCACAAGCTCTGATGGGTGAAAATACAATTGCTTCTTTTTTATAAAATATTCTTTTAGATCTGGAACATATAAAACTATAGGTCTTTTAAAAAAAGAATAATCAAAAATGATTGATGAATAATCACTAATAAGTATATCCGTAATAGACAAAACAAAATCCAATTCTAGATTACTGACATCAATTATACCCTTTATATTATCAGATATTTTTAAAGTAGGATGTGCTCTATATATAATTATATAATCTTGTAACTGCTCAGCCATATTTTCTTCTATTTTTAACAATTTACGCTGCTGTTTGGCATCCTCTCGAAATGTTGGCGCATATAAACATATTTTTTTACTACCAATTTCAGGATACATTAGAAGAAATTCTTTCTTGTCTTTCAAGGTATCTCTAGAAAACAAACGATCTGTTCTTGGTAAACCATAATTTATAATATTTTCTTTATGAATATTAAACATACGAGAATATTCATTCACTAATTTTTTGTCTGAAATATTCAAAAAAGATATATTGCGATAAATTCGTGTAATATTTTTATTACCCTCTAAAGAAAGTATTTTATCAAAGGCAACTTTTTTATACAACCCTCCTCCATGCCACAATTGAAGTACTTTTGTCGACGGAAAAAGTTTTATATATGATAAAAAATAATTTGATTGGTCTATTATGATAATAGATGAATTAGCTATATGTTTAATATTATTTATAGATTTGGTGTTAAAAATAACCTTATATTTAATACTATGTTTTTTAAGACATTTTTCTAATTCTTTTAAATTTGAATAAAGTATGCTAGAATTGGAATAAATAATTAATAATGTTTTTTTACTAGAAAATAAAAAATAATAAAAATAATAAACAATTTGAAACAATACTTGCTTCACAATAATATAGCATTTTAAAAGCATAAATATCACACATTACCTATCGCATAAAGTTGTATAATGCCTATTATTTTTTCATCTTGAGTAACGACTATTTCTTTGATTTTATGTTTTAGCATAAGCTCTTCTGCCTCACTTGCCATAGCACTTGCTTCTATGGTTTTTGGACTCTCGCTCATGATTTCTTTAGCTTTAAAATCAAATCTTGGCTTATCATTTGCTCTTAATGCTCTTCTTAAGTCTCCATCTGTGATAATCCCAACTAGCTTTTCATTTTCAAGTACTATGCAAAGTCCTAACTTACCACTAGTCATCACATCAACTAACTCATTAAATTCACTCTCAGGATTTACTATAGGTAGATTATTTGACACCATCAAATCTCCCACCCTAGTTAAAAGCTTTCTACCTAAACTTCCTCCTGGGTGAAATAAAGCAAAATCATCAGGTCTAAATTTCCTTGCTCTCATTAAAGCCACTGCTATAGCATCACCCATAGCCAAAGTAGCAGTTGTAGAAGAAGTTGGAGCAAGTTGAAGTGGGCAAGCTTCTTTTTTTACTGCTATGTTTATAAAAATATCTGCTTGTTTGGCCAAAGTAGAGTTTTGATTTCCTGCCATAACAATTAAAGGAATTTTTCTTTTTTTGATTACTGGTATGAGTTTTAAAACCTCTTCAGTTTCTCCTGAATTTGAAATAGCCAAAAGCACATCCTCACTTGTGAGCATACCAAGATCTCCATGCAATGCTTCACCCGGATGCATAAAAAAGCTTGGAGTACCTGTGCTGGCTAAGGTTGCAGCTATCTTAGCCCCTATATGGCCTGATTTGCCCATGCCACTTACAACACACCTGCCTTTAATAGATAAAATCAACTCAACTGCTTTACTAAAATCTTCATCTAAGTTATCACATAAATCTAAAATCGTTTTTGATTCTATCTCAAAAACTTCTTTGGCTATTTTAATCGCATCGATTTGACTCATCTAAATTCCTATATATTTAACACTACATTAGTTGCAATAGCTATTTGATATAAAATTTGTGTTAACATGCTAAAGATTTGTAAATTTTGACTATCTACTTTTGGTAAAACTAAAATAGAATCTCCCGCTTTGATATCTGCTGAGCTTCTACCGCTGTATTTAGTTGCTTTACCATTAGCATTAATTACTAAAACCCTTGATATATCTGCTCTATCGCTAAAACCACCTGCTAGGTTGATATAATATCTTAATTTTTCTTTATCCATATACACAAATGCACCTGGTATAGAAACTTCACCTTGAACTAAAACAAGATTATTTTTACTAGGTACATTCACCACATCGCCTTCTTCTAATACTATAGAATTATACGCTTTGACATTATCTATAACGATTTGCCCTTTTGGCTGAGCTTGCTTTGCACGCGCAATAAATTCTAAAATCGTTTTAGCTTGAGTAGCTCTAATGCTAGCTTGCTCAGCATTAACCGAAGAGCTTGTTAGAGCTAGTGTTTCAAGCTCTTTAAGCTGGGCTTCAATAAGTTGTTTTTGGGTAGCTGCTACACTTTTTCTAAAAACTTGCAAGGCATTAATGTTTGATTGATCATTAACTGTAATCATTTTAGCAAGTTCAGCTAAGGTTGTGCCTTTTTTTATCACCACCGAATGTAAACCACTATGCTCACCTTCTATGCTAATGCTAATATTTTGCGCAGTATAATCAGGTCTAAACTCTATCTCATCACCATTATATAATTTCACACCTAAAAACTGCTTTTTGCTGTAAGCATCTACATGTAATTTATGATCATCTCTATAGCTTTTTACCACAGCATTAGTTACTATAGGCTTAGCTCCTGCAACTTTTGCTATATCTTCTAAATTTAAAATATCATTACTGAGCTCAAATCTAAAAGGTTTTTGCACATCTCCTTCTACAAAAACATACTTTTGCACACTACCTACTAAAATCACATCGCCCATTCTAAAAGGAAAAAGATCAAGCTGACCTTTAAGTAAAAAGTCATACAAATCTACCTTTTTAATGACTTTATTATCTCTTAAAATTTGAATATCTCTAAAACTACCATATTCTAGATTAATACCATTTGCTTTATCTAAATACTGTATGATAGAATCTGAACTTAATCCTTGATAAAGACCAGGTTGATTCACATTTCCTGTAACAAATACCGATACATTTTGATAAATATCCATATCCGCATATACATAGACATTGCTTTTATAGATTTTATTAATAGCTTTTGTAATAACTTGCACCAAAGCACTATTTTTCACACCCAAAAGATTAATTGCTCCTACTTTTGGTATAAAAATATTTCCTTGAGAATCTACTGTTAAGGTCTGTATAAACTCTACCGCACCCCAGATTTTTACATTAATCCTATCGCCTACTGCTAGTTTATAATCAGGGTTATAAACATGTTGAGTAAATTTAGTAAAATTACCATTAAATAAATGTGCACCAAAAACTTTAGTTATCGAAGCTTGAGTTTGATTAAAATCACTTTGGTTATTATCATAATTTATAATTTGTGGCTCTAAAGATGGAGCTAATGGTTGATTTTGAATTTTTGCAATTTGAGAAACATCTACCGCAGAAAATAAAAACAAAGGTAAAAGTAAAAATAAAAATATCTTTTTCATTAGTATCTATGCTCCTCTATAATCATTTTAATAAATTTAACAATTCCATAAATCAAAGATAAAATCATAAAAGCTGTGAGTATATTATACAAAGCTTCTGGGTATTTAGCACTTTGAGGTAAACTTGGACTTTGCACTATAACCACTTGTTTTATCTTTCTTAAAGCTTCTATCCTAGCACTTTCATAAGCTTTTAATGCAGCTGTGTAAGCACTTTCTGCAAAACCTGCTTCTATAGTCAGATCTTGAAATTTAGCCGCAAGATCATTAAGTTTTTGAGAAGATTTTGGCGATGAAACTTTGGATTTTTCCTTTTGAAGTTGTTTTTTTAAAGCTGTGATTTCACTTTTTATAGTGACAATTTGTGGTGCATTATCGTTTATATAGCTTTGCATCATCAAAAGCTCAGCTTCTTTGGCTGCTATTTTTGATTCAAGTTCGGCTATGAGTTTTAGAGTACCTTCTGCTTGTTTAAGTGGATCAAATACCCCATATTTATTTTGAAAAGCTAAAAGCTCATCTTTAGCCTTTTGATATCTTTTTTTAAACTGCAAAAGCTCTTCTTCAGCAAATTGCATTTGATCTCTTGCGGCTTTGTGTGAAATTTCATTGATAAATTTTTCACTTTCTTTAACTATAGTTGAAGCTATCAAATGTGCACTTTGCGGGTCAAAACCTTCAACTTCTACACGCAAAAGCCCATTAGCTGAGTTTTCTTGAATAATCTTAACACGGTTTTGATAATACTTTAAAAAATCCTCTTGGTCAGCCGATGAAGAAATACTATAAAAAAAATCAAGTTTTTGTTTTTGATATAACTCACGAATTTGAATTTTTTCTTCTAAAATATTTAACATATCTAAAGAATGAATGTAAGATTTTAAGAAAGTTATATCCTCGCTTGAAAAAGAATTATTAGTCAAAAATGCAGCAATTCCGGTGATAGCTCCGCTATCTCCTGTGGTTGATTTCACACTTAAAACACTTTCACTCACATAACGATTTGCTGCTATAAAAACATAATAAAATACAACAAATGCTGTCAAAATTAACACTATTTTAAAAGAGTTAAGTATCTTTAAATTTTTAAACTTTTTTAATAAATCATTTTGCATTTATTTTTCCTTGATACACCGCTATACCCTCATCTACATCATCATATATAGTAGCTTGTCCATCTTGCATGAATATAATTTTATCACACCATTGTTTAATTTCAGCTACATTGTGTGAAACCATGATAACTTTTGACTGGCTTAACTTTTCTTTATAGATTTTAGAACTTTTTTCTCTAAATTTAGGATCTCCCACAGCACCTGCCTCATCAATTAAATAATAATCAAAATCAAAAGCCATACTTAAGCCAAAAGATATTCTAGCACTCATACCTGCTGAGTAAGTATTCATAGGCTCATCAAAAAACTTACCAAGCTCAGCAAAATCTTCAACAAATTTAATCTTTTCTTCTAAAGCCTTTCCTTTGTAACCGTATACTCTAGCTACAAAGCGCGCATTGTCCCTTGCTGAGAGTCTGTGTTGAAATGCACCTGCCAAGCCTAGAGGCCAAGAGAGTTTTTTATTGGTTATAATCTTACCCCTATCAGGAAGCAATGACCCGCTTAAAAGTTTCATTAAGGTAGACTTTCCAGCACCGTTACGCCCCATTAAACCTATGCTACAATTTTCAGGAAACTCAAAACTTAAATTTTTAAAAACATAATGTCTTTCACCATTGCGTAAAGGAAAAGATTTTGTTAAATTAACTAATTTTATCATCGTACCGCTATCAACTTTTCTCTAGTAAAATAATAAAAAAACAAACCAAAAAACAAAATCACACTCAAACATATAATAGGATAGTAGTAATTATAATCATCAAGTAATGGATAATTTTGAAAAAAATTATATTTTAAAAGCTCCATAATATGTAAAAGTGGATTATAATATAAAATATCTAAAATAGGTTTTGGAACTATCCATACTGGAAATACTACTAAAGCTGTCCAGTATAAAACTATATTTAAATAATTTAAAGCCATTTTTAAAGGCTCTGCAAAATGTCCTGCTATAGCAAAACACATCCCCATAGCAAAACCAAATACCACAAGTAAAAAAAGCGAAAACATCACTTCTAAAAAATGTTTAGGTATAACTTGCATATGCAAAAACCAACCTGCTAAAAACATCACACAAATAAAAATAGTAAAATAGATACAAAACTCGAGCAATGCTCTTGCAATAAAAACATGTATAGGTCTTACTGGCTTATAAGCATATAGCGCCAAATTTGCACCTATACCATTTAAAAGTTGCGTAATAATGCTTCTAAACATAAAAAAAGGTATAATCCCTACTGCTAAAAATAAAAAGATAGAAACACCCTCAGGCATGATTTGATGATGAAATTCTCTAATAGCTGACACAATAGAAGTAATTACCAAAACAACCATCATTGGCTCACCGATTACCCAAAAATAGCCCAAATATTTATTAATACCAAATCTTGTCTTTAGCTCTCTAAAAAATAGAGCATGTATGACATTAAACATATTTTTAGCAAACCTTTTTAAATTTTCAAAATTTTTATATTATACTTTTTTATCTTATATAATATTTAACAAGGTTTAAAAATGAAAAGAAATTTCTTTGAAGAATTAGAAAAAATTTTATATCACAAGGATATTTTTAAAAAGATTGAATTATTTAATGAATTTTATGAAAATTTTAAAGCTAATTTGTATGATTTTAATCATTCCCATGAAGCGATCATTTGTGAAAACTCACAAGTTAAAATCCTTCATCCTATGAAAATAAGGCGTCCAAAAGAAGCAAATAGCACTTTGTCTTTAGCTAAAATCTTACATTCAGTTGCACATATAGAATATAGTGCTATAAACTTGGCCTTGGATGCTAGTTATAGATTTAAAAACCTACCATTGAAATTTTACCAAGATTGGCTTGAGGTGGCTGATGAGGAAATTAAGCATTTTTTACTTTTAGAAAAAACTTTAAATGAACTTGGTTTTAAATATGGAGATTTCCATGCTCATGATAATCTTGAAAAAGCCTTATTTTTAACCAAAGATAATCTTGCTCATAGAATGGGCATAGTGCATAGAGGACTTGAAGCAAAAGGACTTGATGCTAATCCTTTTGTTTTAGAAAAATTAAATACAACCAATCATCCTATAAAAAGTTTATTTGGTGAAATTTTTACCATTATATTAAATGATGAGATTAAACATGTAAATAAAGGGGATTTTTGGTGGAATTATGCAAAAAATGAAAATGATAATTATATTGATCTTTGTGCTAAATATAAAGAATTTAATCTTTTAGGAAAAGTATATAATAAAACAGCTAGAATTCAAGCAGGATTTAACGAAAATGAACTTCAAGAATTAGATGATTTTTATAATAGAAAATGAATGGTGGTTAGAGGCAGAATCGAACTGCCGACACGCAGATTTTCAGTCTGCTGCTCTACCGACTGAGCTATCCAACCACTGAATTGAAGTTGTAATTATACAATAGTTTTTTTAAAAAAAGTTGAAATTTGCATAAAAATGCAAATTATTCAGAAAAAGCCCCAAATTTAAAGATTTTTTGCATTCTTAATGCTGCTAATTCACGTTTATCGTATTGTTCTAATTCTTCTATAGCTTTTAAGACATAATCACTTAAATTTTTAATCGCATTTTCTTTATCTCTATGAGCTCCACTCATTGGCTCTTCGATGACATCATCGATCAAACCTTGGGTTTTTAAATCATCAGCAGTTACTTTCATCGCCTTAGTAGCAGCTTCACTTTTTGATGGATCATTCCATAAAATAGCAGCACAACCCTCAGGTGAAATCACAGAAAAAACTGAATTTTTCATCATAGCAAGTTTATCAGCTACTCCTATAGCCAAAGCACCACCACTTCCACCTTCGCCTATAACTACTGCTATAGTGATTGTTTTAAGAGCGCTTAATTCATATAAATTTCTAGCTATAGCCTCACTTTGACCACGCTCTTCAGCACCCACTCCCGGATAAGCACCTGGAGTATCCACTAAAAATAATACTGGTATGTCAAATTTTTCAGCCATTTTTGCTACTCTTAGAGCTTTTCTATAACCTTCAGGATGAGGCATACCAAAATTTCTATGAAGTTTATCTTTAGTACCTCTACCTTTTTGCTCACCTATAACAATAATTTTTTTACCACCTATATAACCCGCATAACACACAATAGCAGGATCATCTCTAAAAGCACGATCACCATGAATTTCATATGCATCACTTAATATAGCTTGAATATAATCAAGTGCATAGGGACGATCAGGATGTCTTGCAAGCTGTAAGCGTTGGTAATCGCTTAAATTTTTATAAACTTTTTGAGTTTCTTTTTCAAGATTTTTTTCTAAAATTTTTACCGCTTCATCATCGCCTTTGATTTTAGCATTTGCTAAATCCTCATCAATTTGCTGAATATTTTTTTCAAAATCTAAATAAGAAGCCATATTAATCTACTTTTTTGAAAATCACGCAACCATTTGTTCCACCAAAACCAAAAGAATTGCTCATTACAACATTAACTTCGCTTTTTCTTGCAGTATTTGGTATATAGTCAAGATCGCAATTTTCATCTGCTACGATTTGATTGATAGTTGGTGGTAATACACCTTGATCAAGTGCCATTAAAGAAATAACAGCTTCAATTGCTCCAGCAGCACCCAAACAATGGCCTATTTGACCTTTTGTAGAACTAACTAAAGGAATTTGATCTTTGAAAAGCTCTTTAATAGCTGCCGTTTCATTTTTATCATTTACCGGAGTAGAAGTTCCATGCGCATTAATATAATCTACTTTTGGATTTCCTGCCATTTTTAAAGCTTTTTTCATAGCACGTAATGGTCCTTCTAAAGTAGGCGAAGTGATATGATGCGCATCTGCACTTTCACCAAAACCTACTAACTCAGCATAAATTTTAGCTCCACGCTTTTTAGCAGCCTCATACTCTTCAAACACTAAAGCACCAGCACCCTCGCCCATCACAAAACCATCTCTTTCTTTGTCAAATGGTCTTGAAGCTTTAGCTGGATCATCATTTCTAGTAGAAAGAGCTTTCATAGCAGCAAAGCCACCTATACCTACAGCACAAATGGCTGCTTCAGCTCCTACTACAAGCATTTTATCTGCATTGCCTAAAGCTATGCTTTTATAAGCTTCGCCTATAGCATGAGTTCCTGCTGCACAAGCAGTTACGCATGAGATATTTGGTCCTTGTAATCCATGTTCAATTGAAATAATCCCACCAAGCATATTAACTAAAGCTGATGGTATGAAAAAAGGAGTGATTTTGCGTGGCCCACGCTGTGCGCAAGTAACGGAATTTTTTTCTATATTTGGTAAACCACCTATACCAGCTGCTGAAACTACACCAAATTCTTCTTTGTTTAAAGTTTCATCAAATTTAGCATCTTCCATAGCTTCTCTTGCTGCTTTAATACCAAGTTGTATAAAACGATCTATTTTTTTAACCTCTTTAGCATCACAAACACTTAAAGGATCAAAATTTTTCACTTCAGCAGCAATTTGCACTGGAAAATCAGTGGTATCAAAAAGAGTGATTTTATCAACGCCGCTTTTACCATCACAAATCGCTTTAAATGAGCTATCTTTGTCTAAGCCAAGAGCATTGATCATTCCTATACCTGTTACTACAACGCGTTTCAAACCGCACTCCTTATTAAAATTATTTTTGAAGATTTTCTATATAATTAACAACATCTTCGATTTTTACTAGTTTTTCAGCATCACTGTCTGGAATTTCTACATCAAATTTTTCTTCTAAAGCCATAACTAATTCAACAACATCTAAAGAATCTGCACCTAAATCTTCAATGATTTTAGATTCCATTTTAACTGCATCTTCATCAACACTAAGTTGCTCAACAACTACTTTTTTTACATCATCAAAAATTGCCATTTTTATCTCCTAGTTTAAAAAATTAAAACGCATTTTACAATAAAAAAATAAATTTCTTGTTTAAAAAGTTAAAAATTAAAGATTATTACGAAAAATTTAATTATCTGTGTTTAAATAAAAGCTTAATTTTTAACAAAGGAAATTGATGCTTTTGGATAGACTTATAAAAGAAAATAAAAAAACTTGGGATCAATATATCCATCATGAATTTGTAAAAAAACTTCAAAATGGCACTTTAGAAAAAGATGTATTTTTGTTTTATCTTAAACAAGATTATATTTTTTTAAATAATTATGCAAAATGCTATGCTTTGCTTGCTTTAAATGCAAATAATGCTAAAGAAATTCAATTTGCTATTAAAAATCAAAACTACACTTTAGAAGGAGAATTAGAGCTTCATAGAAGTATTTTAAAGCTAGGTATTGATGTAGAAAAACTAGACTATAAAGATGAAAGTTTAACCAATATTGCTTATACAAGGTACTTACTAAGTGTGGGACAAAATGGAGATTATTTAGATATGCTATGTGCTTTGAGTGCTTGTGCTATAGGCTATGCATATATAGGAGAAGAAATTTATAAAGGACTTGATAAACAAAACTTAGAAAATCATCCTTACAAAGAGTGGATTTTAACCTATGCGGGAAAAGAATTTCAAGATGAAATCAAAGAATTTAAAGACTTTTTTAATTCTTATACCGATAGCATTAGTAAAGAAAAATTTAAAAAATTAAACGAAATTTTTTATACTACTGTAAGACTTGAAACAGCCTTTTGGCAACACTCCTTAGAGCAAAAAATGGAAATTTAATCATCATAAAGATGATTAAATTATCAATTTAGCAATATTGATCCCTATAAATGCAACCAAATACGCACATAAAGATGTAAATATAAAAAGATACCATGCATATTTTTTATTTCCTGCTTCTTTAGCAAAAACTATAGTTGCTGCAAAGCAAGGATTATAAATCATAACAAAAAGTATAAAAGCTACTGCTGTACTAAAAGGGATGTGTTCTCTTATAGCTTCTTGTAAATTTAAACTTGTCTCATTAACTTCATCACCTAAAGAATAAAGCACACCCATAGTAGAAATCATCACTTCTTTAGCAGCTAAACCACTCACCAAAGATACACTAAGTTTCCAGTCAAAGCCAAGTGGTGCAAAAATAGGCTCTATTGCTTTACCAAATTGTCCAAGATAACTATTTTCTATTTGAAGCTCTTGAGTTAAAGCATCTTGAGTATTATTTTCTTGTGCAGGAAAATTACTCGCAAACCAAATAAGCAAAGAAGCTATCAAAATAAATGTTCCTGCTTTTTTTAAATACATTTTGGCTTTATTAAACACCATAAACCATACCAAATTCCAATTTGGCATTCTATATTTTGGCATTTCCATTACAAAGGGTTCATCTTGTCCCTTAAAAGCGCTCATTCTTAAAATCTTAGCTACAATCAAACCCAAAAATGCACCCAAAAGATAAATCCCAAAAAGATAATTTCCCGCCACATCAGCAGGAAAAAACACTCCAACAAAAAGCACATATACAGGAAGTCTTGCGCCACAACTCATAAAATTAATAATAAAAAGAGTTAATAATCTATCTTTTTTATTTTTTAAAGTTCTTGTAGCCATAAATGCAGGCACTGAACAGCCAAAACCCGTGATTAAAGGGATAAAACTTTTACCATGTAAGCCAAATTTATATAAAATTCCATCTAATAAAAATGCAACCCTAGCCATATATCCAGTTGTTTCAAGTAAGGCTATACCAAAAAATAAAATCATAATATTTGGTAAAAAAGTTATAACCGCACCAACCCCACCTAAAACACCATCGGCTAAGGCTGAAGCGATGAATTCATTGCTAATATTATTTTTTACCATATCGCCTAAATTAGCAAAAAACATTTCTATATAATCCATAGGGATTTGACCTAAAGTAAAGGTTAGTTGAAATAAAACCCACATAAAAAACAAAAATATAGGAATTCCTAAAAATTTATTAATTAAAATAGAATCTATTTCTTTGGTATGATTTTTATACTTAACACCCTTACTTAAAACCTTAGCACATATACCATTTGCAAAAGCAATCAGCTCTTCTTTAAAAATACTTTCCATATCTTTGCTATGATATGCCATATAAATTTTTTCTAAAGCTTCATCAAGTATTTTTCTCAAAGCGTGCGAAATGACTATATTAGCTTCATTTTTAAGTAAAGCAAGCGCTAAATCTTTTGTAGAAAAATTTAAATAAGTAATTTCATTTTGATTTAAAAATTCACTTATTTTTGCGAGTTCTTCTTCTATGATATCACTATAAACACGCTCTTTAGCTTCGAATTTAGCTTCATGGGTTGAAATGATTAAATCCAAAAGTGTATTTAGATTTTCTTTGGTTTTAGCGCACACGCCAAGACAAGGCGTATTTAGAAGTTGGGATAAAATTTTAAAATCTATACTAAAACCCTCATTTTTAGCTTCATCTTGCATATTTAAAGCCATAATCATTTTGATTTTAGCCTCTATTAAAGACGCGCTTAAAATCAAATTACGCTCCAAATTTGTAGAATCAAGCACATTTACTACAAGATCAAAATTGCCCTTTTTTAAAAATTCTTTTGTGATTTTTTCTTCTTCGCTATAACCATCTAATGCATAAGTTCCTGGTAAATCTATAAATTTAAACTCATAATTTTTATAAATTAATCTAGCCTCAGCCTTTTCAACTGTAACACCGCTAAAATTTCCAACTTTCATATTAGCTTTACAAAGCGCGTTAATTAATAAACTTTTACCAACATTTGGCTGACCTACTAAAGCAACGATGATTTCTTTCATTAGAACTCTTTTGAAATTTGTATTATTTTTGCTTCACTTGAGCGTAAAATCACGCAAGTTGTATCAAGTTCTACCATAATAGTAGAATTTGCTATGGAAGAGCGAATTTTTTTAACTTTTTTGTTTTTTGCAAAACCAAAACTAAAAAGTCTTGCTTGGAGTTGTTTATCTGCTTCAAAACCTACTATAAGAGCTTCTTCATTATCTTTTAATGTATCTAAAGTCATGTTTTTCCTTACAAAAACTAAGATAAAACATTATATAAAAAATTAAATTATTTCTTTTTTAAAATAATAAGCAATCTCAAAAAAATGAGATTGCTAGAAATCAAAACCATTTAGATTTTCTAAATTTTGGAGCTTTTTGACTAATTCCTCAGCCTTTTCTAAAGAAAGTGCTATGCTAGCATTAGAAAGAAATTTATCTTTTAATTCATCAAAACTTAAAGGATTATCAAAATTTCCTTTATTTATAAACACATCTTTTTTAATTACTCTTCCATCATTTAAAACAGCTTCTAAATGCCCTGGAAAGTATTTAGGGAAACCACTAGATTTTTTCTTTTCATAGCTAATTTTTTTAGCAAATTCTATTACTTCACTCCTGCTTAAATCTTCATAAGATTTTAAAGTGATCTTGCCATCAAAAAATGCCAAAGCCATTAAAAAAGGCATAGAAAATTTGGCCGCATAAGCACTTTGTGGAGTGTATTTTGCTTCTATTGGATCACAGATAAATGAAATTGGCACCTCATCTACAAAGCAATGTATACTTTTGATATCTTGTGCTTTTAAGCCATCATTTCTTAAACTCATAGCACAATCAATAAGCCCATGTGCAAAATGACAGCTTGGATAAGGTTTTAACGAAACTTGCATTACTTGCCAAATTTCATTCAAGCCCTTGCAAAGTTCATTTTTATCACACTCATCTTCTAAGCCAAAAGTTCTAAAGATATTATCCCTTCCTTCAAATATACTCAAAGGACCGCTCATATTAGCTTTTGCGCAATTTGCTACTAAAATTCCATTTTTCAAAGCATTAGCTATGTGTAAAACTTTAGAATTAGACCCATTAGATAAAAACTCATTCACCCCACTTGCAAAACTTCCTGCTAAACCTAGTGCATTGATGATTTGTTCTTTGTTTAAATCAAGCAAAACACAGCTTGCAGCCACACTACCAAAAATTCCTGCTATAGCTGTAGTGTGAAAGCCGCGTTTATGGAAACTTCCTTTGCTTGCTATACCCACTCTAGCAGCAATTTCCCAACCAACAATAAAGGCTTTTAAAACTTTTTTTCCATCCTTACTTACGCTAAATCCATAAGTTAAACAAAGTGGAGTTAAAATAGCACTAGCGTGCAAAATAGCTTCAGTATGAGTATCATCAAAATCAAGGGCATGTGCTGCGATAGCATTTACCATCGCAGCATAAATTACATCAAGCTTTTTATCCCCACTCCAAATTTTTTCACTAGGATTTACGCTTAAAGCTTCAAAAGCCTTAGTTGCATTTAAAACACAAGCTTCATTTTTAGCAGCTAGGGCTGTTCCTAGTGCATCAAGCATAAGCTCTTTTGCTCTTTGCTTTACTTCACTAGGGATAGCTTCATAGTCTAAATTTACGATAAATTCGGCTAGTTTTTCACTTAAATACATTTTTTCCTACTTTAGAATTGGTGCATTAGCGATTTTTTCTAAGAACTCATCAACTAATTTTGGTGCATAACCTACATAAGTTGTAGCATCCATTAAAACATCAATGTCTTTTTCACTTAAAACCTTACTCACACGCTCATCTTCAAGTAAAACTTCTTTGAAAGTTTTATGATTTTCTATACCTCTCATAGCATTTTCATAAACAATTTCATGTGCATGTTGTTTACCATAATGATCACTCAAAGCAAACATCACGCGCTCTGCTAATACAAAGCCATTAAGCGTATCAAGATTTTTTAACATTTTGTCTTTTTTAACTTCTAAATCATCAAAGACAAATTTCATATTTGCTAATACCACCGAAAGCATTAAAAATGCTTCTGGTAAAAGCTTCCATTCCATTTTCCAAACTTGACCATCTCTTTCATGCTCATGTCTTTCTATATCGCTTAAAATTGCAATATTAGCTCTTAGGGCATTACTTACAGTCACTGCGTTTTCACTTACTGCAGGATTTCTTTTATGAGGCATAGTAGAGCTTCCTACTTGACCTTTTCCAAAAGGTTCAGCAATTTCATCGATTTCATTATGAGCTAAGATTAAAAGTTGATGTGCGATTTTGTTAAATGTTGCATTGATATTGCCTAAAACATAACCAAGCTCAATGAAACGATCTCTTGCTGGTTGCCATGAGATATCAGGAACTTCTAAACCTAAGCTTTCTAAAGTAAGTTTTTCTACTTCATTAGCCTTGTCACTTAAGCTTGCTTTAGTTCCTACTGCGCCTACGATTAATCCTGCATATAATCTTTTTTCAAGTTCAATAATTCTTTCATAGTGGCGATTAAGCTCACTAAGCCAAATTGCAACTTTGTGTCCAAAAGTTATAGGCAAAGCTTGTAAAGCTAAGGTTCTTCCCATCATCGCTGTATTTTTATGCTCTTTTGCAATTTTTGCTAAATTTTTAGCTATATCTTTTAAATCTTGCTTGATTAAAGCCATAGCTTCTTTAAATTGTAAAACTATGCCTGTATCAATGATATCTTGCGTTGTTACACCAAAATGCACATATTCACCAAGACCATTTTCGCAAGCTTTTTCTAAACCACGCACAGTAGGTACTAAAGGGTGTTTGGTCTTTTTAAACTCAGCAAAAATAAAATCCATATCCATAAATTTATAATGAGCCTTTTTAGCTATTTCTATAGCTGCTTCATTAGGGATAATGCCAAGTTTTGCTTGAGTTTTTGCCAGGGCAGCTTCTACATCAAGCCATTTTTGAATTCTATTTTCTTCACTAAAAATAGCTCTCATTGCAGGGGTGCTCCAAGAATCTTGAAGCAACCTCATATCAAATACACTCACACCCATGTTTTATCCTTTAAAATTTATTTTTTCAAATGCTTGTTTTAAATCAGCAATCAAATCCTTACTATCTTCAAGACCTATATGAAATCTCACAAAAGGCCCTCTAGCACTCCAATCTGTCGCAGTTCTTGGTGGAGTAGTAACAGTAGCTAAACTCTCATATCCACCCCAGCTTGCACCGATTGAAAAATACTCTAAATTATCTACAAATTTAATGGCTTGTTCTTTTGAAATACCATCTGCAAATTCAATCGTTACCATACCATTAGCGCCTTTATGATCGCGCATAAAAACTTCATGGTTTGGATGAGTTTTTAATTTTGGATAAAAGATTGTTTTAACTTCTTTTCTACTTTGTAAAAATTCTACTACCTCATCTGCACTTTTTTCATGAGCCCTCATTCTTACATCTAAAGTTCTCATACCACGAAGTACTAAATAAGCATCATCAGGACTTGTAGTAAATCCTAAAGCTTCTGGCAATTTGTCAAAATTTTTCCATTCTTTTTCATTAATCACTACTATACCCATAGTAACATCTGAATGCCCACTTAAGTACTTAGTCGCGGCAATTACTGAAATATCTACTCCAAGCTCAAGCGGATTTAAAAAATACCCGCTTGAATAAGTATTATCAATCGCTACTGGTATGTTATGTTTGTGCGCAATTTCGCAAAGTTTTGGCAAATCTATGATTTCATAAAGTATAGAACCTGGGCTTTCACAAAGGATTAATTTTGTATTTGGTTTAATCTTTTCTTCTACATCAGAGGCATCAGCTTTTAAAAAGTCAATTTCTACGCCCATTTTAGTTAAAAATAAATCACAAATTGTTCTAACAGGTCCATAAATAGCATCAGTGATTAAAAAATGAGCATCTTTACTAGCATAATTTAAAAGCACCATAGCTAATGCTGCAAGCCCTGTTGGGAAAAGTTGCGCTCTATGGCCACCTTCAAGCTCACAAATTAGTTTTTCAAGTTCAAAATTTGTAGCTGTTCCTCTAGCACCATAACTCAAAACACGCTCATTTTTTCTTAGCTCGCGGTATTTTTGCCAAGTTGCGTGATCTTTAAAAAGTATAGTTGATGCACGCATTAAGGTTGGATTAACCGATCTTACTTCGGCGTTTTGATCGCCTCTTCCTAGGTGGATTAATTTAGTTTTGTTGTTCATTTTGTACTCCTTTTTATAGATAAACATAAGTCATAATCACATTAACAATAGCAGCTACAAGCATAGGAATAGCTGTTCTTTTTACAACTTGTAATGGATTTACTTTAGCCATAGCTGAAATCGCCAAAATAGCAGGTGCAATAGGTGAAACACATCTACCAAAACCTGTCATAATTTGAATAGGTGCTATCATAGCTATGATTTCAACGCCAAAAGATTTTGCTATATTTGGGATAAGTGGTGCAAAAGAAAAAAATGCTGCATTTCCTGAACCCATTAAAAATGCACACACAGCAAGCAAAATAGAAACTGCTATAATAATAGCAAGCACTCCAAAACCTGCATCTTTTGCAAAACCTATTAAAGTATCCACAAAACCAACTGATAAAAGTCCGCTTGCAAAAACTTGACCACAAACGATCAAAGAAACTGTGATTACAAACAAATGTCCCATACCTTTGAAAAATACCATGATAGAATTTAAAGTATCAATTAAACTTTTATAACGAATGATTTCAAAAACAATCGCTATAAAGGTTGAAATCATCATAGCAACTGGCACATTCATTTTAATAGCAGTAGATGAAGCTGCTTTAACTTCTTCCATAGTGGTAAGCCCCATTAACACCATAATGCTATCTAAAACACTACTAAAGCCCAAAATTAATACTAAAGGTATAATAGGTAAAATCGCATAAATTCTAGGTGGCTTTTTAAGCTCTTCACTTTTACCATCATGTTCTGCTAATTCTTTTTCAACATCATCACGGTTAAATGTGAAATTTTCTTTTTTATCAAAATATTTTGAGCAAAAATAAATCGCAATACCTACTGCTATGATAATAGGCACAGTTGTAGGAAGCTGATAATGCACAAAATATACCGCAGGATCAATTTCAGCTGTTTTTGCAGCCAAAATCACATTTCCACTACCTGGACCGTGATCAATATATTGACAAATTGCAATAATCGAAAGCGCAGAAAGCTTAGAAACACCTGAACGCACTAAAATAGGATACATTGTAACCATAAGCAAAAGTGCTAAACCTGCATGTGAAGGTATAAAAAGCACTAAAAACTGAATTACAAAATATGAAACTAGCAATAAAATATAAGGTGATTTTACTGCCTTTAAAGGTCTTTCAAATACTTTAAATAAAGCATAGCTTGCACCCACATGATCCATATAAGCAGAAAATCCTGCTATACACATCAAAGTAAGTCCAAGTCCTGCTAGAGTACTTGACATTTTAGTATTTACTACTTGGAAAATATCAAAAAGACCTAAATGTAAAGATTGCTTTTCACTAATGATAGGGGAAAGTCCAAAAATTCCTGCTAAAGCTAACAAGAATAAACCACTTAAAAGCAACGCCATATGGGCGTTGATTTTTTTATAGAGCATAAAAACAAGTAAAAATATAGAACATCCTGCAAAAAATAAACCCAACATGCTCTATCCTTTATGAGCAATAACCTCTATCTCCACTTTTGCTCCTTTAGGAAGATCTTTTACCGCAAAAGCACTTCTTGCAGGATATGGAGCTGCAAAAAATTCAGAATAAACCTCATTGAAAGCCACAAAATCATCAATGTTAGCTAAAAAACAAGTAGTTTTAACCACATTGTTAAAATAAAGATTATTTTCTTCTAATATAGCCTTAATATTTAACAATGATTGTCTTGTTTGCTCTTTCACATCTTCACTTTCTATATTTCCACTTTCTGGATTAATAGGAAGTTGTCCTGAAATAAATAACAAACCATTAGCTTCTCTATAAGCTGAATATGGTCCTATAGCCTTTGGATAATTTGCCATGTATACTCCTTGTGTTTAAATGAAATCATAATATAATATTATCATCATAATAATAAATTGTCAATATTTTTTTATCATAATAATAATTTTTTTTATTGTTGTAAATATTAACAACTTTGATGAAAATATTTTGTAAAATAACAAAAAACAACAAAAAGGTCTAGATCATGGATGAACAACAAAAAGAATTATTTATCAAACTTACTCAGTTTTTAGGACAGGTGCTTGGAGATCAATACGAAATCGTTTTTCATGTGATTTCAGATGAGGGTTCATATATAGCAGCTATTGCAAATAACCACATTAGCGGAAGAACAATTAATTCTCCACTAACCTCTTTTGCAAGTGAGCTTGTACAAGAAAAAGAGTATTTAAATAAAGACTTTTTATGTGATTATAAAGCAAAGGTTGGAAAATCTAAGATTGTTACTGGATCAACTTTTTTTATAAAAAATCAAAATAAAATTGTGGGAATTTTATGTATAAATCACGATACCACAGAGCTTAGAAATGCTATTAGTAAAATCATAGAACTTGAAAAAATCAATGATTTTAGTGATTTATTAGATATTCATAATCAAAACAATGTAAATTTACACAATGTGAGTAATATAGAAACACTTAGTCATTCTATAGAAGATATTTTAGCCGAAAACATAGATTTGAAATATTTAAATTCAGGATATAGCTTAAGCACTGAGCAAAAAGATGAGATTATTAAAAAGCTTCATTCAAAAGGAATTTTTAACATCAAAGGAAGCATACCTATAGTTGCTAAGTCGCTTAACATATCAGAACCTAGCGTCTATAGGTATTTACAAAAACTTAAAAATAGCCTTTAATAACTAAAAAACTATTTGTGATATAAAATAAGCACTTACAACAGCGCCGATAATTAAAGCAAAACCTGGTCTTAAATAAGAGTGATTGATCACAAATTTACCTATTTTTGTTGTGCCTGTTCTATCAAAAGCCACACATGCTATTTGATTAGCTCCTGGGACTATAAAATCTCCACTCACACAAGGATAAAGCACGATAAGAATTTGAGGAGGAATTCCCAAACTCACACCCAAAGGCATCAAAGCTGCTACTGTTGCAGCTGGAGAAAAAATCACCATAGAAAAAGCAAATAAAGCCACACCAAATAAATATGGATAATCCTCTACAATATGCGATAAAGAATCGCTAAATAAAGGCTTATAAGCTTCAAAAAATGTTCCTGTCATCCAAGCTATACCAAAAACCCCTACAACGCCTATAAGTCCTGATTTAAATACCGAAGCTTCACCAAGTTTATTAGCAGGAACTTTAGCAAAAAGCATAATCAAACAAGCTGTTGCAAGCATGATCATTTGGATTAAATTTGGAGTAGAAAGTCTTTCTATTTTACCATTTGCAAGCTCATAATGAGGCAATAAATTCGTAAAAGTCCCAAAGAAAATAATGGTTAAAATCCCCAAAGCAAATATCAATAAAGCTCTTTTTACTTTAGGATCTGTTTCTTGTTTATCTTCTTGTTTATCTTGAGTTAAAAACTGATATTCCCCTGCTCTTACTCTTCTTTGAAATTCTTCATCTTGCTCAAGCTCTTTTCCTCTTTTAAAAACACTCAAACAAGCACATACAACACCAATTAAAAATGCTGGCATTACCACAGCTAATATTTGAACAAGCCCTACACCACTAACAGCTAAAATAGCCACCATACCTGCAGTGGCTGCACTCATAGGAGAAGCCACCACTGCAATACCTGCTGCTATAACTGAAACCGAAAGTGGTCTTTCAGGGCGAATTTTAGCTTGAGCAGCTACTTCAGCAATCACTGGATAAACAGAAAAAGCTACATAAGTAGTACCACAAAATATTGTAAATGTGGATGTGATTAATGGACCCATAAAAACAATAGCTTGAGGTTTTTTCTTTAATGCTTTTTCAGCTATTTTTACTAGCAAATCAAGCCCGCCTGCGCTTTGCAAAACACTCACGCAAGTAATCACAGCAAGTATAATAAACACAACACTTACAGGAAGTGAAGCTGGTTGCATACCAAAGACTAAAACCAAAATACACATACCAAGCCCACCTGCAACCCCAAGTCCTATACCACCATATCTACCACCTATGGCTATCATAGAAAAAATAATAAAAAGTTGAAGTATAAAAATAATATCCATCTAATCTTCGCCCTTATTGTTTATTTTTTACATTTATCTAACAATTCTTTTGCATGTTCAATTTGCTCTAATACAACTTTTGTTCCTGTACCACCATAAGAAAGTCTTGCATCTATACAAGTTTCTAAAGCAATCGCTTCATAAATATCTTCTTGGATATTTTCATTAAATTGATGGAATTCTTCCATGCTAAGCTCTTCAAGCATTTTTCCATGTTTAATACAATAATTTACAGCACCACCAACTATACTATGAGCTTCTCTAAATGGTATATTTTTTCTTACTAAATAATCAGCCATATCTGTGGCATTTGAAAATCCTTTTGCGGCTGCTGCTCTTGTATTATTAGCATTTACTTGCATTTTTTCTATCATAGGAGTTATGATTTTTAAACTTGCCATTAAAGTATCCATAGAATCATAAACTTGAGCCTTATCTTCACTCATATCAGTATTATAAGCTAATGGAATACCTTTCATAATAGTTAGCATTGCCATAACATTACCATACATTCTACCTGTCTTACCACGCATTTTTTCAGCTACATCAGGATTTTTCTTTTGAGGCATTATGCTTGAACCTGTACAAAAATCATCACTTAATTCTATAAATTTAAAATCTTGGCTTGAGAAAAGTATAAGCTCTTCGCAAAAACGACTAAGGTGCATAAAGCACATTGCAGCAATAGCAGTAAATTCAACCATATGATCTCTATCACTTACACTATCAATGCTATTTTCTGTTGGTTTAGTAAAGCCTAGTTCTTTGGCGCAAAAATGTCTGTCTATATTAAATGTGGTTCCACCAAGTGCAGCTGCTCCTAAAGGACACTCATTCATTCTTTTGTATAAATCTTCAAAGCGAGAATAATCCCTACTTAACATCCAAAAATACGCCATAATCCAATGTGAAAAAAGCACCGGCTGGCCCGTTTGTAAATGTGTATAACCTGGCATAATAGCTTTGATATTTTTTTGAGCTTGATGGATGATTTCTTCTTGCAAAGTAGTAATTTGAGTTAATACTTCTTTAATAACGGCTCTCATATGAATTTTTGAATCAAGAGTAGTTTGGTCATTTCTACTTCTTGCGGTGTGAAGTTTTCCACCTACTGGGCCTACGATTTGTGTCATTCTTTTTTCTACAGCCATATGAATATCCTCATCAGCTATATTAAACACAAAAGTACCATTTTGAATTTCTTCTCTAACTTGTTCTAAGCCCTTGATGATAGTTTTTGCCTCATCCTCTTTTATAATGCCTTGTTTTGCAAGCATGGTACAGTGAATTATACTTCCTTGTATATCAAAAGGAGCAAGTCTTGGCTCAACTGGCAATGATGCTGTATATTCCTCAACTAATTTGTTTGTAGGCAAATCAAAACGCCCACCCCATAATTTTTCTGTTTTGTTAGACATTTGTTATCCTTTCATTAAAAAAGTTCGGGATAATTTTATTTAGTTTTGTTTTAATCTAGCTTAAATTTTTTATCTTTATAATAAAAAATTCTAAAAACTTAGATTTAATCAAAAAAAAATTGTTTTCTTTTGATAATTTTAAATAATTATGAGAAGTTTAAATGTATTATAAATTTTAACTATTTTTTAAAAATTTTCAGTATTGTAAAACACATTTTTTTAAGAAAACTTTTTTTAGAATACTTTGTTAAAAACTCTACTATATCTCTATGTCCAAACATTAGTGCAAAAGTAAAAGGCGTCATACCAAGACCGTTGTTTTCATCAATATTTGCTCCATATTCTACTAAAAGCTTACACATAGGCAAATACCCTTTAAAACACACCCCTGCTAATGGAGTTTGTCCTCTATCGTTTTTCTCATCTACTCTAGCATTATTTTCTAGCAAAAACTTAGCACATTCATAAGCATTATGATAACTTGCAAGCATTAAAAGACTATCACCTTTATGATTTTTTAAATTCACACTCAAACCTGCTTCTATCATAATCTTCAAATTTTGCAAATCATTTTTTCTTGCAAAGTCAAAAGCCATAGTGCAAAGCTCTTGGATTCTTTTTTCTTCTTCATTGCTAAACATATTTTTCCTTTATAATCTTTAGTTTGCCACTTTTAAAGTGGCAAGTAAAAATTACATTTTTAAAGCTTTTTTAACACCATTTGCATATTCACTTGAAATTTTTTCAAAATGACTTAATGCTCTAGCAATGATTTTTTCTTCAACCCCATTCATAGAAGCTGCTATGTTTTTAAATAACTGCTCTTTTTGATCTTGATTCATTATATTAAATAAAGCTCTTGGTTGGGTGTAAAAATCATCATCAAGTGGAGCATATCTTTGTGCATTACCTTCAAGTGCTAAGTCAGGCTCAAGATAGCTTTTATCTTCTTTTGGACTATCATCATAACTATTTGGCTCATAATAAGCAAGGCCATTTTTATAGGTATCAAAATTCATAGCTCCTGCTACATTATAAGTATTTACTTCGCTTTTTGCACGATTAACTGGTAATAAATGATAATTTGTTCCTATGCGGTATCTATGTGCGTCAGGATAAGAAAAAATTCTAGCTTGCAGCATTTTATCAGGACTAAAACCAATACCAGGAACGATATTGCTTGGACTAAATGCAGCTTGTTCTACTTCATTAAAATAGTTTTGCACATTTTTATTAAGTACTAATTCACCTACTTCAATTAAAGGCACAATACTATGTGGCCAAACTTTAGTTAAATCAAAAGGATTAAAACCTAGTTTTTCTACCTCATCTTCTTTTAAAACTTGAATTTGGAAAGTCCATTTTGGAAAATCTCCTTTTTCAATAGCTTCGTATAAATCTCTTTGATGACTTTCTCTATCATTTGCTATTAAATTTGCCGCTTCTTCATTAGTTAAATTTTTAATACCTTGCTTGGTTTTAAAATGAAATTTCACCCAAAATCTTTCATTTTTATCATTAATCAAACTATAAGTATGGCTTCCAAAACCATGCATATGACGATAGCTTGCAGGAATTCCTCTATCACTCATTAAAATAGTAACTTGGTGTAAGCTTTCAGGACAAAGGCTCCAAAAATCCCACGCAGCATTATTACTTCTTAGATGAGTTCTTGGATCTCTTTTTTGAGTATGAATAAAATCAGGAAATTTATATGCATCTCTTATAAAAAATGTCGGAGTATTATTACCTACTAAATCCCAATTTCCTTCTTTAGTATAAAATTTAATAGCAAAACCTCTCACATCTCTTTCTGCATCAGCTGCACCTGCTTCACCTGCAACAGTTGAAAATCTTATAAATAAAGGTGTGTTTTCTCCAAGCTGTAAAACTTTTGCTTTAGTGTATTGAGAAATATCTTTTGTGATCCTAAGCTCCCCATAAGCACCACTTCCTTTTGCATGTACTGTTCTTTCTGGAATTCTTTCTCTATTTTGATGAGCAAGTTTTTCAAGCAAAATATAATCTTGCATTAAAAGCGGACCTTTAGCACCTGCGCTTAGCGAATTTTGATTATCAGCTATGATATTTCCAAAATCATTTGTTAGTTTTTTCATTGTCTCTCCTTTTTAAATAATAATTTTTATTATTTGATAAATTATATCGCTATATTATTAAAATAAAATTAAACGATAAAAATTATCATTATTTAAAAAATGATTATAAAATTCTTATTTTTAAAAAAATAATCTTTTTTTAAGCATAATTATTTTTATTTTGTATTAAAATTGTTAAAAAATAAGAATAAGCATTCTTAATTTTAAATATTTTTACTACAAAATTAATAAAAAAAGGAGAGTTTATGGATAAGGAAACAAGAACTTATTATATTAAATTAGTTAAATTTCTTGCAGAAGCCTTAGGAAGAAATTATGAAATAGTCTTGCACGATGTAAGTGAAGATGGAGCTAATATAGCAGAAATTGCTAATAATCATATTAGCAAAAGAACTATAAATTCGCCTCTAACTGGTTTTGCTATTGAAATGATTAGAAATAAAATCTATTTAGAGCGTGATTATATAACACATTATAAAACCTCAGCTAAAAGCTCACAGGTAATGTCTGGATCTACATTTTTTATTAAAAAAGATGAAAAACTTGAGGGTTTGCTTTGTATTAATCATGATACTTCAGCGTTTAAAAAAATCTCTGATGAAATTTTAAATCTTGGAAATATTTATGATAATTCTTATGAAAGTCCTGAGCAAGAAAACAAAGAATATATAAAACTTGATTTAGAAGAAATCGTTGAAGATATTACAGGAATGGATATAGAAAGTTTTAAAAGCAAAAGCTTAAAACCAAAAGAAAAGCAAAAAATGATAGCTAGTTTATACGAAAAAGGCGTGTTTAATGTAAAGGGTGTTATTCCTAAGGTTGCTGAGCTTTTGAGTATTTCAGAACCTAGTGTTTATAGACATTTACAAAAGATTAAATAATCATCATTTTAAAAAAATTGTAATTTTTGATACAATAACACTTTAAAATTTTATAAAAGGAAAAATATGGCTGATGATATGATGGATGAACAAGGCGAATCAAAGAAAAAAGGTGGCAATACTTTAGTAATTATTATCGTTGTATTTTTATTTGTATTTTTGCTTGTAATTGTAGGAGCGATTGCTTATTTAATGTTTAGCGGTGGTTCTGAAGAAAATCCTGCTCCACAAGCCGAAGAAAGTGCACAAGTTGCGCAAACTCCTAAAAAAACAAATGCAGTAGCAGCCAGAGGGAGTGATTATGCAAATATTGGCGTGATGTATCCTTTAGCACCTTTTACACTAAATTTATTAAGTGATGGTGGATCAAGATATGTAAAATGCACCATTCAACTTGAACAAAATGTTGAAACTCTAACTCCTGAGCTTGATAAAAAAGTTGCTATTATTAGAGATATTATCATTAGAACTTTAACTTCAAAAACCTTTGAAGAAGTAAGCACCACAAAAGGCAAAGAAAGATTAAAAGATGAATTAACCGGTAAAATCAATGAGGTTTTAACTGATGGTTTTATCAAAAATATTTATTTTACTGACTTTGTAGTATCTTAATGATAGGCTGTGACATAGTCGTATGCTCTCGCATAGAAAAAATTTATGAAAGACATAAAACGCTTTTCTTGGATAAATTTTTATCCAAGCAAGAGCAAAGCTATATAAAAAATACCAACACTCTAGCAGGATTTTGGGCTATTAAAGAAGCTACTTCTAAGGCTTTAGGGGTTGGAATTTCTAAAGAATGTTCTTTTTTTGACATCATCATCTCTAAAGATAATAAAAATGCTCCACATATTAGTTTTTCTCAAAAAGTTATGCAAGAATTTAATATAAAATCAGCAAGTGTAAGCGTAGCGCATGATGGGGGTTTTGCTATAGCAGTAGTGGCTATAGAAACTAAGCAAGGTTAAAACCTTGCTTTACATATAAAGCCCACCATTGACTTTTAAAATTTCTCCTGTGATATAAGAAGAATGATCGCTTAATAAAAATGCCACAGCTTGAGCTACTTCACTTGCATCCGCAAAACGCTTTAAAGGGATATTATTAATATAATTTTGTTTTATTTCATCACTTAAAACTTCGGTCATATCACTTTTTATAAAACCTGGGGTAATGCAGTTATATCTTATATTTCTTGCTGCGCCTTCTTTAGCAAAAGATTTTGTTAATGCTATCATACCGCCTTTACTAGCACTATAATTAGTTTGGCCTGCATTTCCCATTTCTCCAACTATAGAAGCGATATTTACAACCGCACCAAAACGCTTTTTACTCATAGTTTTTAATGCCTCTCTACAACCTAAAAAGCTTGAATTTAAATTAGCATTAATCACTGAAGAAAAATCATCCATACTCATTCTAAGTGCTAATTTATCATTTGTAATGCCTGCATTATTGACTAAATAATTAAGCTCACCATCACTTTCTACTATGGTTGCAATAGCGCTTGTAAATTCTTCTTCAACACTTGCATCAAATTTAATCACAGCTGCAGTGCCACCACTTTTTTCTATCTCTTCTTTTAACGCATCAGCAAGCTCAGGCTTGCTTCTATAATTAATCCAAACTTTTAAACCATAACTTGCTAATTCTTTAGCTATTGCTGCACCTATACCTTTACTTGCACCTGTTATCAAAACATTTTTTCCACTAAATTTCATTGTTCTCCTTTAAATTAAAATAAAGCCTCACCCATTTCTTTTGGAATAGACAAGTTTAAAATTTTAAGCACGCTTGGTGCTATATTACTAAGCCCCATACCCTCTTTGAGTTTATCTACTCCTTTAGCTTCTACAAAAGCAAAAACATCAAAGGTTGTGTGATTAGTGAGCATATTTTCATTTTCATCCCTCATCGCTTCACAGTTTCCATGATCTGAAGTAATAATAAAAGCATAATCATACTCTCTTGCTTTGGCAATAACCCTACCTAAACACTCATCCACACATTCAACCGCACTAATTGCAGCATTAAAATCACCCGTATGTCCTACCATATCACCATTTGCAAAATTGACTACGATAAAATCCATACCATTTTCTATACCCTTAAGTACCTCATCTGTGACTTCTTTAGCACTCATTTGAGGTTTTTCATCGTATGTTTTTACCTTAGGACTTGGGATTAAAACTCTTGTTTCATTGCATTCTAATTCTTCTTTTCCCCCATTAAAGAAAAAAGTTACATGAGCGTATTTTTCTGTCTCAGCTGTGTGAAGTTGGCTTAAATTTGCATTAGCTATCACAGAAGCTAAAGTATTATTTAATTCTTCTTTTTCAAACATCACAGGCAGTTTAAAACTTTCATCATACAAACTCATAGTAATGGCATTTTTTACAAGCACCTCTTTTGGAAATTCATTAAAGCTTTCTTGGGTTAAAGAAGCAACTAATTGACGCATTCTATCATTTCTAAAATTGATAAAAATCACACCATCTTCAGCCTTAATTCCATCAAAGTTTTGACTAATAACTGGGCTTAAAAACTCATCTGTGATATTTTCATCATAGCTTTTTTGTATAAATTGTGCAAAATCATCACACTTTGGTGCCTTAGTAAATAAAGCATCATAATAAGATTTAACCCTATCATAGCGCTTATCTCTATCCATAGCATAAAATCTTCCCGATAAAGAAGCAAAATTAATCCTTTCTTTTTCACAAAATTCCTGTAAAGATTTTATAAATTCCAAACCTGAATTTGGGGGACAATCCCTACCATCGCTAATTGCATGCGCAAAAACTTCTTTATTTTCTTGCTTACAAATTTTTAAAAGTGCATTAAAATGTGTATGCATAGAATGCACCCCACCATCACTATAAAGCCCTATAATATGCACTCTTTTACATTTTTGCAATAAATCTTTTAAAGCCTTATTATCTTTTAAAGTGTCATTTTCTATGGCTTTATTTATCTTGACTAAATTTTGATAGATTATGCGTCCACTACCTATACACATATGCCCTACTTCGCTATTACCCATTTGACCTTCAGGTAGGCCAACTGCCAAGCCACTTGTTTTTATCAAAACATTAGGGGTATTTTCAAAAAGCTTATCATAAGTTGGCTTTTTAGCATGAAAAAAAGCATTATAGTTTGAATTTGTATTATGTCCTATACCATCTGTGATTATCAAAATACATTTTTGACTCATTTTTTACTCTTTTTTATAATTTATTTATGTGATTTTACTAAAATTATGCTTTTAAAAAACAAATACAAGGTTAAAATTTTGCTTTATCTTACAGAATATACAAATTATATGTTTTTTTCTTATATTAGCGTGCGTGCTGGTTTTGCATTTTTTATCGCTTTATTTTTGAGTTTATATTTAATGCCAAAATTTATCAAATGGGCTCAAAATAAAAAAGCAAATCAACCTATTTATGAATACGCTCCACAATCACACCAAGCCAAATCTCATACCCCTACTATGGGCGGGCTTGTTTTTATCTTTGCTACTATCATAGCAAGTGTTTTAAGCGCTGATTTAAATAATAGTTTTGTAATCGTTGGATTATTGTGTTTGATGTTATTTTGTACTATAGGCTTAGTCGATGATTTGGGTAAGATTTTAAAAAAAGACAATCACGCAGGACTAAGCCCAAAAATGAAACTTCTAGGACAATTTAGTGCTGCTTTTATCTGTGTTGGATTATTATATTTATTTGATATAAATACTGAATTTTATTTACCTTTTTATAAACACGCTATTTTTGATGGTGGTATGTTTATGCTGTTTTTATGGATTTTAGTTATTGTATCAAGCTCTAATGCTGTGAATTTAACTGATGGGCTTGATGGGCTTGCAACCGTGCCTTCTATATTTTCTCTTTTAAGCCTTGGTGCTTTTTTATATTTAAGTGGAAATGCTATTTATAGTTCTTATTTATTTTTACCTAAAATTCAAGGTCTAGGAGAACTTGTGGTGCTAAGCTCAGCTTTAGTTGGTGCGCTTATGGGATTTTTGTGGTATAACTGCTATCCTGCACAAGTTTTTATGGGAGATAGTGGGAGTTTAAGCATAGGGGCGTTTTTAGGCTATCTTGGCATAGTAAGTAAAAATGAAATTTTACTTTTACTGATAGGTTTTGTATTTGTTTTAGAAACTGTTTCAGTGATTTTACAAGTAGGAAGTTTTAAAATCTTCAACAAAAGAGTATTTAAAATGGCACCTATTCATCATCATTTTGAAAAAATAGGTTGGGTGGAAAACAAAATCATCGTGCGTTTTTGGATGATAGCCTTACTTGCAAATATCATTGCATTAATTAGTATAAAGTTAAGATAATGAAAATTTCACTTTTTGGATACGGAAAAACAACTAAAGCTTTTGCACAGCGTTTTGGAAATTGCGATATTTATGATGATCATTTTACAAGTATAAGTAAAGATGAATTTAACAATACACTTTTACCACCTTGTGAATTTGATCCTTTAAAAAGTGACTTAGAAATTCCAAGTCCTGGCTTTCCAAATAATCATTCTCTCATACAGCAAGCAAGAAATTTAAGCAGTGAGTATGATTTTTTTTATGATGGTATGCCAAAAAGTGTTTGGATAAGCGGAACAAATGGCAAAACCACTACCACTCAAATGACACATCATCTTTTAAAACACATCAATGCACAAATGGGAGCAAACATAGGAACTCCTTTAGCACAAATGGACGCTAATGCTAAATTATGGATTTTAGAAAGTTCATCTTTTTCGCTTTTTTACACCAAAATAGCTAAACCTGAAATTTATGCGCTTTTACCTATCACACCTGATCATCTTTCTTGGCATAAAAGCTTTGAAAATTATGAGCAAACAAAGCTTAGTGTGCTTAAAAGAATGAATGAAAATGATGTGGTAATTTTACCTAAAAAGTATGAGGCTTATCCAACCCATGCTTATGTTATAAGCTATGAAGATGAGCAAGATTTAGCTAAAAAAATGCAAATTGATTTAGAAAAAATTCATTTCAAAACCCCATTTTTGCTTGATGCACTTATTGCCTTAAGTATAGAAAAAATCATACTAGATCGTTGCTCTTATGAGCTTTTAAATGAGTTTAAAATAGAAAAAAATAAACTTGAAGAAATATTTGATCATAAAAATAGACTTTGGGTAAATGATACTAAAGCAACTAATTTGGATGCTAGTTTAGCTGCTCTTAAACGCTATAAGGATAAAAAAATTCATCTTATCATAGGTGGCGATGATAAGGGAGTGGATTTAAGTGCTTTGTTTGCTTTTATGAAAGAGCTTGATATAGAGCTTTATGCCATAGGAAAAAGCACTAATAAAATGCTTGAATATGCTAAAAATGCTAATTTAAAAGCACATTTTTGCGAGTTTTTACCTAAAGCAGTAGAAAAAATCAATCAAAACTTAACTAATGATGAAGTAGCTCTATTAAGTCCTGCTTGTGCAAGCTTAGATCAGTTTAAATCTTACGAAGAAAGAGGAGAGCTTTTTAAAAAATGTGTTCAAGAATTAAGCTAAATCTTTTTGAATGCAAAGCTTTAAAAACTCACATAAATTTATAAATTTCTCGCTTGGCTCTTTATTTTTATGATAAATCAAGCAAAGCTCTCTTGAAATTTTAAAATTTTTTAATCTTACTTCAAATAAGCTTTTAGCTTCAAGCTCTTCTTTAACGCTAAATTTAGGTAAAACCGCTAAAAAATTACCTTTTTTAACTAACTCTTTTATCATAGCAGTTGAGTTTAACTCATAAGCTAAATTAAGCTTTATATCTTTAGGCAAAGCATTTAAAAATACTTCTTTTGCGCCAGAACCTTGCTCACGACTTAGCCATTTAAAATCCTTTAACTCATCTATGAAAAATTCTTTTTTGAAGTCATTTTTACTCACCACAATAAGCTCATCATCACAAATTTTAACCTTTTTTATATCCTTATCTTTACAAATTCCTTCAATCAAACCTATATCTATTTCTTTATCTAAAATATCTTTGATGATATTTTGGCTATTATCCAAGGACAAATTTAGTTTGATATTTTCTTCCTTTTGATCTAAAAAAGATCCTAGTAAATAAGTACCTACATTTTGACTCACTTTCATACTTATTTCATAGCTTTGATCATCTTGCATTGCTTTTTCTATGCGTTCAAATTCTAAAATCAAAGGTGTAATTTGTTTTAAAAAAACCTTTCCTTTTTCATTTAAGCTTAAAAATTTAGCATTTCTATCAAAAAGCTTGGTGTTTAAACTTTTTTCAAGTTCAAATATAGCTAAAGACAAAGCAGATTGAGTTATATTTAATTCTTTAGCACAAGCTCTTAAATTTAAATTTCTACACAAGGCTTGAAAATATTTTATTTGTTTAAAAGTCATAAGCACTCTTTTGATAAATATTTTTAATCATTATATCAAATAAAATTAATTTTACTTATCATAAAAAAATCATTAAGATTACAAAAAATAAAAAAGGAAAATTTCATGCATAAAAATATATATAAACATAGAAAATTTGAAGCTTTTTTACTGCTTTTTACTCTTGCTTTTTGTGCTTTTGCTATTTCTGAGCTTAGTTTTTTCAAAAATCTTGGAATTTCAGCTTTAATCATAGCTGTAATTTTGGGAGCTTTAATAGGAAATTTAGCACATCAAAATGCAAATTTACTCAAAAAATCAGGAGTTTTAAACATAGCAACAAAAGAAATTTTAAGACTTGGGATTATACTTTATGGCTTTAGAATTACTTTTAATGATTTAGAAAAAGTTGGATTAAATGGGATTTTATTAGCATTTTTAGTGGTATTTTCTACCTTTTTTATAGGGCTTTTGCTAGGAAAATTATTCAAACTTGATCTTAAAGAAAGTATACTTATAAGTAGTGGCTCAAGCATTTGTGGAGCAGCTGCTGTGATGGCTAGTGAAAGCATTGTTAAAGGTGGCTCTGCTAAAGTTGGCGTGGCAGTTTGCACTGTGGTGGTTTTTGGAACTTTAGGGATGTTTTTATATCCTTTGGCTTGGAATTTGGGTTGGTTTGATTTTTTTAATTTAAAGCAAATGGGCTATTTCATGGGAGCAAGCTTGCATGAAGTTGCACATGCTGTTGCAGCAGGTGAAGCTGTGCAAGCAGGAGATGGTGCTGTCATAGAAAAAATGATGCGTGTTTTAATGTTAGTACCTTTTTTGATTTTCTTAAGTCTTTTTTCATTAAAATTTCTAAGCAAAAATAATGAAAAAATTTCCATTAAAGCAAATATTCCTTATTTTGCTTTGTGGTTTTTATTTGCTTGTGGTATTAGCTCACTTGAAATATTAAATACCGATTTTGCGCTTAACTATATAAAACCAAGCATACAAACCATAGACACACTTTTACTTTCTATGGCTATGGTAGCTTTGGGAGTGAATATTCATAAAAATGTTTTAAAAAATGCAGGTTTTAAACCATTTTTAATGGCATTGTTGCTTTTTATTTGGTTAATCTTTATATCAATTAGCTTAATTTTCTTATTAAATTTATAATATGTTTCATTATGAAACATATTATAGCATTTTATATTTTTTTATTAATTTAATATTTATTTTTTACTACTTTATATTTAAATAGTATTATAATTGAGATGAAATAAATACCAAAAAAGGAGCTAACATGTTCACGCCTAAAACAAAAAGCGAATTAGTTGCTCTTGTTAGAGAAGAGCTTATTACCTTAGATGAAATCGATGTAAGCTTAATCACGGATATGTCTTATTTATTCTACTATTCTACTAGGACTAATTTTAATGGTATAGAAAAATGGGATGTATCAAATGTTAAAGATATGTCTTATATGTTTTATTGCTGCAAAAGCTTTAATCATGATATTTCTAAATGGAATGTTAGAAATGTTGAAAACATGGAAGGAATGTTTTTTGATTGTGAATCTTTTGATCAAGACTTATCTTCTTGGAATATGTCAAATGTTAAAGATACCAAGTATATGTTTTGTAATTGTCTTAAATTTAATCATAAAGTAGAAAATTGGGATGTGCATAATGCCATTACAATGGCACATATGTTTGAAAACTGCAAACAATTTGATCAAGATTTATCAAGATGGGATGTACACAATGCTAAAACAATGGCATTTTTATTGCATAATTGTACTAATTTTCACTATGATGTTAAAAAATTAGATATTGATAAAAATTGTAATATTCAAAAGATACTAGGGCACGAAGAAATACAAAATAAATATGCTATAAAACATTGATCGCAAGGTAAGCTATTGCTTACCTGCTTGATTAATCCAAAGCCCCATAGCAATGACAACAATAACCTGCCCTAAAAATCCTTGAAATACACTAAATAATCTTAACAAAGAACTAACGGGCGTTACATCGCCAAAACCTATCGTTAGCATAGTAACTCCACTAAAATAATAACAATCAACCAAACCTTTTATTCTATTTTGAATTTGAGGTTTTAAGTCATCATCTAAAGACCAAAAATTATGAATTCCTCTTATAGGGGTTTGAAACTGTACCTCTATAACTTTTTCTTGTAAATCTACAATATCTAAATTTTCATTTTTTTGAGTAGCAATTAACATTCTATTATAATTATCTACATCACAAGAAAAATAATACAAATTCCCATACGCAAACCATATCAAAACATAAGCATATAAAATAATAAAAAATTTTTCTTTAATATTAATCTTACTACTAAAAGCAGCCCAAATACTAATAAGCAAAAACATCATCAATGCTATAGCTACCATAATAGGAATAATATTTAAAATTAAAAATAAAATTTCAGAAGTAATTTTACCCGTTGCATAAATAGCAAGCTCATCAAATAAAAAACTACAAAATAAAGGCACCACAGCAAGCAAAGTCCAAACAAAAAGAAATCGTTTGGTACTTTTATGATAAATGCCAATATAATGATTTAAAAGTCTATGATATAGCATTAGCGAATTAACAATAAAGGTTTTTTAGCCTTAGTTAAAATATCATTTGTCAAACTACCAAATAAAATACTTTTTAACCAATGATGCGAATAAGCTCCCATGATCAATAAATCTATATCATTTTGTTCACCAAAATCAAATAAAGCCTGAGTAATCTCTCCACTTAAATGCTGAGTTTGTACATTTAAATTTGCTTCTTTAAAAATTTGACTTACTTGAGCTAATAACTCACAAGAAGCTTTTTCATCTTTAGAAACATTTACCACATAACGCTTTGCTTCTTTAAAAATAGGTCTTTTAATGGCTTGCTCTATAGCCTTTTTAGCTAAATTACTCCCATCATAAGCCATCATCACACTTTTAATCTCTTTAAAGGCAGAATTTACAAGCAAAATAGGTACATTTAAAGCTCTTACTAATTCTTCTGTATGAATGCCTATTTTATTTTTCTTACCTCCGCCTTTTAAACCTGCTATGGCTAATCTTATTTGATCATTATATTCTTTTAAAACTTCTTCTAAATCTCCATCTTTTTGCACACTAAAGCATTCTTTTACGCCTTGTTCTTTTGCATAAGCACAAAATTCTTCTAAAATTCTTTGCCCTTTTTTACAAAGATTTTCATTTTTTTGACTTTGCTCTTCTACTAAATCTTCAATCACACACCCACTAGCACCTATGCCAAAACTACAAGCTAATTCAGCATTAGTAAAATTTGGTTCTATGGTATATAAAAACATTAAAGGTAAATCTAGCTTTTTAGCTAAATACACCCCATAATACAAACTTTCTCTACAAGGCTCTAAAACATCTACACAAACTAGAATTTTTTCCATTTAATATCCTTTTGTAGTATTAATCTTGTGCTTTTTGCGCTATTAAAACACCTTCTATGATTTTTTTAATATCCCCATCTAAAATATTATCAACCTGCGAAAAAGCTTCGTTTGAGCGTGTATCTTTAACTTGTTGATAAGGAAAAAGCACATAAGAGCGGATTTGATGACCCCAGCCTATCTCACTTTTTTCGCTTGAATTTGCTTCATCTTGTTGTTTCATAAGCTCAAGCTCATAAAGGCGTGATTTTAGCATTTTAAAAGCAGTTGCTTTGTTTTTGTGTTGGCTTCTATCGTTTTGACATTGCACTACTATACCACTTGGCATATGAGTTATGCGCACTGCTGATTCAGTTTTATTAACATGCTGCCCACCTGCTCCGCTTGCTCTATAATAATCAATCCTTATATCTTTTTCTTCAATTTCTATTTCTATATCATCATCAAGTTCAGGTGAAACCATCACACTAGAAAAACTCGTATGGCGACGCCCTGCACTATCAAATGGAGAAGTTCTTACTAAACGATGAATACCATTTTCAGCTTTTAAATACCCATAAGCATTTTCACCTTTTACTAAAAAACTAACATCTTTAAGTCCTGCTTCTTCGCCTTCTTGAAAGTCAAGTGTTTCTACTTTAAAACCTTCTCTTTCACAAAATCTCAAATACATCCTATAAAGCATACTAGCCCAGTCATTACTCTCCGTTCCACCCGCTCCTGGGTGAATAGAAACTATGGCGTTTTTACCATCATTTTCCCCACTTAAAAGCATAGAAATTTCAAGATTTACAATAAGATCTTCTAGCTTGTTTGCATCTTCAAATAAAGCTTCTATAGTATCTAAGTCATTTTCACTATTAGCTAGATCAAAAAGCTCGCTAGCATCATTTAAAGCATTATTTGCATTTTCATAATTTTTAAGTAAATTTGAAATTTTAGTTTTTTCTTTACCTATCACTCCTGCTTGTTTTACATCACTCCAAAAAGAAGGGGAATTTTCTAAATTTTCTATTTCTTTTAATCTTGCTTTTATCTCTTCAGGCTTAATGATAGAAGCGATATTTCCAACTTTGTTTTTTAATTTTTTTAAAAGTTCGCTGTATTCGTAATTATCCATAAAAATTTTCTTTCTAATTTTGATATAATTTAATCTTATAATTTTAGCAAAAAATAAAACATTTAAAGTGAGAAATATGCCAAAACTTTTTTTAATGTCTTTAGGTTGTAATAAAAATTTAGTTGATAGTGAAATCATGCTTGGAAGATTGAGTGATTATGAAATTTGTGATGAGCCAAGCATAGCTGATGTTTTGATTGTAAATACCTGTGGCTTTATAGATAGTGCTAAAAAAGAAAGCATTAATGCGATTTTAGACTTACACGAGCAAAGAAAAAAAGATTCATTGTTAGTTGTAACAGGCTGTTTAATGCAACGCTACCGTGAGGAATTGATGAAAGAACTACCTGAAGTTGATCTTTTTACCGGTGTGGGAGATTATGAAAAAATTGATGAGATAATACTTAAAAAAACTAATCTATTTTCAAATTCTACTTACTTACAAGATAAAAACACCAATCGCGTGATCACAGGATCAAACTATCATGCTTTTATCAAAATAGCTGAAGGGTGCAATCAAAAATGTTCATTTTGCGCCATACCAAGCTTTAAAGGAAAACTCAAATCAAGAAGTTTAGAAAGCATTGTAAATGAAGTAAAAGAGCTTATTAAAAAAGGCTATAAAGACTTTTCTTTTATCGCTCAAGATACAAGTTCGTATTTATTTGATCAAGGTCAAAAAGATGGACTTTTAAAGCTTATTGAAGCTATAGAAAATATCCAAGGTGTAAAGGCTGCTAGAATTTTATATCTATACCCAACAAGCATTAGTAAAGAAGTAATAGAAAAGATCATTCAATCAAAAGTTTTTGTAAATTATTTTGATATGCCTTTACAACACATCAGTGATAATATGCTTAAAATCATGAAACGCGGAGCTAATAAAGCTAAATTAATCGAACTTTTAAATTTAATGAAACAAGCGCCAAATTCATTTTTACGCACAGGTTTTATAGTAGGACACCCTGGAGAGAGTGATGAGGATTTTGAAGAATTATGCGCTTTTATAAAAGAATTTGATTTTGATAGAATTAGTGTTTTTGCTTATTCTAAAGAAGAAGATACCGCAGCTTTTGAAATGGAACAAATTCCTAGTAAAATCATCAATACAAGATTAAAAGTGATAGAAAAAATTGTTGATGAGTGTATAGAAAAAAGTTTTAATCAACAAGTTGGCAAAAAAACTTTAGCATTTTGCGAAGGACAAAGCTCTGAAGGAGAATTTTTCATCGGTGCAAAAGATTTGCGTTGGGATAGAAATATAGATGGAGAAATTCTCATCAATGAAAGTGATTGTGGAAATTTAGAAATGGGCGAGCTTTATGAGTGTGAAATCACACAGAGCTTAGATAAAAAACTCATTGCAAAAGCCTTAAGAAAGCTTGATGATTGATAGCAAATATTTAAATCATTTAAAGCAAGGGAAAAATCTTTTAGCATTTTCTCATGGGAGTGATTCTAGTGCTTTATTTTTCATACTTTTAGAAAAAAATATAGATTTTGATCTTGCTTTTATAAACTATAAAACTCGCAAAAATAGTGATAAAGAGGAACAAAGCGCCAAAGAATTAGCCAAGCATTTTCATAAAAAAATTTACATCAAAACCGCACCCAAAATAACAAAAAATTTCGAAGCTTGCGCAAGAGCTTTACGTTATGAGTTTTTTGAAGAACTTTGCAAAAATCACTCTTATGATAATCTTTTACTAGCTCATCATTTAAACGATAAATTAGAATGGTTTTTAATGCAATTTTCTAAAGGTGCAGGGCTTAGAGAATTACTTGGTTTTAAAGATATTGAAAAAAGAAAATATTTTACTATCATAAGACCCTTGCTTGAAATTCCTAAAGAAGAAATTTCAAATTACTTAAAAGAAAACAATATCACTTATTTTCATGATGAGAGTAATGATGATGAAAAATATTTTAGAAATTTCATACGCAAAAATTTTGCCAATGAGTTTTTAAAGCTTTATCCAAATGGAGTAAGAAAGAGCTTTAAATACCTAGAAAAAGACTTAAAAGAAGAAAATATTTATGAATTTAAAAATATTTACATTACTCATAAAGATGAAAGTTTAATCGCAAAATGTTTTAAAAAACTTGGAGTACTTTTAAGTGCTAAACAAAGACAAGAAGCTTTAAAAGGCGATGGAGTAATTTCGCATAAAATAGGCATTGTTTACATACAAGAAAAAGTTTTGATTTTTCCTTTTGTAAGTTGTGAGAAAATGTCAAAAGAATTTAAAGAAATTTATAGAAAAGCAAAAATCCCTAAACTCTTAAGAGCATATTTATACACAAAAAATATTGATGTAAAAGAACTTATGCAAGCTCTTTTATGATTTCTTCAAAAAGTTCTTTTACTCTTGTTTCTAAAAATTCTTTAAATTCAGCACTTGTAGCTTCAGCACGCATGATAAGATATGGACTTGTATTAGAAGCACGCAAAAGCGCCCAGCCTTCTTTAAAGGTAATTCTAACTCCGTCAATTTCATTACAATCAAGCACATTTTCAAAAGCATTTGCTTTTACTTTTTCTTTAAATTTTTCTATGATTTGAAATTTATTTTCTTCACTAACCTTAAGCTTAATCTCTTCGCTTGCATAAAGTTTTGGTAATTCTTTAACTAATTTTTCTATATCAAAACCATTTACTAAAAGCTCTAAGGTTCTTAAAAATGCATAAATTCCATCATCATAACCAAAATATCTATCTTTAAAGAAAATATGCCCACTAAGCTCTGCTGCTATGTCGATATTTTGCTCTTTCATCATTTTTTTAATGTTAGAATGCCCGGTCTTACCCATCATGATAAAACCAAATTTAGCTACCTCATCAAAGAGGTTTTTAGAGCATTTTACTTCACCTAAAACTCTAGGATTTTTTATATTTTTAGCAAATAAATAACAAAGCTCATCACCCTTAAACACATAATCTTTACTTGCGACTACTAAACGATCTCCATCTCCATCAAAAGCAAAGCCCATTTTTGCGTTTTCATTTTCTTTTAGCGCAACTTGCAATGCGTGTAAATTTTCAAGCTCTGTTGGATCGGGTGCGTGATTTGGGAAATTTCCATCAGGATTTTCAAATAAAATTTGCGCATTAAGATTTAATTTTTCCACCAAAGGCTTTATAATCACTCCAGTAGCTCCATTTGCACAATCAATAATGATTTTTTCTTTATAGCCCTTAAGATGTGAAAAATGTTTAGCTAAAAAGTCTATATATAAGCTTTTAACATCATAATTTTCATATCTTAAATCATCATTGATTTCAAGTTCTAAATACTCTTGCACTTTTAAAGAAAGCTTTTTCAAATCAGTACCAAAAAAACTTTCTTTGTTAATCGTGATTTTAAAGCCATTGTATTCTTTTGGATTATGTGAGCCTGTTATCATAATATTTGCATCAAAAATATCATCAAAAAATAAACTAAAATACCCCATAGGAGTTGGTGCTAAGCCTATATTAAAAACTTGCATATTAGCTTTATTTAAACCACTGATTAAATAATTAAAAAGTTCATTTGCACTATATCTTGCATCATAACCTACGCTTACTTTCTCACAACCTCTTGATTTCATTTCTAAACCCAAAGCATAGCCTATGGCTTTTACACTTTTTTCATTTAACTCACTTGGGTAAAGCCCTCTTATATCATACTCTCTAAAAATCAAATCTAACATTTTAATCCTTTTGTCTTCTAAGTTCTAATTTTGCTTGTTTTAAACTTTCTTCTATGTTTTCATTTTTGCTTGATAAACAAAGTTTAATTTCTAATTTTGCATTTTGCTCTTTCAATTCAAAACTATATTTTTGCATAAAATTTTCAAGCATTTGAAGCTTGCTTTGCACAAAAGCTATATTTTCATTTTCAAATACAATGATAAAATAATCCTTATCATCTTTAAAAACCCTAGCATGTAAAGCTTTTTTTAAAATCCTAGCAAATTCATGCATTATAAACTCACCTATTTTTGAGCCTTTTTGATGATAAATTTCATTGATATTTTTTACTTCAATCAAGGCTAAATGAAAATTTTCAAGCCCTTGAGCATATCTTCTTAAGGCTTTTAAATTTGGCAAATTGGTTAAAGTGTCAAAAAAGGCTATTTTATAAGCTTTATACACTAAAAATCCTATCAACACCAAAGAAGCAAATTCATAATAACCCAAATCAACACTATTGTAAAATAAAAACTGCACACTCAAGCCCATATAAGCTAGTAAAAAATGAAAATCATTGTTTTTAAAATACGAAAATAATAAAAATATCATTCCCACCCAAAACACACAAAAGCTTAACTCACTAATAGGCTTAAAAAATTGCGTTGAAAGGCCAAAAATTTCACTTGTAATACTTGCATTAAAATTAGTACTTGTGCTAAGTATTAACGCTACAAAACCCATGAAGGCTAAATACGCAAATTTAATGAGATTAATTCTTTCAAACACAAGTTTGCTATCTTGTAAAAACACAAAAAGCACAAAAGAAAAAGGTAAAAACACCGAGATAAACAAATGCGCTTGATATTCACTTGCCACTAAAGATAAAGCCCTAGCACATAAAATCAACAAAAGTAAGAAAAAAATCTTATTTTGCTTAAAAAAATAAGCTAAAAATAAAGCTAAGATATTAAAAACCAAAGTCATACTAGGCAATGTTTTTAACAATAAATACGAAAAATCCAAAATAATAAACCTTTTTTTGTTAAAATTATAGCAAAAATATTTTAAGGATATTAATGGTAGAAGTAAAAAATCTCACTATGCGTTTTGCAAATCAGTTATTATTTGAAGATGTAAATTTAAAATTAAACCGTGGTGAAAGATATGGGCTTATAGGCGCAAATGGTGCAGGAAAATCAACCTTTTTAAAAATTCTCTCAGGCGAAATAGAATCAAGCAGTGGAGAAATTTGCATAGATCCAAATTTAAAAATCGCTGTGTTAGGACAAGATCAATTTGCTTTTGAAAACTACACTATCAAAGATGCGGTAATGTGTGCAAATAAAAGATTATATGATGCACTAAAAGAAAAAGAAAAACTTTATATGAGTGAAGAATTTACCGATGCAATCAATGATAGATTAAGCGAGCTTGAAATCATAACAGCAGAAGAAGATCCAAACTATGATTGTGAGCTTAGATGTGAAAAAATTCTTAGTTCTTTAAATATAAAAGATTTTAATGCTCTCATGAGTACTTTACAAAGTGCGGATAAATTTAAAGTTTTATTAGCACAAGTATTGTTTTTAGGTGCTGATGTATTATTTTTAGATGAACCTACAAACAACCTTGACTTAGAAGCTATTTCTTGGCTTGAAAATGAACTTTTAAGACATGAGGGAACTTTAGTAGTAATTAGTCATGATAGACATTTTCTAAATAAAGTTTGTACAAGAATTTTAGATGTGGATTTTAAACAAATACGCGATTTTGCTGGAAATTATGATGATTGGTATATGGCTTCAACCTTACTTGCTAAACAAGCTGAACTCAAACGCGATAAAACTTTAAAAGAAAGAGAAGAATTAGAAAATTTCATACGTCGTTTTAGCGCTAATGCTTCAAAAGCCAAACAAGCTACAAGTAGGGCTAAAGCTTTAGAAAAACTTGAACTTGAAGAGATTAAAACTTCAAGCAGGCGTGATCCTAGCATAGTTTTTAGAACAAATAGAGAGATAGGAAATGAAGTTTTAGAATTAAAAGGTATTAGCAAAGCTTATGATAGAACTTTATTTGAAAATTTAGAATTAAAATTAGAAAAAGGTGATAAAATAGCCCTAATCGGTGCAAATGGTGTTGGAAAAAGCACTTTAGCTAAAATCATTGCTTCAAAATTAGAACCCGATAGTGGCCACATCCATCTTGGTGCTACCATAGAAATGGGATATTTTTCACAAGATACGACGAATTTAATTAATGAAGATTTGAAACTTTATGAATGGCTAATGAGTGAAAAATTCAAAGATTTAGACGAAATTCGCAAATGTCTTGGTAGAATGCTCTTTAGCGGAAGTGATCAAGAAAAAATGGCTTCTAGCTTAAGCGGGGGTGAAAAACACCGCTTAATGCTTTCAAAATTAATGTTAGAACGTGGAAATTTCTTACTTTTAGATGAACCGGATAATCATTTAGATCTTGAAAGTATCATTGCATTAGGCGAAGCCTTGTATAATTTCAAAGGTTGTGTGATATGTATAAGCCACGATAGAGAGCTAATTAGTGCTTTTGCTAATCGTATATGGTTTTTAGAAGATGGAAAATTAACAGACTTTAAAGGAAGTTATGACGAATTTTTAGGAGGTTTAGAATGAATTCGTTTAAGATAAAATATGCAGCTGGTTTTGGACATTTTACTCAAAATCACAGAGGCTTTGGCCCAACTATCTATGTAGAAGAAAGTATTGATTTTCAAAGCGAAAAAGATTATTTTGACTATGTTGAATTTTATGAAAAATTCAGCAAAGAAGATGATACTTATTTTCATATTTCATTTTTAGAAGATCGCCCTTTAACTTCTCAAGAATTAGAAAGTAGAAATGCTTATAGAAAACTAAGGGATGAGCGCTGTAATAAAGCTAGAGAAGAGTTTATTAAAAACAATGAAATAGAAGCGGAATACTACCCAACTCATGGTGATTAAGGAATGATTTTTGCTTGTTTTTTCCTTGTAATATTTTGAAAGGAGAAAGCATGCAAGTTAACCATGATAATTTATCGGTTAAAGAGTATGGATATGGTCAAAGTAGTGCTTATAAAAGTACTCAAGGAGCTAATGAAGACTTTATGTCTTTACTTAGTCAAAGCAATAGTGAAAATTTAAACGAGCAAAGTATAAAACTTGATGAGCTTTTTTCAAAAGCTATGAATCAAGATCAATTTAGCATAGGAATTTTTAGCTCAAATATGTCAAATATTTATAATTATCGCTTTAGAGGACAAAACGAAACTCCTATGCAAGCTAATATAGAAGAAAAACAAGAGCCACAAAAAGATATGGTAAAAGATCTTTTAAATTCTTTATGAAAATGAAGTAAGCAAACGCTTACTTCCAAATAAGTCCACTAAATTCAAACTCTTTTGCAAATTTTTTAAATTCCTCTTCTTCTTTAGCATTAACGCTTAAAAACAACTTAACATTTTCTTGAAATTTTTTTTCATATGAAATGTTATTTTTATTTAAAAAATGCTCAAATCTTGCATAAAGATGAAAAGGAATGTTTAAATTTAAAACATTTTTAGCTTCAAATTCTAAAAGCGTTGCATTTAAAATAGCTTCATTTGTAGCTTCACTATAAGCTCTTACAAGACCACCTGTACCAAGTTTAATCCCTCCAAAATAACGCACCACAATCACCGCACAATTAACAAGCAAAGCTCCTCTTAAAACATTCAAACAAGGCATAGCAGAAGTTCCTTTTGGCTCACCATCATCGCTTTTATCTTCTATGATTTGATCAAATTCATTTAAATACCTATAAGCATATACAAAATGCACGGCTTTTAAATGCTCATTTCTTAGTTTTTGCATTAAAGTTTGAAAATCTTCAAAAGGACATAAAAAAGACAAAAAAGTTGATTTTTTAATTTCTATTTTTGCTTGATAAATTTGATCAATGGTTTTCATATTTTCCTTAAATTAGTTATAATATTTAAATAAAATTATAATCAAAACAACTTATAAAAATTTAAGGATAAACTATGCTTCAAACTTGTATTTTTCCTGCAGCAGGTTATGGTACTAGATTTTTACCTGCTACAAAAACCCTACCTAAAGAAATGCTACCTATACTAACTAAGCCTTTAATTCATTATGGTGTAGATGAGGCTTTAGAAGCTGGTATGGAAACTATGGGCTTTGTTACAGGACGTGGAAAAAGAGCTTTGGAGGATTATTTTGATATTTCTTATGAACTTGAACACCAAATCGCAGGTACTAAAAAAGAATATCTTTTAAGTGAAATAAGAACACTCATAGATCGTTGCACTTTTACTTTTACAAGACAAAATGAAATGAAAGGCTTAGGAGATGCAGTTTTAAAAGCAAAGCCTTTAGTACAAGATGAAGCTTTTGGGGTAATTTTGGCAGATGATTTATGCGTGAATGAAGATGGGGTAAATGTCCTAGCTCAAATGGTAAAAATTTATGAAAAATACCGCTGCTCTGTTATAGCTGTGATGGAGGTTGAAGCCAATCAAGTTTCAAATTATGGGGTTATAGCAGGAAATGCTGTAGAAGAGGATTTAATTATGGTAAATTCTATGGTAGAAAAACCTGATCCAAAAGATGCTCCAAGCAATTTAGCCATCATAGGAAGATACATTCTAACGCCTGATATTTTTGGTATTTTAGAAAATACTAAAGCAGGTAAAAATGGAGAAATTCAACTAACCGATGCCTTACTTTCACAAGCAACTAACAATATGGTTTTAGCTTATAAATTTAAAGGAAAAAGGTTTGATTGTGGAAGCGTAGAAGGCTTTGTGGAAGCGACAAATTATTTTTATGAGAAAAGTAAAAATGCTAAATAATACTTTATTTTTTAAAACCCAAGATTTTAAAAAAATCACCGCTTATGCAAATAGAATGAATGATGAGTTAGAAAGTGGTGATATAGGGTATTATCACTTAGTAGATACAAGCTTTGATTTAATCAAAGAAAGCAAAGAATTTATCGCAACTAAAACTCATATAGAAAATATTATTTTAGTAGGTATGGGTGGATCAAGTTGTGGGGTTAAAGCTTTAAAAGAGCTTTTATTTGATCAAGCAGAAGAAAAAAAACTTTTTATTATTGACAATACCTCCTCACATACTTTTACCCAAACTATGCAAAAAATAAATCCCCAAAAAACACTTTTCATCATAGCAAGCAAATCAGGTACAACTATAGAGGTGATTTCTTTATTTAAACTCATCATTGCTCATTTTGATTTTAAAAATGAAAATTTACACGAAAACTTTGTGTTTATTACTGATTTTGAGTCAAAACTTCACAAACTAGGAGAAGAATTAAACATAAAATGCTTTTTTATACCTAAAAATGTTGGAGGTAGATTTAGTGTTTTATCTGCTATTGGTATTGTTCCTTTGAGTTTTTGTGGGTATGATACTAAAGCCTTATTAGAAGGTGCAAAAGCTTGTTATGTGGATTTTTTTGAGAAAAAATGTGATCAAATTTTACAAAAGGCTTATCATTACTGCACGCATAAAAGTGCACATATTAATGTGCTTTTTTCTTATGGAGATGCTTTTAAAGGTTTTAATGAATGGTATATTCAACTAATTGCTGAAAGTCTAGGCAAAAAACAAGGCTTTAAACGCATAGGTTTAACTCCTATTGCTTTAATTGGCGCTAGAGATCAGCATAGCTTTTTACAACTTATCATGGATGGACCTAAAGATAAAACTGTTACTTTTTTAAAAATCAAAGATAGCCAAAAATCTCCTAGTATCCCAAATATAAGCTTTAATCATTTGCAAAATTGTGACTTTACTAATGAAGTTAATTTGCATGATCTTTTAAACGCACAATGTGATGCAACCATGCATGCATTAATTGCTGAAAATTTAAGTGTTGATGTCATAGAACTTGAGAAATTAGATGCTTATCATTGTGGGTATTTGATGTATTATTATGAGTTATTTACTTCTGCATGTGGCATTATGCTTGGAATTAATACTTATGATCAACCTGGCGTAGAAGTAGGGAAATTAATACTAAAAAATATGCTAAGTAAATAAATTTGCTTTATTGTAAAAAAAGAGTATAATGAAAATATAATAATTACTAACATTAAAATTTATTAGATAATAATTATTATTATTTAAGAATTTTATGTTATAATTTTTAAAAATAAAAAAGGAGATAACATGTCAGTAACAAAACAATTATTACAATTACAAGCGGATGCTCATAGTTTATGGATTAAATTTCATAATTATCATTGGAATGTAAAAGGTTTACAGTTTTTCTCAATTCATGAATATACAGAAAAAGCTTATGAAGAAATGGCAGAGCTTTTTGATGATTGTGCTGAGAGAGCTTTACAACTAGGAGAAAAAGCTATCGTTTGCCCAAACACTTTATTAGAAAATGCAAAAGCACCTAAGGTTCAAAAAGATTGCTTTACTCCAGTAGAAGTTTTAGAGCTTATTAGAGAAGATTATAAATATCTTTTGGCTGAATTTAAAAAGCTAAATGAAGAAGCTGAAAAAGCAAGCGATACTACAACAGCAGCATTTGCTCAAGAAAATATTGCAAAATATGAAAAAGCTCTTTGGATGCTTAATTCAACTATCCAAAATACTTGCTCTATGTAAGAATTTATAATGTTTTTTGACTTGCAAAGCTTTATTGCTTTAAGTCAAAAAGCAAATTTAACTTCCCAAGAAAAAATACTCTTATTAAAACTTCATACTCATTTTGAAAAAAATATCGATTTATTGCAAAAATTATATGATTATAGTTTGGTGGCTTATTGTGCTAATGTATATTTAAATCAAAGCTTACAAAAAGAAGGTTTACAAAAATACAAAGCCATTATAAAAGCTTTAACTAATCCTTTTTATAAAAAAGAAAAAATCCCCGTAGGTGGTTTAAACAATGCATTTTTAGCTTTAAAATTTGTAAAAAATTATGAAATACTTGAGCACATCAATGAAACACACCCTCAATCTAAAATGGGTTTTAGAGCTAGTTTTATTTATGATAAAAAAAGAAAAAACTATATTTTAGCCTTTGCAGGAAGTGAGTTAAATCCTTTATGTTTTGATTTTAAAGATCTTTATAGTGATTTTTTGATTTTACTTAACAAAACTCCAAAAGGCCAAATTCAATCCATGCAGTATTTTTACAATCAACTCAAGCAAAAATACACCATTGATAAAAATCTCATCATCATAGGGCATTCTTTAGGAGGATATCTAGCTCAAACTTTTGCAAGAACCTTTCCTAGCGCGGTAAAAGAAGCCTATGCCTTTCAAGCACCTGGTTTAAACCAAAACTTTCAAAATCTTTCTTATATAAATTTTCATATAAATACCACCCATAATTTAAATTTCAAAACTTACAAATGGTGGAATTTTAATTTTGTGCAAAAACTTTATAAAAAAGATAGCAAGGAGATTTTACTACATACAGGAAGCATTAAACATCATCCTAGCATATGTATTTATAAGCTACATGAGTTATTTAAAATTCTTAACCCATAAGGGCTAAGAATTAATGTAAATCTTCATTAAGTTTTACAGCCTTTTTATTAAAAGCTGCTATCATCACTCCACTTTGAGAATCTTGTCTAAAATGCAAGCCATTTAATCCTGCTAATTCTAAACCTTTGTATATATCTTTATCAAATTTAAAATCAGGGTTGATTTTTTGAAGTTCTTCTTTATTTTTTAAAGCAAATTTAGTCCCTTCTAAAACAGCAATACCCGCATCAACAATACAATTATCCCCTAAAGGAATTCCCGTAACTGAATTTGCACCCAAAAGACAAGCTTTACCGATGCTAATAGCATTACCACTAGTGCCACTTAAAACACCAAGTATAGAAGCACCGCCTCCTACGTCGCTACCTTCGCCCACAACAGCTGAAGAACTAATACGCCCTTCTACCATACAAGCACCGGTTGTACCTGCATTAAAATTCACATAAGCAGCCCCTGGCATTATAGTAGTACCTGCAGCTAAAACCGCACCCATTCTTACTTTAGAGCTTTCTAAAATTCTAGTATTATCCTCAGGAATAACATGAGCTAAAAACCTTGGAAATTTATCTACATAATCAATCCTTGGATACCTTCCACTCATTTTTAAATCAATCTCATTTTCTCTTAAAAAGTCCAAATCAATAGGCTTATTATCACTCCATGCAACATTTGGTAAAATCCCAAAAGCACCTGTTAAATTTAAGCTTCTTAAAGGCACTTTTTTATTTGAAAGCAAGTAAAGTTTTAAATACACACTTTCTAAACTTTTTGGTACTTCATCTTCAAAAATACAAACAAAAGAAAAAGCATTTTCTCTAAAATTTTCCTTTGCTGCTTTGATTGCTTCTATATTTTTATGACCTTGCTCTTGTAAAAATGGCGCAAAGCATTCAAGAGCAAAATCCAAATCTTCTTTAATCAAAGTAGCCACAAATTCACTTTCATTAAAATCAATATCAACCCCTCTTCTAAAAAAAGCTTCAAACATAACAGCTGCAGCAGCATAATTTTGCTCAAAATTAATCACACCAAAATTAGCTTGAAGTTTTTTACTAGGATCAACTTGACTTAGATCAAGTCTTGCTATAGCAAAAGCTTTAGGCTTTTTATAATTAATCCTTTGTTCGATTTGCTTGATTAAATTTAAAAATTCTTCTTTACTTTCTATTGGCATATTTTCCTCCTTATTGCGAGCACGCGCTTTTGCCATTCATTATAGGTTGAATAGCTGAATTATCTACTTTACCTTCTTGATTAACCTTTTCTATAAATTCCCAGATTTTTTCAGCAGCTTGTAAATATCTTTTTGAACTTACACTCTCAGGCATGTAAAAACTTACAGGCTTACCGCTATCTCCACCTTCTCTTACACTCATTTCGATAGGAATTTGAGCTAAAACTTCACACTTATAAGCTTTTGCCATTTCTTCTGTGGTGCCTTTACCAAAGATATCATATTCTTTACCATTATCAGGACATAAAAAGCCACTCATATTTTCTATAATACCTGCAACAGGAATGTGCAATTTTTCAAACATATCAAGCGCTCTTTTGCTATCATCTAAAGACACTACTTGAGGAGTACTTACACACACACCCGCACTCACTGGCACGCTTTGAGCTAAGGTAATTTGCGCATCACCTGTTCCTGGAGGCATATCAAGCAATAATACATCAAGTTCAGGCCAAAGCACATCAGCTAAAAGTTGTTCAATCGCTTTCATGATCATAGAGCCACGCCACATTAAACCCTTACCTTCTTCTATCAACACACCCATACTCATCATATAAACTCCATGAGATAAAATAGGACGAATTTTTTGACCTACAATTTCAGGTTTGCTTTTACTCTCACCTAGCATTCTTGGTATATTTGGTCCATAAATATCTGCATCTAAAAGCCCTACTCTTTTGCCCATTTTAGCCAAAGAAATCGCTAAATTTAAAGTTGTAGTACTTTTACCTACCCCTCCTTTACCACTTGAAATCATAAGGAAATTTTTAATTTGTGGAGCGATATTTTTACCACTTCTTGAGTTGCTTTTTTCTTCAGGAATTTTTGGTTGAATGATTTCTAAATTAAGCTCTAAATTTAAATCTTTTAAAGCATTTGCAATATTTAGTCTAAGCTCTTGTGCGATTTGAGCATTAGCTGAAACGATTTCAACTACAATATGTGCTTGATTTTCATTTGATTCAATTTTTTTTACAAAACCAAAACTAACTATATCTTTTTTAAACCCTGGATATATAACTTGTTTTAGTCTTTCTTCAATTTTTTCCTTCAATTTTTCTCCTTATTATTTAAAATGATTAATTCTACTAACATAAATATAAATTTTGGCTTTTATGGTGTATAATATCGTAACATTAATAAGAAATTAAGGTGTAACAAATGTTAGATATTTCCTTGATAATGCTATCTGCGGGAGAATCATCAAGATTTAATGCTCCGGTAAAAAAGCAATTTTTACGACTAGGCGAACAACCTTTATGGCTTTATGCTACTAAAAATTTAAGTTCTTTTTATCCTTTTAAACAAATAGTTGTTACTTCTGGTAATATTTCTTATATGAAAAAATTTGCCCCTGAATATAAATTTGTCCAAGGTGGTGCAACTAGAGCACAATCTTTACTCAATGCTTTAAGTATGGTTGAAAGCGAGTATGTTTTAGTTAGTGATGTTGCAAGAGTTTTGATTTCTAAAAATCTTTTTAACAATATCATAGAAAATCATGACAAAGCTGATTGCATTACACCTGTTTTAAAAGTAAGTGATACTACAATTTATGCTCAAGAATCTATTGATAGAGATAAAATAAAACTCATACAAACCCCTCAACTTTCACGCACGAGTATGCTAAAAAAAGCTTTAGAGCAAAGCTCAAATTTCACTGATGATAGCACAGCTATACAAGCTATTGGTGGTAAAATTTGGTATGTGCAAGGTGATGAGTTAGCTAAAAAAATTACCTTTAAAGAAGATTTAAAAAGCTTAAATTTACCAAAACCATCTTGGGATATTTTTAATGGAAATGGCTTTGATGTGCATGAATTTGGAGAGCAAAGAGCCTTGCTTTTAGGTGGGGTAAAAGTACATGAAAGCATGGGTTTAAAAGCTCATTCTGATGGAGATGTGTTAGCTCATGCACTAATTGATGCGCTTTTGGGTGCAGCAGGGCTTGGAGATATTGGCGAACTTTTCCCAGATAATGATATGCAGTATAAAAACGCTGATTCTATGCTTTTATTGCAAAATGCTTATACTTTGGTGCAAAATTATGGCTTTGAACTTGTAAATGCTGATGTTACTATCATAGCTCAAACACCTAAAATGAAAGATTTTAAAGAAGCTATTGCTTTTAATATCGCTAAAACATTAAAAACTACGCCTAATAAAATCAATATCAAAGCCACCACCACAGAACATCTAGGATTTGTAGGAAGAAAAGAAGGCATTGCGGTTTTAGCTAGTGTAAATTTAAAATATTTTGATTGGATGAAATTATGAAAGTTTTAATAGTAGAAAATGAATTTTATTTAGCCCAAAGTATAGGCTCAAAGCTTAATTCTATAGGTTATGATTGTGATATTATCGCAAATGTTAATGAACTTGCTCATCATGATTATGAAATCATTTTACTTTCTACTAGCATGGCTAATTTTGAACATATTATAGAAATTTTTAAGCATAAAATCATTATTTTACTTATATCTTACATAAGCTCAGATACTGTTTTAGCACCATTAAAAGCTGGCGCGAGTGATTATATACAAAAGCCTTTCATGATAGAAGAATTAATGCGTAAAATAAAGCATTTTCAAGAATTTAAAAAAATAAGCATATTAAATCATACTTATCAATCTTACTTAAAACATAAATTTGAAACAGCAAAATTACCAAGTTTTGATTATAAAAAATTCAAATTGCCTTTGATTTTAAAAACTAACAATCAAATTTTTGCTGATCATTTTGTATTTAATTATACTAATGAGCACAATATCGCAAATATATACATAGATCTTTCACACCAACAAAATTTAGATAAGATTTTTAAGGATAATTCTTTATATTATTTAGTCAATTTTCAAACCTTAAAACCTTTAGAAAAAGAGAAAGTGTTAAATCTTGCTTTAAAAAAAGCTGTTATTATACATACAAGTGCGAATATTGAGCATAGTGATTTTCAAATTTTAGAGCTAGGCGAAGATGAAAAAAGCTTTGAAAGCAATGGGATTTTAACTATTGATGATTATGTTAAACATATTATCATTAGTTATCAAAATGTCTTTCCTGATACGGATTTATCTAAAAAATTAGGAATTTCAAGAAAGTCTTTATGGGAAAAAAGGAAAAAATATGGCATTACAAAGAAAAAATAGCATTATAATCTCAGAAGAAGAATACGAGGTTTTGTGCTTTATCAAAGAGGGAATTTTTGGTTCTTTTACTAAATTGATGAACCAAAAAGAAAGAGATGAAGTCCTAGCTACTGGAATGATCCATAATCAAAAAATTCCTTACACTTTAACCTTTGCACCCGCTAGCACAAAAGAAAATAATACAATTTTAGAAAACGCAAAAGTTGGCGATAAAATAGATTTTATCTGCAATGATAAAATCATAGGACATATCATCTTAGAAAGTAAATTTGAAAATGATAAAAACAGCAATGATATTTTTAGGCCCAATGCTTGTTTAATTGATGATTTTGGGAAAACTTGCATTAGCGGGGAATTTGAAATTTATCATAACCATATTAAAGCTATTAAAGAAGATTTTGAAAAAATCAAAAAAAGATTAAACCCTTCTAATATTACCGCTATTGTTTCAAGTTTTGACCCTTTTCACAGAGCACATGAGAGAATTTTAAGATGGGCTATAGAGCAATCTGATCTAGTGATTATTTTCCTTATAGAATCTTATGAAAATAATGGTTTGAGCTTAAAACTTAAAAAACGTTGTTTTGATGTTTTTGCACAAAATTACTTACCATCTTCTAGGGTTTTACTCATACCTTTACATAATATCAAAATTTTTGCCTCACATTTAAATCCAGTTCTTGAGTGTGCTTTGGCTAAAAGTTTTGACTGCAATAAACTTTTTGTAGGACAAAATCACGCAGGACTTGGAATGTATTTTAATCAAAACAGAGCCTTTACTGTGCTTGATGACTTTGCAAAAGATTATAATATAGAAGTAACTATACTTCCTGAATTTGTATTTTGCGATGAATGCAAGATGATAGTAAGCACCAAATCATGTCCGCATGGAGCTCATCATCATATGAAATACCATGGCGATTCTTTAAAAAATTTACTTAGACTTGGTATCATTCCACCAGCAGTTTTTATAAGAAGAGAAATTTCGGCTTTGATTTTATCTGAACTTTTCCCAAATCGCTTTCATAATAAACAAAATATCTATAGCAATCTTTTTCCTACGCATGGTATTTTAGAATATCGAAGCGATAAAGAATTTTATGAGCAACTTATAAAACTTCATCAAATGTCATATATGGTGTAATCATGCAAAAATTATTTTTAACTTTTTTTTATTCAGGTAGTATTAGTAAAGCTCCAGGAACCTTTGGCACGATAGCAGCGCTAATCCCTGCTTTTTTTATTTTAAGGTATTTAGGCATAGGAACTTTAATCTTGCTTGCAATTTTACTTTTCTTAGTTTCTATAAAAATCATCGATCAGTATGAAAAACAAACAGGCATACACGATGATAAACATATTGTAATAGATGAGGTTGTAGGGGTATTTTTAGCCTTGGCAATTTGCGGACAAAGTGTTTTTACTTTTTTACTTTCTTTTGTTTTGTTTAGATTTTTTGATATTACAAAACCTTCTATCATAGGTAAAATTGACAAAAAAACCAAAGGTGGTTTAGGTGTAATGCTAGATGATGTTTTAGCGGGGATTTTCGCAGGATTATTTAGTGCTGTGATTTATGGAATTTTGCTTAAATTTGATCTTTTGTGGTTTGATATAAGCATTATGGAAATATTTTAGCTTCATAAATTTGTGAAGCTATTTTCTAATTTTCTTTAGAGCAAAATAACAATAATTCTAATTGTATTTGCTATACGGTTTTAGTCTCTTTTTAAATTTCTTTATGATAAAATCACAAGTTCCAAACAATTTTGAAGAAGTAAGTTTTAGTCTCTTTTTAAATTTCTTTATGATAAAATAGAGCAGTAGAAGCAAGTTGCACGGTATCGGTTTTAGTCTCTTTTTAAATTTCTTTATGATAAAATCCTTTACATCTTTGGTATTTAAGTATAGAAGTTTTAGTCTCTTTTTAAATTTCTTTATGATAAAATAAATCACCCTTTAATAACAGCATAAATGTAGTTTTAGTCTCTTTTTAAATTTCTTTATGATAAAATTAATCGCAACAGAAGGCTTTGATAGATTTGTTTTAGTCTCTTTTTAAATTTCTTTATGATAAAATTTTGTTGGTGATAATTCTATTGGTCAAGCTGTTTTAGTCTCTTTTTAAATTTCTTTATGATAAAATATCGCCAAAATGTCCAAGACTATCGCCAAGAGTTTTAGTCTCTTTTTAAATTTCTTTATGATAAAATATAAGTTATCAAAAAAACAAAAAAGGACAAGTTTTAGTCTCTTTTTAAATTTCTTTATGATAAAATCTATACAAGCAAGACGCGGTATTCCTAAGGTTTTAGTCTCTTTTTAAATTTCTTTATGATAAAATTTTAAAATTGCTAGCACTCCTGTTATAGTAGTTTTAGTCTCTTTTTAAATTTCTTTATGATAAAATAGATCTTTATCAAATAAAGAAAACTAGGTGTTTTTCTATGGAAAAAGATCTAAAATATGCTATAATTCTTGCTAAAGAAATTTAAAAAGAGACTAAAATAAGTGGTTTTTGGTCATCCACGCAGGGTTACAATCCCTTTAAAACCATTAAAATTCAAATAAACTAGGTTATATAAACTTGGTTTTTTTCCTTTCTTTGTTTATTTTTTCATTGCCATATTTAAAATCTTTACTTTTTTCATCATATTCAAATAAAACTAGATTTTTATCATCATTCATTTTTTCATTAAAAGAAACCCCACCTAATAAAATTTGCATATTATCAAATTGTTTTTCTGTTATGGTTAAAACTCTTATATTTCCATAAGGTGGTAAAATTTTCTCTATCGATTTTATCGTTGTTTTTGCCGAAACCGATCCTTTACAAATTTTCACATACACACTAAATTGCATCATGAAAAATCCAAGCTTTATCAATGAGTTTCTAAATTTATTTGCGTTTTTTTGATCCTTTTTACTTTTGGTGGGCATATCAAACATCAATAAAACTCTCATAAATTTATCTTCTATCATATAAATTTACCATCATCAGCTCATCATCTTCTAATAAAGCATTTTTAAAATTTTGCACGTAAAAATTTATAGCTCTATTTAAAGGATAAGATTTATTTTCAAAAACCACTTCTTCTTGCAAAATACCAATTAATTTTTGCTTTGTTTCCTTGTCTAAAAATTCACTATCTTTTGTATCTTTTAGCTTAAATACACACAAATCAATCAACGGTCTAAAAACTTCTATCAAATCATCGCAAAGATTAAAATCATTGTAAATATTATCATGTTTTATACCTTGCCATGGCAAAAGCCCGCTTATGCAAACTGCCCTAACGATAAGCGACCTTATAATAGCATAACCATAGTTTAATCCTGAGTTTATAAAACATATATCATTTCTTGCAAAATCTTTACCAAATAACGTTTTAAAATATAAAGCAGCTGCAGTTGATTCTAAGTTTTTAGAGTCGTTTAAATTTACATTTTTAACCATATTTAAAAGTTCTTTGGCTTCTTTAGAATGATTGGTAATTTTTAAAATATAAGCTTGATTTGAAATTTTGTTTTTAATAATCTTTTGCCATAAAATCGCTTTTCTTTGCAGACTTACTGCGATTTGTTTTTTAGCTACTTTTGCACTTATAAAATGTCCTAAAAATGGAGAAAAAATTCCATTTATATTGTGAGATTCATCACAAGTTAAAAGTATAATTTTATATTTAGCCAAAGCACTAAGCAAGCTTGAGGTAATACTTGCTTGTAAAGATTCTAATATAATAAAATTAATATCTTTTAGAAAAATTCTAACCTCTTTATCATCTTGTTTTATAACAAGATGATTTAGCTCAAGACTTAGTTTTGCTTGATTTGCGATCAATGCGCTTTTAAAGGCTTCATCGTAAGCCATATTTTTTACTTGTCTTCAAAGATATATTTTCTCTTGGTTGAAAATCTGCTTTTATTTTATCCCCAAGAGGGGTTATAATGTATTTTTCAAATACTTTTAAATTTTGGATTCCTAAACTTTCAACCTTGACACTTCCTTCTTTTGCATTAGAAAATAATAATTTTTGGTTAGATGTTAAATTTTCAAATTTATTATCGTGTTTTTCAACACAAATACTAGAAGAACCAATATCAAAACTATTATAATAAGCAAATTCAGCTTCTTGCATATTTTTTTTCTGCAACAAAATCAAATCATTTTTATACAAAGAAAAACAAAATTCATAACTTTCATCTATTATTTGCCATTGTTTTGGATTGTTATTTTTATCTTTACCAGTGATCACTATTTTATTTGGCAAAATTCCTAAGGCAAAATCCATAGCATAAATAGGTATAGCATAAAATTTGTTTTGCTTTTTAAAGATATCAACCTTTATCATAGTATCATTTTTAACATATTTTGTGCCTATTTTTCTAACTCTTCCACAGCTTAGCGCTATTTGTAAGCCTTCTTTAGAATTGTAGCTACATTTATCGATAATTTTATTTTCAGAATAAAAAGCATCTTCATGTAAAGCTCTTCTTACTCTTTTTCTAGGTGGTTTTGAGACAAATATTTCATCGATTTTACTTAAAATTTTTTCCCTAAAGCCTTTAAAAGGTTCAAAAAATTTAACTTGATGTTTATAATTATCACTTGTAAGCTCTTTAGCATAAAATCTTGCTTTTAGAAGCTCTTGATTTTTCCTAAAATCTGAAAAAGCTTTTATGATAGAATTTGTGCTGTATGCAACGATAATAGCATCAAGTGCATGGTGAAGATGATTATTTCTATCTTTTTTATCAAAACCCCAAGTATGTCTTAAAACTGATGTAAGCATACCGCTGATGGTTTGAACATGAATTTTGCTTCCTTTTTCCCCACTTTTTAAATTTGCATTTTCATTTTCACTTAAAGGTAAAAAATTTAAATACTCTTTTGTATATTTAGCTATTAAAGTTGCGATATATCTTGTGTCGTTTAAATTTCTACTGATGAAATCTTCTTGTTGTTTGTCTTTGAAATTTTCATCTAAAATTTTATTTTTCTTTTTATAAGGAAGATTTTGAGCTAGTGTTTGAATTTTACTCCATTTTTCTATGTTTTTTCCAAAAGCTTCAAAAGGTGTTTTGTTAAGTTTCTCTTGATTTTCTTTGGTAAAAACCAAAACCTTGTTTATGAATGAATCATCAAAACTTCTTGAGTAAGGATATATATGATCAACTTCTAAGGCTTTTTCATCTTTTAAATGTTCTATGGATATTTTATTACCACTATAAATACAAATTTCTTTTTGTTCTTTCCATAGTTTTAATTTTAAAATATTTTTAGCACTTGCCTTAAGCCCTATGTTTTCACACTCCTTTAAAGCCCAAGCATTAACCGCTTGATTTTCTTCTTGTTCTTTTTTTATTTTTTCTCTTGCTTTCTTGCTAAGCCCTACATCTCTTGCCAATTCTAAATGAATTTTATGCACTTTGCCATATTTTTTAAGCAAAGCATTTAAGACCTTTCTATACTCACTTATAGCTCTATTTACAACAGGATTACTAAGCTCGTGCGCAAATATACTATCACAGAAAGCTGGAAGGAAATCTTTTTTTTCATCAACTGTTTTTGGTTTTAAATTTGTAATTTCACATGCTTCATCGTATCTTTTTCCCTCTCTCATCAAAGGAAGGATCATGCCAAGTGCTTTGAAACTAAGATTGATGTAATCATTAAATTCAATTTCAAGTAAATTATTGATTTGCTCATTGCTTAAATTGTATTTTTCTAAAACAGTTTTAAGTTTAACATTATCTTTTATTAAGGTAATATGCGTAGATATTTGATCCAACTCTTGTCTACTAAGAGAATGCACTCCTAAAGCTTTTTTAAATTCTACTAACTTTCTAAAGTCAATTAATTTTGCATTTTCAGCGTTTTCTTTATCATATTTAAGACTTTTAAAACTAATACTTTCATGCAAATTGATACAAGATCTAAATTTTTTATATGTAATACTTCCTTTATCTAAAATGAGATTTAAAACTTCATTTATTGTTTGAGTTGGTACAATCTCTCCGCTTATTTTTTCCAAGCTTTTTATTTCGTTGATAATCTTAGTTAAAGCCACAAACTCCCAAGCGCTATATGAATTTTTGCAAGCTCGCTTTTCTTCCTCAAAAAAAGTACAAGCTCCCACTAAATGTGAAAAATCTTTTAAAGGTCTTTGAAAAAATGCGACTTTAAGAATTTCATTTATAAAATCTTCACTATAGTTATAGCCAAATTCTTTTTGTTTTTCTAAGATAAGCTTTAGTTCTTTTTCTAAGTCACTTGACAAAACACAATTATTATAATTATCTTTAGTATTGCGGATCTTGATGAAATTTTTAGTATTTTTTTTATATTTTTGGAAAAATTCTTTATAAAAATATTCTCCAACGCTTTGATAGTTTTCTAATTTTAAAGCATTATTTTTTAAAGCACTTAAAATTTTTCCTTTTTTGGCGTCGTTTGATTTTTTTTCGTTTTTGTTCATGTAGCCACGATGTTTTGCTATATGCAAAATCACTCTTGCTAGGTCTTTTGTTTCTAACTTTTGAGTCAATGCTTTATATCTTAACTCATAAACGCTTGCTAAGCTCCCTTCATAAGCCTTAGGTAGTTCTCCATCGGCTGCTACATAATCTTTGTAGTTTAGTTTTAATTCTTTTGCAAGAATACGCTTGATAGCAATTAATCTTGCTTTTCTTCTTTTTAAACGTCTTCTAGAACTTCTTGCATTGCGTCTAGGCAAGGCTAAAGATTCCTTATTTTTTTTCGGATTTTCAGCTTTTGTAAATATCCTAACTCCGCAATCTTTTAACTCATCGTTTTCTACAAAAGCCCAGCCTATAGAATTAATTCCTATATCAAAACCTAATATCCTCATAATATTACTCTTTGTTGATTTAACTGTTATAGTTAAAATTATATAAAATTTTTATACATCTTATATTAAATTTATATAATAAAATTTCTAAAACAGATTTTAAAAAACCACCGAGTATGATGGCCTTACTCTTGAAAAAAGATTAAAATAAGAAATTAATTTCAAGCTACCACTTAATAGTAAAATAATTTTACAAAACTTAATTTTTAACTCCTGCTATTTAAAAACATCAAACTTTAGCATTATTTTATAAATCCACTTGCAAGAACCAAATCTTTATCGTAAAATACTGCCATTTGTCCGCTAGCAAGCCCATAAACAGGCTCTTGTAAGATGATTTTTGCACTTTTATCTTCATTAATCAAAACTTTACACGGGGTTGATCTTGACCTATAGCGTATTTTTACTTCACAATCTAATTCTTTAGCATCGATAAATAAATTAATATTATCAAGATTAAATTCACTTATCTTAAGCTCTTCTTTTTTACCTACTATGATTTCATTTTTCTTAGGATCAATTTTTAATACAAAATGTGGCTCATGAGCCCCACGCACTTCAAAACCTCTTCTTTTACCTATGGTATAATGCATATAACCTTCGTGTTTTCCTACTTCTTTACCGCTACTATCTCTTACAATACCTGGAATTTTAGTATCCATAAACTGATCTAAAACTTGCACATAAGTATCTTCCACAAAACAAATTTCAGAACTTTCCTTTTGTGTTGCAAAAGATTTTAAAACATCGATTGTGGAAGCAAATTTTTTCACATCTTCTTTTTTCATCTCTCCAAGAGGGAAAATTAAATATCCCAAAGCCTCTTTATCTGCATTTGCTAAAAAATAGCTTTGATCCTTACTCTCATCAACTGCAGTTTTAATCAAACCATTTTCTATCCTTGCATAATGACCTGTGGCTAATTTTTCACAACCCAAACTCTTAGCAAATTCCAAAAGCTTGCCAAGCTTGATAAAGCGATTACACAAAGCACAAGGATTTGGCGTCTTTCCTTCTTTGTAAGTATTAACAAAAGGCATATAAACTTGATTTTTAAAATCTTCTTGTAAGTCTAAAATATGGTATTTAATGTCTAAAAATTTAGCAACTTTTTCAACTTTTTGTATATTATCTTCATGATAATTAGCTTTTCCATGAAGCTTCATATAACAACCTATGATCTCATGTCCTGCTTGTTTTAATTTATAAGCAGTTACAGTACTATCCACACCCCCACTCATTGCAACAAGAATTTTCATCTTTTTCCTTTATCATTCTTATAATTTCATCTAAATCATCACTTATACTATACTTTAACTCATCATTTTTAGATATAGTTCCAAGTCCTAGTAAAGAAGTTTTGATAAATTCATCAAGAGGTTGCCAAAATTTTTGCCCAACTAAAATAATAGGAACATCTTTTTTAAAACTAAGTTGTTTAAGAGTAAGAATTTCAAAAAATTCATCTAATGTTCCAAAGCCGCCTGGGAAAATCACAAAAGCTAGACTCTTTTGAATAAGAGCCATTTTGCGAATGGCTAAGCTCTTAAAAGTGATATTATACTCTAAAAAATCATTTGCTTTTTGCTCAAATGGTAAATGTATATTAAATCCAAAAGATTTTAAGTGTGAAGCTTGACTTTGCATAGCCCCGTAATTTGCAGCTTGCATAATGCCACCACCACCGCCACTGATGATACTATAACCAAGATCTGCTAACTTTTGAGCCAATTTTGAAGCCAAAATACAATATTCATTATCTGCTTTTAAACGCGCAGAACCAAAAAAGGTTATGCCTTTTTGAATTTTTTCTAATTCTTTAAGATGAGCAACGTCCTCAATAATATATTCTTTCATCTTAGTTGTTCTAATCTTTCTTTTTTAGAGCCAATCTCAGTAATTTGGACTCCAAAGTTTCCATCTACGATAACTACTTCCCCATAAGCAATTTTTTTATCGCCTATTAAAATTTCTAAAGGATCATTTGCTAATTGATCAAGCTCGATAACCGAACCTATATCCATAGTTAAAACATCTTTTAAAAGCATTTTTTTACTACCTATACGCACTCTTATAGGTAAGCGTACATCCATGATCAAACCGATATTTCTTAGCTCTTCTACATTAGCTAAGGCTTTATGATCTTGCGTATGATCTTCATTTGTTGCTACGATTTCTTCTAAGTCAGTTTTAGTTAAAATCTTATAAATTTTCTCATCAAATACTAAAGAAATTTTTTCTTCTAAATCAGCTATTTTTACATTGTATAAATATAGTTTATGAAAACCACCAAGTTCTAAGCTATCTGCAACAAATTCACAATTTTCTAAACTAAATTCCATTTTTGGAATTTCTTTTTGCGCGCCTAAGGTTGTAGAAAATGCTGAGATGATATTTTGTATAGCTTCTTTGGCTGCATCCATTTCATCTTCATTTAGCTCACTGTTTTTGGAGATTTCTTCTTCTCCCATCATCCACTCACCAATTGCACTCATTAAAACTGCACTGGCTAGGATTTTGATTTTCATTTCATTATTAACGCTAAAAGTAGCACTAACTAATGGTGGAGTCATAGAATCTTGAGAATTTACATCATACTCATAATACTCACTAAATTCAGCACTTTTTCCTGTTAAACCTTCTATTGTACTTACACATTCATTGACGAATATGCCTAAAAAATCATTGATCATCGTCTTCCTCTTCTAGTTCTTCATTATCATCATACGAATTTGCTTTTGCTCTTCTTTCATCTTCATATTTTTCAAGCATTTCTTTAATCTCATCTTTATCTGTTTTGATAAGTTCTAAGATTTTAATCGACTTTCTAAATCTATGAAGTCCCACTTGAGCTAAGAATACTTCTTTTTTATCAATAGCCACTATAGCTTTATCATCTGCGCTTCTATCAAGCTTTAAAATATCTCCTTGTTTTAAATCTAAAAATTCATTCACATTGATAAAAGTCTTACCAAGCATAGCTTCATAAATTACCTCAGCACGACCGATCAAGGTTTTAAGTTCTTTATTTCTTGACTTTTTAGCCGAAGTTTCACCCATCATAATATCACGATTTGCCAAACGACTCAAAATACTTTCCAAATGCACAACCGGATAGCAAATATTTACCATACCACTTGAATTTCCGATGATAATCTCCATTACCACCATGATAACAATCTCATTTTGTGAAACAATTTGCACAACATTTGGGCTTGATTCTTTCGCTTCTACACTTGGATAAATTTCAGTAACATTCATCCAACTTTCTTTAAGTCTTTGCATAATAATACGCAAAATAGAATCAAGCAAATTAAGCTCGATTTCTGTAAGCTCTCTTAAGGTGTCAAAACTTTCGCCTTGACCACCTAAAAGTCTGTCTATCATAGGGAAAGCAATGCTTGGATTAATCTCTAAAACACAGTTTCCATCTAAAGGCTTAATCGAAAAAACGTTAAAACTTGTTGGCGAGGGTAAAGACATCAAAAACTCACCATAAGTCATTTGATCTACTGAGTGAAGTTTAATCTCAACTATACTTCTCATCATAGATGAAATTTGTGAAGCAAGATTTCTTGCTAATTTATCATGAATCCCTTTAATAGAACGAAGTTGTTCTTTAGAAACCCTATTTGGACGCTTAAAATCATATACTACTATATCTCTTTTATCTTCTATTTCTTCTAGTTTTGAAGAAGCAGTACTGTCATCACTATCATCATCAACAACTTCTAAAAGAGCATCAATTTCTTCTTGGGAAAGTATCTCAGCCATTAAACTAGCCTTTCTCTAATCTTCTTAAGCAAACGCTTATGAATTTGTGAAATTCTTGACTCGCTAATCTCTAAAATCTCTGCGATTTCTTTTAAATTTAATTCTTCATAATAATAAAGCTGTATTACAAGCTTTTCTCTTTCTTTAAATTCTTCCAAAACTGCGTTGATTTTTTCTATTAATTCTTCTTTTTCTATTTGTTCTATGATATTGCTATCATTAAAGCAATTTAGTTGTTCATCTAAAGGCATAACAAGCGATATAGCATGAGCTGCTCTTGCTTCTTTTACCTTTTCTACTTCTAAATTAAGTCTTTGTGCTAAATACTCATCATCAGGTTCTTTTTCATTTTCTTGATAAAACTCATCTATAATAGCGTCAATATCTTTGATGATTTTTCTATTGCTTCTACTCATTACATCAAGGCTTCTTAGATAATCAAGCATAGCTCCATTTACTCTTTTTCTTGCAAAGCCCCAAAAATTATCATTTTGTTCTTTATCATAGCGACGTGAGAGTTTAATCATCTCTTCTACGCCGATACTAATTAAATCATTTACATCAATACTTGCAGGCAAACGCTCTTTAAGTCTAAAAGCCATAGCTCTTAATGCTGGCATATAAGAGATGACTAAGTCATCTTGTTCTTTTTTTAGCGTAGAAGCATAGGCATTATGCGGCTGCATGTTTTACTTTTCTTTTTGAAGAGCTTTCAAGTTTTTTAAGGTCTTCACGCTCTTCTTGAAGTTTTTCAAGCAAGTAATCCATTTTCTTTTCTCTTGCAGCTAATTCTGCTATAAAACTATTGTTTTCATTTTCGTATTTTTCTTTATTAAAGCTTCTACCGCTAATTTTATTTGCATCTACAAAGATCATAATTACTATATGGATTAACACATAAAATACAAAAGTAATCAAACAAGTATATACAACTATCTCTACTGCATCTTCTATATTAACTATGGTAAACATTAATCCTATAAAAAAACCACAAACAGTAAAAAAAGCAACAAAATTCTCTGGTCTCATCTTTTTCCCTCAATCTAAAAACGATCCAAAAGCTTTTTGAAAAAACTCATAATGCTTTTATCTCCCACATTATTAAGCACTTTTTGTTCCAATCTATACAAAAGCTTAGAGGCTATGGTTTTTAGCTCATCACTTGCATTTGTATCATCATCACTAAATAAAGTTCTTTTTTTAATACTAGAACTAATATCTTTACTTTGACCTAAAAATCCTAAAAATTCTAAATTTAAATTATGCTTAATGTTAATATCTGCTACTTTTTTAATATTATCAAAAATTCTCAAAGCCTCATTTTCATTTTTAACAACATTAAACACCATTAATAAATTCTCTTTAGTTTTTGAAGTGGTTTTTATAGTAGCATAAGCATCAGTAATCGCAGCAGGATCAGGCACAGTGATGACAATAACCTCATCAGACATTTCTAAGAAATTTCCTATATTACCACCTATACCCGCTCCTGTATCAATGATTAAAAAGTCTAAATCATCTAAAATACTTGTTTGATTTAAAAATCTCTCATAAATATTTTTATCATTGTATTTTAAAATTTCATCGCCACTCTCACCTGGGATAAGCCATAAATTTGGCTTTATTTCTATTAAAATATCTTCTAGCGAGCACTCACCCTTTAAAACATGCAAAAGGTTTTTTTCCACACGCACATTTAAAATCACATCTAAATTTGCAAGCCCTATATCTGCATCAAAAAGCCCTACTTTATAACCATTTTTAGCTAGGATGTTGCCCAAATTTGCACTAAAAGTACTTTTTCCAACCCCACCTTTACCGCTAGTAACTGCGATAAAATGAGTATGTTTTACATTTGAGTTTTCATTTTTTACTAGATCTTTTAATTTTTCTGCTTGATTACTCATTTTCATCCCTTCTAAAACCTTCTAACACGCAACGCACTAAAAAGTCACTATTAGCCACTTCTATATCATCAGGTACTTCTTGACCTATGGAAAAAAAGCTCATCGGAGTGCTAGTTTCATAAAGTAAAGAAAACACATTTCCAAATACTTTTGTTTCATCAAATTTAGTAATGATTAAAGTGTCTATATTTAAAAATGAAAAATTATTATAAGTTTCTAATAAATCTTCATATTTTGTATTTGCTGAAAGCACTAAATTCACATCAATTTGCGCATTAGAATGCGATAAAAATTCTTTTGTTTTTTCAAGTTTTGCTTTATCATACTGTGAATTTCCGGTTGTATCTACTAAAATAACCTCACAAGTATTTAAACTTCTAATCGCATCATCTAAATCATTTGGCTCTATACTATCAATAATAGGAAGTTTCATCATCTTAGCATATTGAAAAAGTTGCTCTACTGCACCTATTCTATAAGTATCAAGAGTTATAATACCGGTTTTATAGCGTCTATCTCCATAAGCATAGCGAAAAGCAAGTTTAGCTAAAGTGGTAGTTTTACCCACTCCTGTTGGGCCTACTAACATCATGATTTTTTGCTTTTTAATTTCACTTTCTAAACGACATGGAAGCATATTACGCAAAAGTGAGTAAAAATACCTTTGCACTGCTTCTTGATTTGCTTTCATAGTGCTTGGCATATTTTCAATAGTCGCTTTCATAATGGCTTCTAAATGCGCTTCTTGCATGCCACTTGCCTTAGCTTGCTTATAAATACTTGCAAACTCAGGTGGTATAGCTAGTTCTTTACGTAAATCTGCCTTATCATCCCACATCATATCCACAAGCAAATTCATCTTATCATTAAGCTTATTCATTTGCTTTTCAAAGGCTTCAATTTTTTTATCATAATTTGGATTTGGCATAGAAAAATCTTGATAGTTTGAAACTTTGCTAATTTCTGAACTAACCTGAGAAAGTTTATTTTTTAAATTTAAAAAATTATCATCTTTTTTGCTTGTATTTAAATAAGGATTAATAGGTTTTTGCTTAGCTTTTGAAGAAAAATCAAGCACTACATCTTCTTCTTTTTTTTCATCTTCAAGTTTTGGTGCTTGAATTTTAGCCTCAGGAAAACTTGCTGTGTTTGGTTTTTTCTTTGGTGGCATAGGTAAATTGTTTTGTTTTAAATGCTCTTCATAATCAGCTTCTTCAATCGCCACTATAACCTCGTATAAAGGCTTTTGATTGATGGTTTTTGGACGAATTTGCTTATTAGTTACTATCAAAGCCTTATCGCCATAATCTTGCTTAACCTTAGGTATAATCTCATCTGTGCTTTCAACTGTAAAAGTATGAATCAATTGTCCCATATTTTTCCTTATCTTAACAAGCCCAAAGGCAAAGTTACGCTAATTCTATCATTTACCCCTACATGAGGCACTGTGCAATACTCATCTTTACGCGCTTTTTTTGAAAAATACAACAAATCCAAATCAAGCGTTCTAGGAGCATTTTTAAAAGTTCTTTTTCTTTTGAATTTAAACTCATAAAAAAACAAAACTTTTAAAAGTGCTCTTGCATGCAAACTTGTGCTAACAACCATCACTGCATTGGTAAAGTCTTTTTGCTCTTCAAAACCAAAAGCTTTATTAATTAAAAATGGCGATGTTTGCAATACTTGCAAGCGTTTATCTTGCATTAAAAGCCTAAATAAACTCCGAAAGCGTTTTTTCTCATCTTCTATATTGCTTCCAAGTCCTATAATGGCTATGTATTTTCCTTTTTTATCTGCCTTTGAATAAAAAGGAAAAAAACGAATTTTTTCTAACCTTCTAGCCCCTTTAATCAGCAAATTATAATACCACTGCCTTTTCTTTATCAAGATAGACCATATCTTCTATCCTAATGCCAAGTTTATCTTTGATATAAATTCCAGGTTCAATGGTAAATACCATACCTTCTTTTAGCTCATAATCACTTCTTGGACTAATGTTTGGCAACTCATGTATATCAAGCCCTACTCCATGTCCTAAGCTGTGAATAAATTCTTTTTCAAAACCTGCGTTTTTAATCACTTCTCTTGCGATAAAATCAAGCTCACTTGCCATCATACCAACGCGTGCTTTTTCTATGGCTTGAAGCTGAGCTTGTTTAACCACCTCATAAATTTGCGTAATTTCTTTATCTTTAAAATTTGGCTTATTTTTATCAAAGACTATACCATTCTCATCAAAACAAGCCGTTCTTGTGCGATCAGAACAATACCTTTGAAAAACCACACCCGCATCAACTAATAACAAATCTCCATATTCTAAACATTTATCACTAGGTAAAGCATGTGCTTTAGCCGCATTTTCATTAATAGCTACAATAGGTGAAAAAGAAAGTCCTAAAGCACCTTTTTTTTGAAAAATTTCACATGCTTTAAAATGCAATTCTTTTTCACTTTTTCCATGGCCTTCTTGGCTGATAAATTTAGCAAATTCTTCAAAGCATTCTTTGCCAAAATTTACAGCCTTTTGCAAAAGTTGTAATTCCTTAGCATTTTTTATAATGCGCTTGTTTTTACTCAAGTCTAATTTTTCTTCAAAAACGATATTTGCACTTTTACTAAGTTCTTTAAATTCAAAATAACTAAAGTCTTTTGGGTCAAAACACACCCTATCAATTTCTGCTTTTTCTAAAAGCTCTCTAGCACTAGCAAAAAGATCTTGTGCTAAAACTACCTTAGCATTTTTTATCATTTCACTAGCTTCAAAGCTATATCTTGCATCAGTGATGAAAAATGCTTCATCTTCAAGTTTTAAAAACAAAGCATTATCGCAAGAATAGCCACACTCATAAAAAAGTGCATTTTCGTTTTTTAAGATAAAATTCATTGATTTGCTTGTTGTGCTTTTGCTTGAGCTGCTTTATATGCATTGATTTGATCAAAAATTTGGAAAAGTCCCATTAAAGCCATATGATAACCAAAAGGACCAAAACCTACCACACTACCTGCACAAACTGGTGCTATCATGCTTTTTTGTCTGAATTCTTCTCTTCTATAAGTATTGCTAATATGCACTTCAATCACAGGCATATTAATCGCTGCAATCGCATCGCGGATTGCTATAGAAGTGTGTGCATAAGCAGCTGCATTAATAATCACTCCATCTACACTGCCTAAGCATTCTTGAATTTTATCAACTAACTCACCTTCAAAATTACTTTGAAAAAACTCAATCTCTACATTAGCTTGTTTTGCAGCTTGCTTCATTTGCTCATGGATATCTTCCATTTTCATATTGCCATAAATATGAGTTTCTCTCACACCAAGCATATTGATGTTTGGTCCTTGTATCACCATAACTTTCATAATCTAACCTTTATTTAGTAAAATTTACTATATTATAGCATTTTAAAGCTAAATTTTAGCTACAATTTCCCTTTTTAAAGGAGGTAAAATGTTTATAATAGCACCTAAAATCATCTTAACTTGCGATGATGATTTTAATATTTTAGAAAACAAAGCAGTTCTTTTTGATAATAATATTTTAGAAATTGATAGCTTAGAAAATTTACAAAAATCCTACCCACAAGCTAAGCTTATACCAACTCTAAAAGATACCTTACTTTTACCTGCTTTTATCAACCCGCACACGCATTTAGAATTTAGTGCAAATAGTGGAAATTTAGTCTTTGGAGACTTTTTAAAATGGCTTGATAGTGTTTTTAATAACCGCGAGCAATTAAACGAAAAAGCCAAAGAAAAATTAATCTCACAAAATATCCATAAAATGCTAAAAAGTGGCACTGCTACCATAGGAGAAATTTCAAGCTTTGGGGGTGATTTAAACCCTTGTGTCAATTCACAAGCTAGAGTGATATTTTTTAATGAAATTTTAGGTTCAAATGCAAATTTTATCCAAGCTAAAAAAGAGGAATTTTTAACTCGTTATGAAAAAAGTATGAGTTTTAAAACTTCTAAATTTATCCCTGCTATTTCAGTACATGCACCCTACTCAACTCACCCAGAGCTTGCCAAATTTGCTATAAAACTTGCTAGAGAAAATGATCATTTACTAAGCACGCATTTTCTTGAAAGTAATCATGAAAACAACTGGCTAAGGTTTAAAAAAGGTGGTTTTAAAAAGAGCTTGGCTAAATTTAGTAAAAATCCTATGCCATTTTACACTCCACAAAGCTTTTTAGAGCTTTTTAAAGGCCAAAGGACTTTATTTACTCATTGTGTGTATTTTAAAGAATGGGATTTGCTAGATAAAAATTTACACTCAATAACACATTGTGCTTTTTCAAACAGACTTTTGAGTAAAAACACTTTTAAATTAAAATCTGCTTTAAAAAATGGTATTAATATCCATCTAGGAACCGATGGTTTAAGCTCAAACACTTCTTTAAGTATGCTTGATGAAATGAGAGCAAATTTACTTATACATGATGATTTTGAGTTAGAAAATTTTGCTAAAATATTGCTTTTAATGGCAACAAACAAAGCCGCAAAAGCTTTAAATTTAAACCTAGGCCAAATTCAAAAAGGCAAAATCGCTGATTTTAGTCTTTTTGCTTTACCAAATAGTACAAATTTAAAACAACTTCCTTTGCAATTTATCTTACAAAGCAAAGAAGTGTTAAAACTTTTTATAGAAGGGAAAGAATGCAAATTATAAAATCATTTTTTAAAGGAATTGGAAAAATCATTTCTTATATCAACACTTATTTTAAAACCTTTGTGTTTTTGTTTATCGTGTTTTTAATCCTTACTCCAAGTGGAGATAATGCCAAACTTTCTAATGCAAACTTAGCACAAATTAATCTTAAAGGTGAAATTAGCGATGCGAGTAATCTTTTAGAACAAATTTACAAAGCCAAAGATGATAAAGCTATAAAAGGGGTTTTGCTTTTTATAGATAGCCCTGGTGGAGCTTTTGCACCAAGCATGGAAATAGCCTTAGCTATACAAGATCTTAAAGCTAAAAAGCCTGTGGTAGTGTATGCAGGTGGAACTATAGCAAGTGGAAGCTACCTAAGTGCAGTGGGAGCTGATATGATCATCGCTAATCCTGCTAGCTTTGTAGGATCTATTGGGGTGATCATGCAAGGCTTTGAAATAAGTGAGCTTGCACAAAAACTTGGCATAAATGAGCAAACTATCAAAGCAGGAAGCTATAAAGAAGCAGGAACTTTCATGCGTAAATGGAGCGAAGATGAAAAAGACTTTTTACAAAATTTAGCTAATCAAAGCTATGAACTTTTCACACAATTTGTCGCTAAAAATCGCAAGCTAGACTTAAACCAAACAAGCTCATGGGCTGATGCGAAAGTGTTTTTAGCAAATGAGGCTTTAAAATTAAAACTCATTGATAAAATAGGCAATTACGAGCAAGCCAAAAAAGAGTTAGAAAAACTAGCCAAAGTGCAAAACCCTATCTGGCAAAAAGAAGATGCTATAGATAAATTTTTAAAACGATTAGAAGAGCAAAGTGCTGGCTTTTTTGCTAACACTTTAGCACGATTTTTCACACAAGTAAGCTCACAAAAAATCTACTAAGATTTAATAATCTCATAAAATCCATAAGTATCATTTTCTAAAAAGCCTTTGTATAAAGGCTTTAGCTTTAAATCTAACTTAACATTTTCAAAGGTATTTAAATTTGAGCTTGAAAAAATTAAAAGCATATCTAACTCATCTTTAAAGGCTTTTAAAAAATTCTCCCCACCCTCATACATGATAAACTTGGCTTCACTAGGAATACTTGTAAAAATTTCTCTTTTGGGCACGCTAAATAAAGGAATGTTTGGATCAAAACTTTCTAAATTTTGACGGCTTAGTATGCATAAATTTGGTGCTTTAGCTTGAGCTAGCCTTGCATCTAAAATAGGCCTATCATGTCTTATAGTTTCTCCACCTACTACAAGTAAATCAAGCTTTGAACGTAATGCATGAGCATAGGTTCTACTTGCTTTAGAACTTACGATTTTACCATAAGCAGAACCATTCAAAGAAAGGGCTAGTTTAAAAAATTTAAAGCTTGATTTTTGCCATTTTAAAAAAGGTTTTAAAAGCTCTTTGGCTCTTTGCTCGCAAATTCCCATGTGAATTTTTATGCCTTGATCTTTTAAAAACTCTGCTCCACCACTTGCGAGCTTGTGCTCATCTTTAGTGGCGATAAAAACTTCGCTAAAACCAAGCGTGCTAAAAAGTTTCGCACAAGGTGGGGTTTTGCCATGATGATTGCAAGGCTCTAAACTCACATAAGCACTAGCGCCTTTTAATAACCCTTGATGATTTTGACAAATAAACTCATGCAAATCATTTGCATTTTGTGGTAAATCTAAATTTGGATTAAGTGCTTTTAAGGCTTTACTCACTGCTTCAAGTTCTGCATGAGCCTTACCTGCTTCTTTGTGTGCTTCTATGCTTAAAATCTTGCCATTTTTATCTAAGATCACACAGCCTACGGCTGGATTTGGGTAGGTTAAAAGCTGATATTTCCAAGCTTCATCTATGGCTAAATTCATATAAAATTCGTGATTCATATTACTTCCTAAAAAGGCAAAGGTGCAAAAAACACCTTAAGCTTTACATGTTCATCGCAAGCTTTTAAAAAACCTTGTGCTAAAAACTTAATATCTTTGGTTTTTAATTTCTCTCTTAAGTCAAAAGTTCTCTCACATAGAGGATAAATGAGATAAATTTCCTTTATCTCGTATTTATTTGCATAAGCAAACATTTGATATAAATCACTTTGTGATATACCATGTTTTTTCTCATCTTCGTTATCATCTGGAATTTTCCATTTGGTATCTAAGATCATTTTATTTTCTATATATAAATCAGGCTTTAACATAAAACATTTTTCATCATTTTTTGAGATTAGATACTTTCCACTGCTTTGAGTTTTTATATTTTCACTAGGATTAGCAAGTTTAAACATATAAGCCACATAGTTTTCAAAAAGTTTTTCCATAGGAAAAAGCAAAGCAAAGGCTTCGTTTTTGCCTTTATATGGAGCAAAGCTTTGATTTTGTAAAAATACCTTACACCAAGAAAGTATATTTTCATAATAATCAAAATGTCTTGAAATTTTAAAACTAAAATCTTTCTCATAATTTTTAGAAAACTCTACCTCATCAAGCATTTGCATAGCTTTGATGATTTTAAATTTATTCAAGCTTGTTTTGGATTTTAAAAAATTTAGCGTTGATTTTATCAAGCGATTTGGAGCTATGTCTAAAACAAACTCATCGCTACTTGTGAAAAATCTTTCTTTGTGTATTAAATTTGATTTTATATGCTCATTAAAAAGTAATTTTCCTTTTAAAAAAGTTCTATTTTCTTCGCTACTTACATAAGATCTCATCAAACCTTTTTTATACACACTATCAAATTCATCTAAAAACATCGTGATAAATACTTCAAGCAAAGGCATTTTAGCAATTTGCAAAGATGAAATTTGAGATTTTTTAAAGGGAGAATTTTTTAAGGTTTTTAGCATGTTGATCAAAAGATTTTTGGGGTTGAAATTTATCTCTTTTATACTATACCATTTCTTTACTTTAATGTTTTTCACAATTTTATATTCTTGAAAATAGCTAAAATTAGTATATAATTTATTACCATTGCTTATTGTATAGGCATGATTTAACTTGCTCTTTGAAACTTTCAAAGATTTATCTTTTTTTTCTTTATAGCTATCCAAATTTGTGCATTTTGGCAAGATTTCTAAAACACCGCTTTTAGTCTGTATAATGCCGACATAATTTTTAGCTTTTAAGGCGTTTTTACTTTTAAAGCCTAGAAGACTTTCATTATTTTTTGCAAAGTCTTCTAGCTCTTTATAAAATATTTCAGCTTTTTCTTTGAAAATTTCTTTTAAATCTTCTTTAGAAAAATCTTGGTATTCGATGATAGAAAAGGTGTTATTCATTTTCGTTTTTTGTTTTATTTGTTATTTTATCATCATAAATTGCTTGATATGTTTTTATATCGTTCCAAATTTCATCATCAAATGGAGCGATAGTATAAATATTTCTCTCATTATCAACATTATATAAATTCTTTTTTTGAAGATATTTATCATCTTTTTTATCTTCAAAAATCATACCATTATCATTTAAAACTGCATTTATCAAAGCATAATCATTGTAAAAATACTCTTGCAATAATGGGATAATTTTATTTTGAAAAACTTTTTTTAAGTCATCTAAACTATCAATACCTATAAAAAATGCATGGCCTATAGTCTTTTCTCTATCTAGCAAGTATTCTATACGCGTATTGATAGCTTTTAATAATTCTTGTAAATCTATATCTTCAATTTTAGATAGTTTACTAGGTTTAGGCATCATCTCGACAAATTCAAAGCGTCTTCGCAAAGCTGTATCGAGTGAAGTTATACTTCTATCAGCTGTATTCATAGTACCTATGATATAAACATTCTTAGGCACTCCAAATTCTTCACCGCTATAAGGCAATCTTACTCTCAACTCTTCTTTTTCACCTATTCTTTTGCTAGGCTCTATCAAGGTTATAAGTTCACCAAAAATCTTACTTACATTTCCACGATTAATCTCATCTATGATGATTATGTAAGGTTTTAAATCCGGCTTTTTACTAGAATTATTATCTACTTTATAATCTTGTTCTCGTTCTTTAAATAATTTAACTAGCTGAAAATAATAACTATCAATTTGTCTTCTATGTTTATGATTTAAAATTTGCTTAATGCTTCTTCCGTTTATAATCTTATCTTTATTTTCCAAAAGCGTTTTAAAAATTTCTAAATTTAAATACAAATTTGCATTAGTATCACCTGTGATAATTCTATATTTTTCATTATATTCTTCTAATTTAAATCCACCACTTTGAGTTTTTTCTATAAATTTTTGTTGATCTACCAATTCATCTAAAAAAAATTCTATTTTGTTTTCTAAATCTTCACTCTTTACAAATTCTTCTTGTGTTAATAAAGATGCTTTGTAATTATCCAAAGCTTTTTGACAAAGTTCTTTAAAAATTCCATCTTTTATTTCATACTCTACTTCCTTAGAATTTTCTCTATCTATGCGAGGCTTTATGCCTTCTACAAATTCTTCATATCCATAGCTTTGATGAAAAGTAGTAAAAACTATCTGACCCTTTTCTACATACTCATCAAACATTTTTTTTCTATTTATTCTATCATCTTCACTTGGAATTTGTATTTTTTCTTCTTTTGATATAATTTCTAAGGCTTTATCTATAGTATGATAAGTTTTTCCCGTCCCTGGAGGCCCATAAAGAATTTGATTTAAAGACGGATTTATGCTTGATATTTTTTGTGTGTTATTCTCTTTTAATTTAATATTTTTATTTATTTTTATAAAATCTTTTTGAGGAAATTTATTAAATAGTTCAACCAGATTATCAAATTTGTTATATATTTTTTCTTTATATTTGTCAAAATCATCAACAATAAAGTCTTCTATACTAAAACAATAGTCACTTTTTATATTATTAAATATGCCTCCTGTATGCTTTTCTAAATCATGCAAAGCCTTACAATCAAATTCTTCTTTTATATACTTATCAGCCGCGGTAAGTTTTAAATATAGAATTCTTATTTTGTGAGCATAAGAAAACCAAATATACATGCCATGTTGCTGCGATGGTTTTTCTCCATTTGCATAATTTTTATGAAGTATATCTTTTCTAAAAAAATTTATAGCAGGATAATCACTTAATTTTCCGCTACCAAAATTAACACTACACACATAATTGAGCTCTTTTATTAATCCATCAATTTGATTTTTATGTAAACTAGGTTCAGAACCTTTTATGGTTTCTTCCTTTTTTAATTCTTCTACTTTTTCAACAAATTTTTTTAAACATTGTTGCAAATCATTCTTAAAATACATATAAACCCTTCTTTATAATAAAATTTATAAAAAAATTTTATTATTTATTTATTTAAAATACAATAAACA
>NZ_NFOE01000055.1 GCF_002179635.1 Campylobacter jejuni | reverse complement strand
AGAGGAAAATATAGAGGAAAATATAGAGGAAAATATAGAGGAAAATATAGAGGAAAATATAGAGGAAAATATAGAGGAAAATATAGGCGCAATTTTAGATGATACACAAGATGAGTTTGCAAATTTAAATGAAAATGATATTATGTTAGCTTTAGGTGAAGAGCTTGCTCCAGTTATTGTAGAAAAGAAAGAAGAGAGCAAGGTAAATACTGAAGAAAAAGTAGAAAATTTACAAGAAGATGAAATGGTAAATGAGCTTAGTAAAAGCATAGCTCAAACTATTACTTCAAGTATTACTGATGATACTTTAAAAGCAGCCTTAAAAGGCATGAAAATGAATATAAACATTAATATAAGCTTTGATGAGGATAAACATTGAGTGGTCAAATTTTAATCATCTCAGGGCCAAGTGGAGCAGGTAAGAGCACCTTGCTTCAAAGGCTTTTTAAAGAAAAAGATAATATTTATTTTTCTATTTCAAGCACAACAAGAGCTCCTAGGGAAAATGAAAAAAATGGAGTAGATTATTTTTTTATCAGTGAAGAAGAATTTAAACAAGGTATAGAAAAAGGCAATTTTTTAGAGTGGGCTTTGGTGCATAAAAATTATTATGGCACCTCATTAATCCCTGTAAAAAAAGCATTGCAAGAGGGTAAAAGTGTTGTTTTTGATATCGATGTGCAAGGTTTTTGTATAGCTAAAGAAAAAATGCCTGAATATATTACTTCTGTTTTTATTACAACCAAAAATAAAAAAGAACTTGAAAAAAGATTGCTTAAGCGAAATACTGATAAAATAGAAGATATTAGCAAAAGATTAGAAAATGCTAGTGATGAAATGGCTTATTTGGATCGGTATGATTTTTTAATCATAAATGATGATCTTGAAAAAAGCTATAGAGAGTTAGAAGCGGTTTTTGAAGCTTCAAAATTAAAAAGTACAAAACATGATTTAAAACAAATTCAAATTCAATGGAATAAAGGAGAATAAAATGCATATGCCAAGTGGAACCCAATGGTTGATTATATTACTTATAGTAGTGTTACTTTTTGGTGCAAAAAAAATTCCAGAGCTTGCCAAAGGTCTAGGAAAAGGTATTAAAACTTTTAAAGATGAAATGAACACAGAAGATGATAAAAAAATCGTTCAAGAAGATGCACAAAAAATTGAAAAAATTAATGAAAAAGATGTGCTTGTAAAAGAAAACAATGAAGAAGTAAAAAAAGCTTAAGGTAAAACATTGAAAACTTTAGTTTATAAAAAAATTAAAGAAAAATTAGGAAGAGATTTTATCTTAGAAAATCCTAAGAATAAAAATCTAGCTCATTTTGCTACACCTTTAGCTTTTTCTTTGGCTAAAGAATTAAAGCAAAATCCCATGATAATTGCTAATGATGTTGTTGCTAAGTTAAAAGATTGTGAATGTTTTGAAAGTGTAGAAGCTTTAAATGGTTATGTAAATTTTAAGCTTTCAAGAGCTTTTTTAAATTCTTTAGCTACACAAGCTTTAAGCGATAGTGAAAATTTTGCAAAAGATGAGAAAAAAGAGCAGAGTTTTTTACTTGAATATGTTAGTGCAAATCCAACAGGACCTTTACACATAGGGCATGCTAGAGGGGCTATTTTTGGTGATACTTTAACTAGGGTTGCTAGACATTTAGGATATAAATTTGATACAGAATATTATGTTAACGATGCGGGTAATCAAATTTATCTTTTAGGTCTTTCTATATTGCTTGCAGTAAAAGAACATTGCTTAAAAGAGCAAGTTCAATATCCTGATGAGTATTATAAAGGTGAATATATCATAGATGTAGCAAAAGAGGCTTTTGCTGAATTTGAAAAAGATTTTTTTATAGAAGGAAATATTCCGCAATTAGCACTTTGGGCTAAGGATAAAATGCTAAAAATTATTAAGCAAAATTTAGCCGATGCTAAGATATTTATTGATACTTATGTGAGTGAAACAAGCTATTATAGTGAATTAGAAAATACTTTAAAAGCCTTAAAAGAGCATGGCGGTACTTATGAGCAAGATGGTAAAATATGGCTTGCATCAAGTGCTAAAGGTGATGAAAAAGATCGTGTGATTATTAAAGATGATGGAAAAGGAACTTATCTAGCTGCTGATATAGTTTATCATAAAGATAAAATGAGCCGCGGTTATGATAAGTGTATTAATATATGGGGGGCTGATCATCACGGCTATATTGCTAGAATGAAAGCTGCTATGGAATTTTTAGGTCATGATAGTCAAAATCTTGAAATTATCTTAGCACAAATGGTTTCATTGTTAAAAAATGGCGAGCCTTATAAAATGAGTAAAAGAGCAGGAAATTTCATTTTAATGGGTGATGTTTTAGAAGAACTTGGTAGTGATGTGCTAAGATATATTTTTATTAGTAAAAAATGCGATACACATTTGGAGTTTGATGTAGATGAGTTTAAAAAAGAAGATAGCTCTAATCCTGTGTATTATATTAATTATGCTCATGCGAGAATTCATCAAGTATTTGCCAAGGCAGGTAAGAGTGTAAATGATGTTATATATGCTAAATTTGAGAGTTTAAATGAAGATGGTATGAATCTTTTGTTTGAAAGCTTAAATTTAAAAGCAGTACTTAATGATGCATTTGAGTCAAGAGCCTTGCAAAAAATTCCTGATTATTTAAAAAATTTAGCTTCTTTATTTCATAAATTTTATAATGAAAATAAAGTTGTTGGCTCAAGCAATGAAGATGAGCTTTTAAAACTTTTTGCTATATGTGCTTTGAGTATTAAAACAGCTTTTGCGCTTATGGGAATAGAAGCAAAAAATAAAATGAATCACGATTAATTTTGATCGTGATTTTTGCTTTTTTTGATACTTCTTGTCATCATAAAGCTTTGTTCAAAAAACAAAAGCAAGGTCACGCTTACTCCTACTGCTAAGGCTAATGTTACTGAAAGTGTTGTGAAAAAATGATCAAAAAATTGAATTAAGAAATTAGTTTTTTCGTTGATATCTTCTGAGCGTATAAATGAAATAAGATATAAAATTGCTTTATAGGCATAAATTCCAGGTATCATAGGAATGAGAGCAGGAAAAGCTATAATTTCAGCAGGCGTTTTAAAAATTTTGGCCAAAAATAATCCAAGACAACCTATGCTAAAAGAAGCTATAAAGGTTGCAATAGCTAAGGTTTGAAAACCAAAATATCCCATTAAAGTAAAACGCATGCCATGAGCTATAGCGGCTAGTATGGCTGAGAGTATGAGTGTTTTAAAGGGTGGATTGCACACATAAGCAAAACCAAAACCTGTTAAAGCCGCAAAAAACATATCCCAAAGTATAGAAGAATAATCAATCATCTTAAAATCCCAAAATCATTAATACCAAGAGTAGTATAAATTCCAATGGCAATACAACACACTAATATCACTACGCTTATAATACGACTAAGTCCCATAAGAATATGATCTTTTAAAATGTCTATAACGGAGTTTATAAAATAAACCCCAGGAATTAAATACAATATACTAGAACCCAAAGCAACATTGGCTTCTTGCACGAGTTTTAAATCCACTCCAAAAAATACAATAAGTGAGGATAAAAAAGAACAAATAATGTATTGAATTCTTAAATCGATTTTTATTCTGGTGAGTAAAACTCTTAAGCTAAAACCTACTAAAGTAGCTAAAAACACAAATAAACAGCCGTAAAAATCTCCTCCAAATAGCTTGCAAAAGGCTGAATTTGCTACTGAAACTAAAAATAAATTAGCTAAAAAAGGATTTCTTTTGCTTTGTTTGAGTTTTAAAAGAGAAAATTTAGCTTCTTCTAGGTTGTATTTATGATCATAAATTTGCCAGCTTAATGCACTGAGCTCTAAAATAAGTTTAAAATTAATATGATTGTACTTATTAGGTATGATATAGGTTCTTTGTATGGAATTATCATTTTTATCAAAAATATTTAGTGTGGTATGGTGAAAGAAAAAATTCATATTAATCTCATAACCATATGCATTAGCTATTCTTCCAACACACTTTGCCACTCTTGCTGTGTAAGTTCCAGCACTTAAAAAAACACTAATATATTCGATTAAAAAATCCGTTAAATTTTGAATTGATGGTTTTTCCATAGTATTTTCTTTGAAATAGTTTATAGGATTTTATCAAATTTTAAATATAAAATATTATAAAATTAATGATAATCTAAAAAAAACTGCGGAAAATCATTTTCGTTTTTCGAAAAAGTATAAAGTAAATTTTCACTTGGATAGGTAATTTTTTTAACTATTGTTTTTTTCTTTTGTTTTGAGATTTTTTCTAATACTATTGGCAGTTCTTTATTGATTAGCATTTTTAAGGACATACCCATACCATGTTCAAGATTTTTTATAAATTTTCCATCAACTTGACTTTCTTTTTCAATTATTGTTAAGTCAGCGTCAAAACCAAGTTTTTTTAGTGTTTTGTAAAGTTGAATTTTATCTTCAGGTGGAGCAATTCTCAAATCTTGCATACTATGATAAGATCTATAAATGGTTTTTGGAAATTGTGCTTGAATTTGTAAATGTTCTTCATCTAAAATATTACGTATTCTTCTAAAGGCTTTTGAAAAATAATAGGGTGAGTTAGGATTACTTGTAAAATGTGTTTTTGTAAAAGCATTAAATTTTATATGTTTGTAGTTATCATCCAATAAAGAAGTTTCATAATAATTTATAAAATCAAGTTCTTTTGTAAAACCAACTAAGGGTAGAAAAACTTTAGCATAAGATGAATTATCTATAACCCCATCAATTTCCCATGGCATTAATTTTGCCATTAGATGTGAGACATATCCGCCGTGAGAGCTTCCAATAAGAATAATTGGAAGTGTTGAGATATCTCCCCCCCCCC
>NZ_NFOE01000088.1 GCF_002179635.1 Campylobacter jejuni | reverse complement strand
ATAAAAATTAAAAATTGATATATTTTTTTACACATTTAAGATATTTTTTAAAAAAAATTATTAATTAAATAAAATATAATTACGATAAAAATTCTATGAAATATAAAAATTACAGATAATTTTTATATTTCATTATCATTTTTTTGATACATTTACATATTAAAAATACTAAAAAAGGGAAATAATGAAAATTTTTGATATGGTAGTTATCGGCGCTGGTCCTGCAGGTATTGCAGCAGGAGTAGAAGCTAAAATAAAAAATAAAGAAGTTGTTGTTTTAGAAAAAACTGATGCGATTTGTCAAACCTTAGTAAAATTTTACAAAGAAGGTAAAAGAGTAGACAAAGCTTATAAAGGTTGCGATAGTACAAATCACGGACATATAAATTTTGAAGATGGGACTAGAGAAAGCACAATAGAAACTTTCCAAAATGCCATTAAAGAACATAACCTTGAAGTAAAACTTTCTAGTGAAGTTGAAAGCATTAAAAAAGATGGAGAAAATTTCATCGTTAGTACTGCAAATGAAAATTATATTTGCAAAAATGCAGTTATTGCCATAGGTAGAATGGGTAAACCAAATAAACCAAGCTATACTCTACCTATAACTTTAACTAAAATCATCAATTTTAATGCAAACTCAACAAGCCAAGGTGAAAAAATCTTAGTTGTAGGTGGTGGAAATTCAGCAGCAGAATATGCTATAGATTTAGCTAAAAATAATGATGTGACACTTTGCTATAGAAGAGAAACCTTCTCGAGATTAAACGATATCAATCTTGAAGATATTCAAAAAGCTTTTGAGCAAGGCAGCATAAAAGCAAAACTTGGCATAGATATAACTAGTATTGAAGATGAAAGCGGTAAAGCTAAAGTAAATTTTACTAATGATACAAATGAGATTTATGATCGTATTATTTATGCTATTGGTGGTTCAACTCCACTTGATTTCTTACAAAAATGCTCTATAGAAGTTGATGAAAAAGGTGTACCAAGCTTTGATGAAAATAAAGAAAGCAATGTAAAAGGATTATTCGTAGCAGGTGATATAGCGAGCAAAAACGGAGCTTCTATTGTAGTGGGTTTAAATGATTCATTTAAAATCTGCGATCATCTTTATAAATGCTAAAACTCTTTCAATATTCAAAAGGCTATCGCTATAATAACGATAGTCTTTTGCTTTTTGACTTTTTATCTAAATATAATTTAAAAGGAAATATCCTTGATATAGGATGTGGTTGTGGAATTTTAGGACTTTTGATAAAGCAAAAATTTCCAAATTCAAATGTTTATCTACTAGATATCCAAGAGCAAAATATCAAACTAAGTTATAAAAATGCCAAAGAAAATAAACTTGAAATTCAAGGCATTTGTGAAGACTTTTTAAACTATAAAAGTAATACAAAATTTGATTTTTTAATCTCTAACCCTCCATTTTATAAAAAAAATACGCAAAAAAGCCAAGATTTACATTTATGTATATCAAGATATCAAGAATTTATGCCACTTGAGAAGATGTTTGCTAAAATAAATACTTTAATCAAACCAAATGGTAGTTTTTTTATGTGTTATGAGGCAAGTTTTATAGATGCAATTTGTGCTTATTTAAGACAATTTAAACTAAAACTAGTTTCACTTCAATGCATTCATACCAATACACAAACTAACGCAAGACTTGTTTTAATGCATATTAAAAAAAACAGCAAAAGCCCTTGTGCGATAATGCCTACGCTTTTTATGTATGAAAATGATGTTTTAAATCCAAAAATTAGTGAAATTTATGAAAACACAGGAACTATAAGCTATGATGTGTGAAAAAGGTTTTGATTATTCTTTTGATGAAAGTGCTTGTGAAAAATGTGGCGGGAGGTGTTGCACTGGAGAAAGTGGATATATCTATGCTAGCAAAGAAGAACTAGAAGCTATTGCTAGTTTTTTAAAATTAAGCTTTGAAGTCTTTAAAGAACAATACCTCATCAAAGTTGGGTTTAAATATAGCTTTAAAGAAGCAAAGTATGAAAATGGCTATCGTTGTATTTTTTTTGATACAATGTATAAAAAATGTTTAATTTACAAGCATAGACCAAAACAATGTAGAACTTTTCCATTTTGGGAGTATTTTAAAACACACAAAGAGGAGTTAAAAAAAGAATGTATAGGGGTTTGCTTTCACTAATTATAGTTTTTATCCTAACAAGCCTTGCTTTAGCTAAAGGAGAAGATAAAATCCTACAAGCACTTATTTATGAAGAGCATGGACAATTTCAAAAAGCATGTGATATTTATACAAATTTATTTCATGAAAACAATGAAAGTATTTATTTACAAAAGGCTTTACTTTTAGCTTTAAGTGCTAATTTAAAACAAAAAGATGAGCTTTTAAAAGCTTCTAAAGACTTTTTAGAACACACAGCCATTGCAAGATTAAATGCTTTATATTTTTTTGAAATAGGAGATTATAAACAAGCTGAAGCTATACTTTATAAACTCATTAAAGAAGAACAAGATTATAGAAATTATGAAATATTAGGCGATATTTTTGCCAAAAAAGCTTTATATACTAAAGCTTTAGAGCAATACAATCTTGCTTATAAGCTTTTTGAGCATGAAAATTTATTACTTAAAATAGTTGAAATTAATATCAAAAATAAAAATATCAACCAAGCCAAAAAGGCCTTAGAAGAATTTGTAAAAAACTCACATTGTACCCTTAAAACATGCACCCTACTTTTAAAAATTTATCAAGAGCAAAAAGATTATAAAGCAAGTATTCAAACCCTTGAAAAGCTATATAAACTCAACAATGATATTAAATACATCTACGCTATGATAGAATTACTAGCACAAGAAAAAAATTATACTCAAGCTCTAAATTTAACCCAAAAATATAACATAGATCCTGATACTAAAATTTTCTTATATACACAAACAAAAGATTATAAAAAAGCTTACGAAATAGCTTTAAAACACTATGAACTTAGCAAAGATAAAAAATATCTTTCTATGGCAGGTGTTTTAGAATTTGAAATTCATATGGATCCTAAAAGTAAAAAAGTCACGGACCCAAAAATTCTAGCTTCTATCATGAAAAAATTTGAACAAAGCGTAGATGTACGCAGTGATGCTTTATATCAAAACTACTATGGTTATGCCTTGATTGAATATGATATTGATATAGCCAAAGGTATAGAGCTAGTAGGCTGGGCACTTGAACAAGAACCACAAAATCTTTATTATCTTGATTCTTTAGCTTGGGGCTATTATAAACTTAAAGATTGCAAAAAGGCTTATGAAATTTTGCAAAAAACACTGCATGATAAAGAATTTTCAAGCTCAGATGAAAGTAAAGAGCATTTAAAGGCCATTGAAAAATGTTTAAAACAATAGATTTAAAAAATCATTTTTCAAAAACACAAAAAATTCTTGAAAATAAAAAAGAAATTTTTCCTTATGATATGCTAGGTAGAAGTCTAGCTTCTAATGCCTTTTATCCTAAAGATATTTATACACTTTTACTTGAAGGAAAACTTTCACATTTTTTATATTCTAAAGATTTAAATTTTAATCATGAAAATTTTGATGCCATCATCTTACCAACAAGCCCTTTGCTTCATCAAGACATACAAAATTTAAGTCTTTTTAGGCGCTATCATGAAAAACCTATTGTGCAATTTGATTTTATTTTTGATGAATATCAAATTTTAGAAAGCTTGGTGTATGGAGCTGATGCGTTTATTGTATTTCCTAAAATGCTAAAAACTATGCAACTAAAAAAACTCTATAATTTTACAATACATCTTGGCTTAGAGGCTATTTTTTACCTTGAAAGCAAAAGCGATCTTAATAATGCTATTTTAGCAGGAGCTAGAATTTTTTTATTAGAAGATGAAAAGCTATTGCCTTTGATACCAAAAAATAAAGCTCTTATAAGTAAAAATATTAAAAATCTACATGCTTGCATAAAGGAGAGTTGATGGAGTATTTATACGCACCTTGGAGGGATGTTTATTTTAACAATAAAGATAAAAATTTTTGCCCTTTTTGTCATTGCAAGCATGAACTTAATGAAGATGAAAAACTTGGGGTGATTTTTAGAGCTAAAGAATGTTTTGGTATTATGAATAAATACCCTTATAGTCCGGGTCATTTTATGATTATCCCTTATGAGCATTTAGAAAATATAGAAGATTTAAGTAATGATACATGGCTAGAAATTAGCCATTTTGTGCGTATTGGAGTTAAAATTTTAAAAGAAAACTTTCACGCTAAGGGTGTTAATATAGGTATGAATTTAGGCAGTGCAGCAGGAGCTGGTATAGCACCACATTGTCATTATCATTTAATCCCAAGATGGCAAGGCGATACAAATTTTATCACTACCATAGGGCAAACTAGAGTTTGCGGGAGTGATTTAGAAAAAGTTTATACCACCTTATGTAAAGCTTTTAAAGACTATGTATAAAGAAGTTGATTTTGAAAATTTTTTAAAATTTAATTTTGATCTTTTAATCGATGTAAGAAGTCCTAAAGAATACAAACTTGCTCATATAAAATCTGCGCAAAACTACTACGCACTCAATGATAATGAATTTGAAGAAATAGGCACACTTTATAAGAAAAACAAAGGCCTAGCTAAAGCAAAAGGTGCAAGTTATATTTGTAAAAATATGAGTGAGCATATTAATAAAATTTATCAAAATTATAAAATAGGCTCTTTAGTGGGAATTTATTGTGCAAGGGGTGGTAAAAGATCAAAAGCCATTGCTTTAATCTTAGCTGAACTTGGTTATAGGGTTGTAAGATTAGAAGGTGGATATAAAGCTTATAGAAGCTATGTGAGTGAGTTTTTTACCAAAGATTTAAATATTGAGTTTTTATGTCTTTGCGGTAATACAGCAAGTGGTAAAAGTGATTTAATCCAAACTTTAGACAATGCTTTAAATTTAGAAAAACTAGCTAACCACCAAGGATCAAGTTTTGGTAAAATTTATGGAGAACAACCAAGTCAAAAAGCTTTTGAAGATGAGTTGTTTTATTTTTTAAAAGATTATACTCATAAAACTTGTTTTATAGAAGCTGAAAGCAGACAAATTGGAAATTTAACTATTCCTTTAAATTTATACAATAGCATGCAAAAAGCTAAGAAAATTTGGTGTGAATGCGACACGAATTTACGCATTCAAAGAGTTTTAAAAAACTACACTCCTATGGATAAAAAAGTATTTTATCAATGTGTTGAAAAAATATCACCTTATATCAGCAAGGATTTTAAACTAAAACTTTGTCAAAATTATGAAGAAAACAATTTAGAACTTTGTGTAAAAATGCTTTTTGAATATTATGATAAAGTATATAAAAAACCTGTAAAAATTGATTATTTTATCAATAGTTCTAATTTAGATGAAGCTAAAAAACATCTTATGAGTTTAAACTCATAAGATTGTATTTACAAAGATAATAAAAATAATGCTTGAAAGAATTCCAGCAACTGGTAAAGTAATCACCCATGCTAAACCAATAGGCTTCATCATAGCCCATTTAGCATCTTTATTAAACACTCCTATACCTAAAATTGCACCGATTAAAATATGGGTTGAGCTAACTGGAATTCCAAGTTGAGTGGCTAAAAGTATAACAATACTTGCACCAAGTTCAGCACTAAAGCCTGTTGTTGGTTTAATTTCAGCAAGTTTTGAACCCACAGTTTGAATAACTTCTTTACCTAAAAACCAAAGTCCAATAACTAAAGCTATGCCAAACATAAGCATTACAGCAAAAGGCACTGGTGAGCTAGGATTAATGGTATTATTTTTAAGTACATCTAAAATAGCAGCAAATGGCCCAAGAGCATTAGCTATATCATTAGCTCCATGTGAAAAAGCAAAACTTGAAGCAGTAAAAATTTGAAACCATGAAAAAATCTTTTCTATGGTTTTATTAACCTGCGTTTTTTTCATCAATCTCACAACCGCTAAAGTAACAATATATGCAAAAATAGAAATGATCGAAACTATCCATAAATTTTGCATTACATCTAAAGTAGAAACATTATTTAAACCCTTAAATAAAAACATAGAAGCAATAGTCAATGCGCCTACACCTGCTATTAAAGGAACATGAAATTTCATTCTTGAGAAAACATCTATGTTTTTTTCTTTTTCTTTTAATTCTTTGATTTTTAACTTATATTCACTTCTTTTTTCATCATCATCTAAAACAATAGCACTAAGTTCTTTGATTTGCTCTTCTTGACTTTTGTTTTTTAAATTTTTAAAATATTCTTCTTTAAATGCTTTTTTTTCTTTTTTGATTTCTTTTACCACAAGAGTTATTTCTTCTGATGGCTTTAGAATTTTTTTATAAATATAAGCATAAATTAAATACGCCACAAGCCCACCAAGCAAAGGCGAAATAACCCAACTCATAGCTATTTTATAAATACCATTCCAATTTACCATAGATAATGCTTGATCTTGATCAAAAAATACAAAGCCCATAGCAATACTTGAACCTACAATACCTCCTATAATACTATGAGTAGTAGAAACTGGAAGTCCTTTTTTAGTCGCTACAAAAAGCCAAATTCCTGAACTTAGCAAAGCTGAGAGCATTACACATACAAATACCATGGGATTAATTCCATCAGGTAAAACTACTATACCACTTCTTATAGTATTTGTTACTTCTCCTCCTGCAAACACAGCTCCGCTTAATTCAAATACCGCTGCAATAATCAAAGCTTGTTTTATAGTAACTGTTTTAGCACCCACACTAGTACCAAATGAATTTGCAACATCATTACCACCGACATTAAAGGCCATGAAAATACCAAATACACTAGCAAGGATAAATAATATCATGGAATTATTAGGAATATAATTATACCCCCAAACAAAAAAGCATAAAACACTCACAATAAAAATAAAAAATGCAATAGCATTATCTTTACTCAAGCATTCTCCTTAAGAATTTATTTCAATGAATTAATTTTAGTAACTTTTACTTAGTTTTTTCTTTGATTTTTAAAAATTGCAAAGCAGATTTCACTGCTTGCATATAACTTTGTAAATTAATTTTTTCATTTTTATAGGCCCTATCATAAGCTGTTCCGTGATCAACACTAGTACGAATTATAGGTAAATTTAAACTTACATTAATACTTTTTTCAAAATACAAAGCCTTTAAAGGCGCTAAGCCTACATCATGGTACATACTCACTAAATACTTGCATTTACTTAACGCAAAAGGGGTAAAAGCACTATCAGCCACTAAAGGCTCACTTAAATAAATATTTTCCTTATAAGAAAACTCTTTTTCTTTTTGACTTAAAAAATCTTCATTTTCTAAATTTTGTAAATTTAACGTGTAATCTTTTAAAAATACATTTGCCATTCTTATAGCTTTTTTTATTTCCCTCTCTTCTTCTCCACCTATTACGCCATTATCACTTGCATGAGGATTAAAACTCAAAACTCCAATTTTTTCAAATAAAGTGCATTGATAAAAATTAATTAAAAATTGCGCAAGCTCAAAAGCCTTAATCTCTTTATAAACATCTCTTAAAGCCATATGCTCAGTATACAAAGCCACAAAAAGCTCATCACACCCTAACATCATAATAGCATCTTGTTTGAAAAAATCTCTTAGTGCCTCAGTATGACCTTTATAGTTCACTCCCCCCATTTGCCAAGTCTTTTTATTAATCGGTAAAGTTACCAAAGCATCTAAAAATAAATGCGTGCAATAACTAGCTCCTTCAAAACTTAAAAAAGAATAAACCCCACTTTTAGCGTCTAAATTCGCAGGATTTAACTCAAAATCAAAATCAATAATTTTGCTAGCTTGATATGAAAACTCATAAATTAAAAAATTTTCTTTTTCTTCTTTAAAACTAAATTGTGGTTTTGAAGCATTAGAAATTTCAACTAAATTGATTTTGGATTTAGGATTTATTTTCAAAAGCTTACTTGCTTTTTGAAATAATTCATAATGTACAAAATAATAAGGTTCGCAAATTTTTACTAGCTCATCATGACAAGCTAATAAAATTTGCATACCTATGCCATTTAAATCCCCTATACTAATAGCAATTTTTTTCATCTTTTAATCAAAGCTTTCATTTGCAATATAGCTTTTTCTAAGCCCACAAAAACCGATCTTGCTACTATGCTTTGACCTATATTTAACTCTTCTATCTCTAAAATATCTACAATATTTTTTACATTTTTATAATTAAGCCCATGTCCAGCAGCTACTCTTAAATTTAAATTCTTAGCCAAACTTGCACTTTGTTTTAATCTTTGGAGTTCATTTTCTAAAAGCTTTTTGAGTTCATTCTTACTTAAAATTAATTTAGGCAATGCATAAGAAGTTTGATTGATATTAGTATATAATGCATTATAAATATTAGCATACAAACCTGTATGAAGCTCTATAAAATCAGCATTTAAAGAAGATGATTTTTTGATATCTTCTAAATTTGGATCAATAAATAAAGAAACTTCGATTTGCTCTTGCTTTAAAGCATTAATAGCTTCTTGTAGTTTTTCATTGTCTAAATTTAAACCACCTTCTGTTGTAAGCTCTTGTCTTTTTTCAGGTACTAAAGTAACGCGTGAGGGTTTGTATTTTAAAGCATATTCTATCATATCAATAGAGCATTCTAAATTCACTACACACTTGCAATATTTTAAAATATTTTCTAAATCAAACTCATTAGCATGGCGACGATCTTCTCTTACATGGATAGTGATTTGATCAGCTAAATTTGCACTCAAAAATGCAGCTTCAAGTAAATCAGGATCATTTACTTTTCTAGCTTCTCTTAAAACTGCTATATGATCGATATTAACCCCTAAAAGCATAAGTTTTCCTTATAAGTTTTTTGCTATTATACTTTAAATTTTTTAAGGAGAGCTAGTGCTAGGTATTGATATGGGTTCAAATACATTAAGAGCTGTTTTAATGGATGAGAATTTTAATAAATTAAAAAGCGAAGAATTTATCATAGGGGCAGCTAAAAATATGCAAAATGACATCATTAGTGATGAAGCTATAGAAAGAATTTTTAGCGCTTTAAAAATCTTAAAAGAAAAAAATTATGACTTAAGCCAAGCCAAAGCAGTCGCCACAGCTGCTTTTAGAAAAGCAAAAAATACTGAGTTTATTTTTGAAAAAATTCAAAAAGAATTTAAACTTGATGTAAAATTAATCGATGCAAAAACCGAAGCAAAACTAAGTATTTTGGGTATGCAAGAGCGTCTTAAAGCTCTTAAACTTTTTAGAAAAGACTTAAGTTATTGTGATTTAGGTGGTGCTTCTTGTGAAATTTCAAATGATAAGTTTAGCAAAAGTTATGATTTTGGAATTATTAGTTTTTATGAAAGAATGCATTTTAAAGCCATAAAACCAAGTGCTTATGTAAGATTTTTAAAAAAATATCCACAAAATCTTGCGCATATTAAAGATGAAAAATTAAAAATTCATCTAAGCCCCTACCCTGCACATTTAAAGCAACTTGCCTTAAAAGCTTTTAATCTTAGTAAAAATATAAAATTAAAAGGGAATTTTTTCATACTAAATTCAGGAGTACCTACCACACTTTGTGCTTATAAACAAAACATAAAATACAAAGATTATCTAGAAGAAAGTGTAAATGGTAAAATACTCAAACGCAAAGATTTTTTTGATTTTGCATTAAAAATTTGGAATTTAGAACAAGAAAAAGCTAAAATTTACCTTGGAGAAAATAGAAAAAAATACCTCATAACAGGCTCTATGATACTTTTTGCTTTATTTAATAAGCAAAAGCTCATTGTGATTGATGATGGTGTTAGAGAAGGTGTGTGTATAGCACATTTTAAAAATATCAAATTTTAAAGGAGAAAAAATGAGTTTAAAAGATCAAATTTTAGAAGATATTAAAGAAGCTATGCGTAATAAAGATGATTTTAAAAGAAACACTTTAAGAACGCTTAATGCTAGCTTTAAACAAATAGAAGTTGATGAGAGAATTACGCTTAGTGATGAAAGAATATACAAAATCATTGCGAGCGAGATTAAAAAACGAAATGAAGCAGCTTTGGCTTTTTCTAAAGGCTCTAGAGAAGATTTAGCACAAAAAGAACTCCAAGAAGTAGCTATTTTAAGTGCTTATTTGCCAAAACAACTTAGCGATGAGGAATTAGAAAGTGAGCTAAAAAAACTTATAGATAAATTACAAATTAGCTCTTTAAAAGAACAAGGTATTTTGATGAAAGAAGCTAAAGCAGCTTTTGGCGTAAGCGTTGATGGTAAAAGACTTAATGAAATGGTAAGAAAGCTTTTAGCATGAAAAAAGTTTTAACACTTTGCGCCTTAGCTTTAAGCTCTTTTGCTTATACCCAATATGAATTGCATCCTAGCTTTAAAGCTTATTTTAAAGACTGTTCTTTATTGATGGATAAATATTATTATATTAATTGTTATGATTATAATTATAAAGGCACTAAGGCTATTGCTTATAAACTAGAAGCTAAAATTTTAAATCAAGGACACATCAAAAAACGCCCAAGATTTCAAGAAGATACCAATATACCTAAAAAGTATAGAACTTATTGGGAGGATTATCTAAGAAGTGGTTATACAAGAGGGCATGTCGTGCCAAATCAATCCATGAATGCGACCCCACAAGCCCAACTTAGCACTTTTTTAATGAGCAACATAACTCCACAAAAAAAAGATATTAATGCAGAAATTTGGAATGAAATCGAACAAAGAGAAAGATATTTAGCAAAGAAAAATAAAGAATTAGAAGTCTTAAATTTAGTACTTTATGATGATAAGCCAAAACGCATTAAAAACAACATAGCTATTCCTAGTTTTTATGTCAAAATTCTTAAGGCTAAAAATTTCAGTGAATGCTATAAAGTTCCAAATAATGATAATTTTGCAAGATTTGATAGAAATTATTTTAAGGAAGATTGTAAAAAATATATTGATTAAACTAGAAGCACAAGGCTTCTAGTTTAGTTTTTACTCAACTTCAGCATCGATTACATCATCGTCTTTTTTCTTTTGAGCGTTTGGTTCTTCTTTTTTGTACATATTTTCTGCTAATTTATGAGAAACTTCGCTTAAAGCTTTCATTTTGCCTTCGATTTCTTCTTTAGAAGCATTAGCATTTTTCAATGTTTCTTTTAACTCATCTAAAGCTTTTTGAATATTTGCTTTATCATCATCACCTACTTTATCTCCAAGCTCACTTAAAGATTTTTCTACTTGATGTACTAAGCTATCAGCAGCATTTCTAGCTTCTACCGCTTCTTTGCGTTTTCTATCTTCTTCTTTGTGAAGCTCTGCATCTTTTACCATGTTGTTGATTTCTTCTTCACTTAATCCACTTGAACCTGTGATTTTAATCTCTTGAGCTTTACCTGTAGCTTTATCTTTTGCACTAACTGTTAAAATACCATTTGCATCAATATCAAAAGTTACTTCAATTTGTGGCATGCCGCGAGGTGCTGGTGGAATTCCTTCAAGATTGAAATTTCCTAAAGATTTATTATCACGGCTAAATTCTCTCTCACCTTGTAAAACATTGATAGTAACTGCGCTTTGATTATCTTCAGCAGTTGAGAAAACCTGTTCTTTTTTAGTTGGTATAGTTGTACCTTTTTCGATGATTTTAGTCATCACACCACCTAAAGTTTCAATACCTAAAGAAAGTGGAGTAACATCAAGCAATAATACATCTTTAACATCACCTTTAATAACCGCACCTTGAATTGCTGCACCTATTGCAACAACTTCATCAGGATTTACTGATTTATTAAGCTCTTTTCCAAAAGCTTTTTTAACTTCTTCTTGTACTAGTGGAACACGAGTAGAACCACCCACCATAACGATTTCTTTTACTTCATTTTTGTCAAGCCCTGCATCTTTTACTACTTCGTTAATCTTACTAATAGTTTCAGCAACCAAACCATCAATCATACTTTCAAATTTAGCTCTTGTTAGAGTTTTAGTTAAGTGTTTTGGACCACTTGCATCAGCTGTGATAAATGGTAAATTAATATTAGTTTCATTAGCTGAACTTAATTCTTTTTTAGCATTTTCAGCTGCTTCTTTTAATCTTTGTAAAGCCATTACATCGTTTTTAAGATCAATACCTGTTTCATCTTTAAACTCATTTGCTAAAAAGTCGATTAACTTATTATCAAAATCATCGCCACCTAAAAATGCATTACCACCGGTTGCTAAAACTTCTACAACATTATCACCTGTTTCAAGCACGGTAACATCAAATGTACCACCACCTAAATCATAAACTACAATTTTTTCACTTTCTTTTTTATCAAGTCCATAAGCTAAAGCTGCTGCAGTTGGTTCGTTAATAATTCTTAATACATTCAATCCTGCAATTTGCCCTGCTTCTTTTGTAGCTTTTCTTTGTGCATCATTAAAATACGCTGGAACAGTAATAACCGCATCTTCTACTTTTTCACCCAAAAAAGCCTCTGCATCTTCTTTTAATTTCATTAAAACTTTCGCTGAAATTTCTTGTGGAGTATAAATTTTACCTGCTATTTCAATCGCACAAGCCCCATTTCTTTCTGTGATATGATAAGGTAAGCGATTTTTAGCTTCTTTTGCTGCTTCTTCATTGATCATCAAACCCATAATTCTTTTTATAGAATAAATAGTTTTTTCAGGATTAGTCACAGCTTGACGCTTAGCGCTATCTCCAACTAAAACTTCTCCCTTATCTGTAAAAGCAACTACCGAAGGAGTAGTATTTTTACCTTCTTTATTTGGGATAACTTTACTCTCACCTCTTTCATACACACTCACACAAGAATTTGTTGTACCTAAATCTATACCTATAACTTTTGCCATTTTTTATCCTTTTTATTAAATTTTATTTTGCAACACTAACTTTTGCTGATCTAATTACTCTATCATTCATCATATAACCCTTTTGTAAAAGTTGGACGATATGATTGCTTTCATGATCAGCACTTTCAACATGAAACATTGCTTCATGTAAATTTGGATCAAACTCACCATTTGCTTCTATTACTTTAACCATATGCTTTTCAAGTTTTTTCAAAAGCAAGTCTAAAGTGTTTTGAACCCCTTCTTTGATTTTTAAACTTAATTCATCATTAGCTTCTACATTAATAGCCGCCTCTAATGCATCAACTACATCAAGCAAATCTTTAGCAAAACTTTCATTTGCATAAATTGTTGCTGAAATTTTTTCTTTTTCCATTCTTTTTTTGATATTTTCAAATTCAGCATTTGCTCTTAAATAAGCATCTTTTAACTCATTATACTCTGCTTGAAGTTTTTCTAATTCATTGTTTTGACTTTCTGAACTTTCCACTGCTTCTTCTTGCATTTGCTCATTTTGCTTTTCTTCGCTCACGCAGCCTCCTTTATAATATTTAACATTGTTTTAAAATCAGAATACACACTACCGGCAAAAACCACATTAGATTCTTTGCCTAAAAATGTACTCTTAAGCTTTAACCCCATAAAACCCTCTTCAAATAAAGGATCAAATTGCAATTTATCGTTAAAATAAAATCCAATTTGAGGAGATAAAAGCTTAGCAAATTCATCATTTTGATAAATTTGATAAGCTTTACTCTCATTATATCTATAATAAACCATAGCTTCTTTGAGCATAGTTATTTTTTCCAATAACTCTTTAAACTCAACTCTAAAGGCTAAATTTTCAATACTTTTTAGATCAAGCCCTACTAGCCTTTGTAAGAAAACCAGACTATCTTGGCTAAATCTTAAAACCAACTCATTTTGTCCAAAATCAAGTATGATAAATTTATCATTAACCTTGGTAATATCTTGCAAAATAAGCTCATCGCCACCATAAACTAAGGTATAAATTTCAAACTTATCAAGCAAAAACTCTAATAATGCAAGATCGTTAATCACAATCTCATCTTCGCAAAGTTGCTCATACCAATAAGCCTTCATAGCACTAAAAGTTGGTATGCGACCACTGCTAATATGAAGTTGTGTTAATACACCCTCATCGCTTAATTTTTTAAAATAAACTCTTATAGTAGAAGCAGGTATGCTAACTTTATGATTTAATTCATTAGAACCCACAGGATTATTACCCTCTAGATAGGTTTCAATGATAGTTTTTAAAATTAAATCTTTTTTACTATAAGATTTCACTATAAAACCTTAGTTTTTTAATTTAGCACTCAATGTTTTTAAGTGACAAAATAATTATACAACTTTAGTATAATAATGTCAAGTTATTTTTAAATAAAAATATTTAAAATTATTTAGTCTATATAACTAAAGTTTATTTAGTCATTTATATATAATATATAAAAACTTATTTTTCAGTTTTTTTAAAAGAAAAGATAATATAATTGCGTCTAGCAATATTTTTTAAAAGGTTTATAATAATGAAAAATCTTACTTTAAGAGAAAAGCAAGATCTTGAAGCATATGTGTTTTCTAATATAGAAAGAAAAAAAATGGCTTTGAGTAGAATTTTAAAGTTATATTACTTAAGATTTTTTAGATTAGTTTTTTAATTTATATTTTCTCATACCCTCTTTTGTAAAAGATAAGTCTTTAAAATCAGGGGATGAGATTAACTCCATACAAGTTTTATCCAAATTTTCCATTCCGCTTACTTGCATACTAGCTTGCAAATTTTCATCTAAATATAAATCAAAAACTACACAAGCTTGATTATTAACCTTGTAAAGAATTTTTCCACCTTTTTTCTCATCTAGTTCATACGCTTGCAGTTTATCATTTTTACTCATTTTCTTAATTTCGTTTGCAAAAGATTGATGTAAGGTATAATAAATCATAAAATCACGCATTATATTTTTAATATCAATAATTTCTTTTCTTAATTTTGATAAATCTTTAGTGTATAAACTTATAAATTGCGTATTTAAGTACTCATTTAGACTTTTTTCGCTTAAATTTTCACACAATGGATAAATTTTAACCACGAAAGCCTTATTTTTAGCAAGCACTATATCCGCGCAAGCTTGTTTGTTTTGTTTGTATTCTAAAAATAAAGCTTGACTTGAGCTTAAATTTAGCGTGTTTTGTTTATTGTAAGCAAAATCACTTAAATCTTCATAGATATTTGCATAAGAAAAAATTCCCGCAAAAAGCAATAATAAAATTTTCATTCAAATAAATCTTTATGATGATTTTTTAAGTGCTCTACTACTTCTAAAATCTCATCAACTCCTTCTTTTTGAGTATTTTGGCAAACCTCATCAATACAATCAATATAAACTCCAATTGCTTTTTCTAATTTTGCTCTTTTTACCCCAGCAAACAAGAGCATTGCTTCTAAAACTATACTTAACTCATATTGTAAATTTTCTATTTCTTCTTTAAAATCATGATTTGTTTTCATTATTTTCCTTTAATTCCTTACTTTTAATTAAATCAATAAATTGTGCTTTTATAAAATCATAATTAGAGCTATCTTTATACGCGGCAAACAATCCACCGCTAGCATTTTTATGCCCTCCCCCATTAACCAAGCTTTTAGCCATCAAACTCACATCGACTTTATTATTTGCTCTAAAACTTAAGGTTTTTCTTGAACTAAGATCAACAAAAAAATCAAAATCGGGATTTTGCATTAAAAAATCATTTCCAATTACAGAAGTATTGCCTATATTTGAAGTTAATAAACCTTTACTTCCTTTATAAAATACACTAAATTTTTCTTTATTTGCACTTAGTCTTTCTACTACGAATTTAGAAATTAAATTGCTTAAAGTATCATCATTTTCTTTTTTAAAAAAAGATTTTTTTAAGCCATGCAAATCATCATCTAAATTAATATGAGCATTTTTTTGATGAATGTATTTTCTACAAACATCAAAAAGATAAAAAAGATATTTGATATTTTCTTGCGCAAACATTACTCTATTGATTTCTTTTGCTCCAGAAACCATACTAAGCAGTACTTTTCCAAGTTCAAAGTTCTCATCTTCACTCAACCAAATATCTACTGCATTTACCACATCTACAAATTCTGACAAAGCTTTATTTTCACCATAACATTTACTAAAAAAATCATAAACAATCTTAGTAGCACATCTTTTATCATCTAAAAAATACCAAGGATATTTTTGCATACATTCTAAGCCACTTTGATGATGATCTAAAAGTAAAAGCTTGATTTTTTTACCTTCTATAGCTTTTTGAAAATCTTCACATTGACTTAAAGTTAAATTTAAATCCGTGATTAAAATCACAAATTCTTCATTAGGATTTTGCTTTAAATCTTCCTCTATATTTTTAAAAATCACATTAAAATTTTCATTAATCTCTTTACCATAATTAGAATTATAAAAATAACAATTCTTAAAATAAAAATCTAGCACATACTGACAAGCATAACCATCTAAATCCGTATGTGAAAGATGATAAATTTTCATATTTTTCCTTTATAAATTATCAACTTTTATGATGCCTTCTGTTTCAAATTTGGTATTTTCTGCAATCTCAGCAAAACTTAAAACTGTAATATTAATACCAAAATTAGAGCAAATATCGGCTATAAATTTTCTAAGTTGTGGTTCAACACAAAGCAAGAAAGGCTTAATTCTTGTATTTGCTACACTTGCAAGTTCAGCTTTTAAAGCCTCCACTAAAGCACCAGTTTGAGCTACATTTATCATTAAATGATACGAACCATCTTTAAACTGCACATGCTCCATTAATTTTGCAGCAGCAGCTGCATCAAAAATATAAAAGCTAATTTGCCCTTTTTCATCTACATATAAATTTGTAATTGCTCTTGCTAAAGAAGCTCTTACATGCTCAATAATCATATCCAAACTCTTGCTTACTTCAGCTATATCACTAATTGATTCTAAAATCGTAAGCATATCTTTAATAGGAATATGCTCTTTAAGTAAAGCTTTTAAAACTTTTTGAATCAAACCTATACTAGCAACTCTTAAACAATCATCTACCACGATAGGATAATCATTTTTGATTTTATCCAATAAATTTTGAACCTCTTGTTTAGTTAAAAGCTCTGAAGCATTAGCTTTTATAAGCTCACTCATATGGGTTGAAATCACGCTTGCTGGATCAATTACAATATAACCATTCAGTGTTGCCTCATCTTTTAAAGATGATTCTATCCACAAAGCATCAGAATTAAAGGCAGGTTCTTTAGTAGCTATACCCTCGATAGGTTCAGTGATAAATCCACTATCCATAGCTAGATATTTATCAGGATAAATTTCAGCACTAGCTATACCCACACCTTTGAGTTTAAAAGTATATTCATTAGGCTTTAATTGTAAATTATCTCTAATTCTAATTTTTGGCATTAAAAAGCCTAAACTTTGAGCTATATTGCGTCTTGTTGATCTAATACGCTCTGTTAATTCACTTTCTGCTAACTTAATAAGTCCATAGCCTAATTCTAATTCTAAAATTTCTAATTTTAAAATATCTGTGATTTTATTTTCTTCTTCTTTTAAAATTTCTTCCTCGCTACGTTTTTGAGGTTTAGCTTGCTCTTGATCATCAGCTTCTTGGGTTTTTTTAGCTGAAATTGTATTGATTTGAATTTTACCTTCTTGTACTTGTTTTATCATATAACCAAGTCCTAAAAACACTAAAGCCATAAAGCCCAAAGAAAAATGTGGTAAACCAGGTACTAAAGCAAAAATAAATAAAACAAAGCCTACAATTAATAGTGTTTTGTATTCCCCTAAAAGCTGATTAATAGAACCTTCAGCAAAATTATCCTCATCTTTACTAGCACGCGTGATGATAATTGCAGTTGCTGTTGAAGTTATAAGTCCAGGAATTTGAGAAACAAGTCCATCACCTATCGTTAATATAGTATAAGTTGAAGCACATTCTCCAAGCTCCATATCATGCTGAAAATAACCTATCATAAACCCACCAATTAAATTTACAATAGTGATAATAATCCCAGCAACAGCATCCCCTTTTATAAATTTAGAAGAACCATCCATTGCTCCATAAAAATTTGCTTCAGCTATGATTTCTTGACGTCTTGCACGTGCAGTTTTTTCATCAATCAAACCTGCATTTAAATCCGCATCAATAGCCATTTGCTTGCCTGGCATTGCATCAAGAGTAAATCTTGCTTGAACTTCAGAAACCCTTGTACTACCTTTGGTTACAACCATAAAATTAATCAAAACCAAAATACAAAAAACAACCATACCTATAACATAATTACCACCAACAACAAATTCTCCAAAACTTGCCACTATATCACTAACAGCAGTTGGACCTTGGTGACCCTCACTCAAAATCATACGCGTTGTAGCAATATTAAGTGAAAGCCTAAAAAGTGTGATAATCAAAATCAACGTTGGAAAAGTCGTTAAATCCGTAGGCTTTGGTATATACAAAGAAATTAAAATAATTAAAACTGAAATTGCAATACTTAAAGCAAGAAAAAAGTCTAAAACTATACTTGGTAAAGGTACTATAATAATTGCTAAAATTGCAATAATTACAGCTACTATGGTTAAACTTTTTGCCTTTAAAATAGGTGCAACAAGTGGAGCAACCCAAGGCAACACTAAGCTAAAAATATCTCTTTTAGCCATTATTTTGAATAATATCCTCTAAAGTGATAGAAACTAAAAAATCATCGATTTTGTTTTGAAGTTTCACTAAAACTGGCATAATTTTGCAATTATCCTCTTTTTGAGAAGGACAAATTCCATTACTACATTCAAAGACATTAATGGATTTTTTCTCTACGCTATTAATAATTTCTTTTAAAGTGTATTCACTTGGCTTTTTAACAAGCATAAATCCACCTTTAGCACCCTTATAAGATTTCAAAAGTGCGTCTTTAGCAAGAGCTTGTAAAATTTTTGCTAAAAAGCTTTTAGGTATATCTAAGACATTTGACATGGTATCTACATCTTGTGGTTCTTGAGATTTTGCTATATGAATTAAAGATAATAAAGCATATTCGCTAGCTTTAGTAAATAACATTTGTTCCTTTCAAGTTATAAATATAATATTATTTTTGGTTATTAATAAAAATTTTTATTATATCAAAAATAAGTATCGATAAATATTAAATTTCATATTTTTTAAATTTCAGCATTCTTTTTGGTTTTTTAGTTATAATTACATCTTTTAATTTAAATACCGCTCAGGAGGTCTATTATGGCTTTAGATTCGGCTAAAAAAGCAGAAATAGTTGCAAAATTTGCTAGAAAAGAAGGAGATACAGGTTCTCCAGAAGTTCAAATCGCACTTTTAAGTGCAAGAATTTCAGATTTAACAGAACACTTAAAAATCTACAAAAAAGATTTCTCTTCTCGTTTAGGTCTTTTAAAGCTTGTTGGTCAAAGAAAAAGACTTTTATCTTATCTAAAAAGAAAAGATTATCAAGCTTACACTAAATTAATCAGCGAATTAAACCTAAGAGATAAATAAGCCTCGTGCTTATTTATCTTCTTTATATATTTTTTATTATATTTATTTACTACTATTTTAATTTAAGTTTTCAAAATTTTGATATTTTATTCACAAGAGTTTCACAATGTGATTTTAGCTTCTAAGCACCTAAAAATAGCACTTTAAGTTTTGTGAATAAAAATATTTTTCACATTTAATTTTATTGATTTTTAAAGTTTTTTCACTTTTGCTATAAAAAAACCATCCGCATAGTCATCCGGTAAAACTCTTTTGGCAAATGATAAATCAAATTCATCACTTCTTGAGTAAATAAAATCAACATTAGCTAGATTAAAATCAAGCAATTCTAATTTAAAATTTTCATTTCTTAATGCATTTTCTAAAACCGCTTCATTTTCTTCTCTTAAAAATGTACAAGTACTATACACTAATTCTCCACCATGTTTTAAAGCTAGCAATGCTGAGTGTAAAAGTTTTTTTTGTAAATTTGCAATTTGCTTAATTTCTTTTGTATTTTTTTGGATTTCAAAACCCATTTTTGCAAAAGTTGAGCAAGGCGCATCAAGTAAAATTTTATCAAATTTTAAAGGACAAGCCTTGCCTATAGTGCGTGCGTCTTTTAAGAAGCATTTTGCAATTTTAACTTGATAATTTTCCATAGTTTTTTTTAAGGTAAAAAAACGTGTTTTAGATAATTCACAACTTGCTAAATAACCCTCATTTTGCATAAAATTAGCTAAATTTAAGCTTTTTCCACCAGGAGCTGCACACATATCTAGCACATTCTCACCAGCTTTAACACCTAAAGTTTTAGCACATAAATACGAAGAATAATTTTGTATATAAAACTTGCCCTCATTAAAAGCATTCATTGAGCTTAGTTTGCTTTTAAAAATACTAGGTATTTTATAACAATATGGATCAATTTTTTCAAATTCTATATTTTCATTATTTAAAATTTCTTCTAATTCATCATTATCAATAAGTAAAGAATTTCTAAAAATATTGACATATTTTTCTTGATTAAAACTTTGAAGGATTTGTTCTTTTTGCTCTTTTGTATAAATTTCATCTAAAGCTGTATTTAAATCAAGCAAGGCCATAAAAATCCTTTAAAAATAAATATGCAGCTAAAGAATCAAGCTTACCATCTTTTTTCTTTAAATTCACCATACCAAGTTCTTGTGCATTTTTTGAACTAAAACTCTCATCAACAAAAAAAACTTCTTTGTCAAAATCAAGTAAAGATATGAAATGTTCTATTCTTTTTCGCATTTCATTCTCGCTAGATCCACCTAAAGGAACTCCTACTACTAAAGTATTTACACCATACTCTTTGATATACTTTTTTACTTCATTTGCTGCTTGATTACGGTTTTTTCTAATAATAGCTTCAAGTGGCATAGCTATACTTTTATTAACACACAAAGCAACGCCAATACGCTTTAAACCTATATCTAATGCTAAAGTTTTCATAAGCAAGCTCTTATTTTTACTCCAGATATTTCTACCAAACCCTCAAGTTCATACTCATAAACTCTATCGCCAAATTTTTTTAAAACTTTTTCTAAATCATCTTCATGCTTTAAAAAACTTAACAAATCATCTTCACTTTGCTCTTGATGAAACTCTCCAAACATTTTTACAAATTCATCAAAATCATGAATTAAATTTGCTTTTTTTGTAGCTAAAAGCAAATTTGTTCCTTCGCTTTCATTTTTCCTATGAGGCAATACATATATAGGTTTATTCATACTTAAAGCAAGCCTTGCGCTTTGCATAGAACCACTTTTTAAATCAGCTTGGGCTATTATAACAACCTCGCTTAAAGCAATGATAAGTCTATTTCTTAGTAAAAAATCATAGGGTTTTGCCTTGTAATTTCCTTCATTTTCACTTAAAGCTAATGCATTTTCATAAATATTTAAAATTTCATTTGTGTTTGCTTTTGGATAAATCTCATCAAGCCCATTAGCAAATATAGCTATGGTTTGAGGATAGGCTATTTTAGCTGCTTGGATATCCACCCCCAAAGCCCCACCACTTACCACACAAACCTTAACTTTTTTTAGCAAAGTCACCAATTCAACAAGACAATTTTTAGTATAAACACTCATTTTTCTAGAACCTATAATAGCTACTTTTCTAGCATTTAAAAGCTCTAAATTACCTTTATAATAAATCTTTAAAGGCGGATTTAAAAGATTTTTAAAATCTTCAATATTCTCAATAAATTTCATTTAAATACACAAGCTCAACTGAATTTAACAAATCTTTACTTTGCACCAAAGCCTTAAAAGTCTTTTCTCTTGGGTGACCAATAGCGATAGCAAAACCTTTCTTTTTTGCCTCTTCTACTGCTTGTCTGAGTTGGTTTTTAATATATGCTATATTATCTTCATTATCCAAAAAAACATCTCTAGCTATATAAGGTTGTTCAAAACGACTTACTAAATTTTTAGCTTTAGAATTTCCTATGGTTCTTGAATCTACAAAAATAAAATCATTTTGCTTAAAAGCATTAAGTAATTTATCCATAGCCTGCATATTTGCAGTAAATAAACTTCCTGTATGGTTGTTAATAAATTTTACTTTTGGAAATTGTTCTTTTACAAAAGCTACGCGCTTGCTTATTTTTTCCATATCATCACTAGGATGTAAAGTATTTAATTCTGCCTTATCATATTTTATAGCTGCAAGAGGTAAATGCACCATAAAAAAGTCAAAATCCTTTGCAAACTCAGCTGTATAAGGATGGCGTTTATCAGGTGGAAAAAAAGATGGGATTAATTTTAAATTTGTTTTTTTAAGCATATCTACATGAGTGTGACTTGCCATATCATCTATAATAATTGCTAGACGAGGTTTGGTATTTTTTTGCACTAGGATTTGAGTTTTATTATCCTCGTTTTTATCTGTTATATTTTGCTCCTTATTTTTTAATTCTTTGCTTGCATTTTTCTCTATTACTTCTAAAATTAAAGTTTGATTATCCTCTTTAGTTTGATTTAACTCTATATTTGCAGGGCTTAAGTTTAAAATTTCACTAATATTTTTATCTAAAAATTCTAATTTTTCATTTTCTAAAGTTAAATTTATATCATTAAAACTAAAATTATTTTCTTGCTCTATTGTAGGTGACAATGGTTCTTTTTCAGCTATGGTTTGATTGAAATCTAAAACTTTATTTTCTTCTTTTTTTAAAAACAAAGCTCCAAATGCAAAAAGAAAAATTCCAAATATAACAAGACAAAGTGCTAAAAGCACTTTGTATTTTTTATTTATAGTTTTCAAATTAGTTTTTATCTTTATCAACTAATTTTTTAGCACCAATCCAAGGCATCATAGCGCGAAGTTCGCGTCCTGTTTTTTCTATCAAAGAATCATTCATTAATTTACGCTCTGCGTGCATTCTTGCAAAATTTGCTCTTCTTTCTAAGATAAAATCTTTAGCAAAACTTCCATTTTGTATATCTTTTAAAACACCTTTCATAGCCTCTTTAGTTTCTTTGGTAATAATCTTAGGCCCTGTGATATAATCTCCATATTCAGCAGTATTAGAAACAGAATATCTCATATCAGCAATACCACCTTGATAAATCAAATCTACAATTAATTTCATTTCATGCAAACACTCAAAATACGCCATTTCAGGTTCATACCCTGCTTCAACTAAGGTTTCAAAACCAGCTTGGATTAAAGCACTAAGTCCTCCGCAAAGCACTGCTTGTTCACCAAATAAATCTGTTTCAGTTTCAGCTTTAAAAGTCGTTTCTATAATACCTGTTCTACCACCACCTAAAGCACTAGCATAACTTAAAGCTAAATTTTTAGCATTTTTACTTTCATCTTGGTGGATAGCAATTAAACAAGGAGTACCCCCACCTATACTAAATTCATGCCTTACAGTATGACCTGGAGCTTTAGGAGCTATCATAATCACATCTATACCTTTTGGAGCAACAATTTGTCCATAGTGGATATTAAATCCATGTGCAAATGCAAGAGTTTTACCTGCTTTTAATTCAGGTTTAATTTCTTCATTAAAAATTTCACTTTGAATTTCATCAGGAGCTAAAATCATAATCAAATCTGCTTCTTTAGTAGCTTCTTTTACGCTTTTTACTATAAAATTTGCTTTTTGAGCTTTTGCCCAACTTTGCCCACCCTCTTTTAAGCCTATGATAACATTTACACCACTATCTCTTAAATTCATAGCGTGAGCATGACCTTGAGAGCCAAAACCTATAATAGCTACTTTTTTTGATTTTATTAAATTAATATCACAATCTTTATCATAATAAATTGATACAGCCATTATGCACTCCTAAAATTAAAATTAAAGCAAAGATTATAACTAAAAAATATAAATTTAATCCTTTTATGATAAAATTTAAGTTTTGAAAAATTACTATAAAGAGTCTTATGAAAGAATTATTTAATCAACTAAGCTATGGTCTAAATGCTGATGAAATTACCAATAAAAACAAGCAAATCATTAGAGAATTATTAACTTGTGATATTATTAAATTTTATAAAAACAAGTACTATTTAAAAGATGGCTTTACTTTTGGTAAGATTGATATTTCAGTTAATGGAACGGGATTTTTAGAAAGTTTTGATCCTGCTTTTAAGCGTGATTTGCTCATAGAAAATAAAAATTTAAAAGGAGCAAATTATGCTGATATAGTTGTAGCAAAATTACTCCCTCTTAAAAAAAAGCGTCCAAGTGCTAAAGTTATTTTAATACTTAAAAGAGCCCATGAAACTTCTTTGGTTATAACTAAAAGATACGGCGAAGCAGTCCTTGGAGTAAATATTCAAACAGGACTTACATGTGCCTTAAAAGCCTCTCAAAAATCCTTAAAAGCTCTGCCTTTAGGAACTATTTTAAAAGTAGAAAATCATGATAATAATATCACTGAAGTGATAGGGCATATTGATGATGATTTTATAGATGAAAAAATTTCCTTAGCACTTTTTAATAAAAATGCAGTTTTTGATAATTTATGTGAAAATGAAGCAAGAGCCTATGGAAATAAAGTTGATGCGAGTATGTATCCATCAAGAAAAGATCTTAGAAATTTAAATTTTTGCACCATTGATCCAATTGATGCAAAAGATTTTGATGATGCAATTTATTATGATAAAAACGAGCATGCTATTTATGTAGCCATAGCTGATGTAAGCGCTTATGTGCATGCTTATAGTGCTATTGATAAAGAAGCAAGATCAAGGGGTTTTTCGATTTATTTTCCTCATATTGCCATACCTATGCTACCAAGAGCTTTGAGTGAAAATATTTGCTCACTAAAACCTAACGAAGATAGATTAGCATTTTGTTTTAAAATAAGTTTAGATCAAAACAATGAAGTGATTAAAGAAGAGCTTTTTGAGGCTATTATCAACTCAAAACGCCGTTTTAATTACGATGAAGTTGATGAGTATTTACAAACGCAAGAAGATTTAGGCGCAATCAATTGGCTTTATGAAGTTTTTAAAATCACTCAAAATTTACGCAAAAAACGATTAAAAAATGCTTGTGAGTTTAAAACCCAAGAGCTAAGAATGACTTTAGATGAAAATAATAAACTCATAAAAACACGCCTTGAAAATGACACGGCCTCGCATAATTTAATCGAAGATTGCATGCTTTTAGCCAATAAAGCTGCAGCAAAAATCATTGATATAGGAGTTTTTAGAAATCATTTAAGTCCTGATTATAAAAAAATAGATCAATTGCTAGCTGATCTTTCAACACTTAGCATAGATATTAATCCTAAAAATAATGTCATAGAATTATTTAAAGACATTCAAGTCTTAGCAAATGAGCTAAATATAAGAGAAGAAGTAGATAAACTCATCATCAAAGCACAAAAAAAGGCAGAATATTCTAGTGAAAATGCGGGACATTTTGGCTTAGGTTTTGATAAATATACCCATTTTACAAGCCCTATTAGAAGGTATTCTGATCTTATTTTACACAGACTTTTAAAAGCTAAAATCAACAATGATGTAAAAATGTTTAATTATTTGCTTTTAAATATACAAAGTACTTGCGAGGAATTAAGCTTACTAGAAAGAGAAGCAGATAAGGTTGCTTGGTATTTTATGGATAGAAAATTTGCAAGATGGGCAAAAGAAAATATAAGGAAAAAATTTAAAGCTTTGGTGGTAGAAAATCAAAGTTCATTGCAAGTAAAATTAAATGATGAAATTAAAGGAGCTTTGATTACCATCATAGGCTCAAGGGCAAATTTATTAGAAAATGTGGAAGTAGAAATCACTGAAGTAGATATTGTTAGTGCTAAAATTTTTGGTAAAATCACTAAACATTTTAGTTTAGAAAGAAACCAAAATGTATAAAAATCAACTCCAAAGCTTACTTAATAGCAATAATTTTCCTAATTATTTCTTACTTTATGGAGCAGATAATTTCCAAATAGAGCTTTATACTAAATTTATTAAAGACAAATACTCTTTTGATGAGAGTTTAAGATTTTATTTTGAAGAATATGATTTTAAGCAAGCCTATGATTATTTATCTAGCGCTTCCTTATTTAGCGAAAGAAAACTATTAGAAATCAAAACTCAAAAGAAAATCCCAAGTAAAGAACTCAAGCAACTTTTACAGCTTTGTCAAAATTCACAAGATAATTATTTTTTACTTGAAATTTATGATGAAAGCTCTAAACAAAGTGAAGCGGAGAAAATTTTTGCTAATAATTTTTGTAGATTTTATAAAGTAAATTCAGCTAAGGAGGGTATGGAATTACTAGCTTTAAAAGCTAAAGAGTTAAATATCAATATTACTCAAAATGCCCTTTATGCTCTTTTTTATAATTTTAATGAAAATTTATATTTAGCAGCTAATGAATTAAATAAATTTAGTGGTTTAAATATCGATGAAAAAATCATTCAAGAGCATTGTTATAGTTTAAGCACTATTAGCTTTGAAAATTTTTTTGACAAACTAATGCAAAAAAAAGATTTAAGAAATGAACTTGAAAATATTTTAGAAAATTACAATGAAATAGCATTGATTAATGCCTTATATGCAAATTTTTATAGACTTTTTAAAATAGCTTTACATATTAAAATTTATGGAAATTTAGACTTAAAGGAAATTTTAGGCTATGCCCCGCCTATTTCTGTGGCACAAAATCTTCAAAAACAAGCTCTTATGATCAAAATATCACAATATAAAAATATCTTTTTAATACTTTGTAATTGCGAATACGAATTAAAAAAGAATTCTAAAATAGAAAAAAAAGAGTTTTTAATCGCAACACTTTTGCAACTTAGCTCCATGTTAAAAAGTTAAATTAAGAAAACTTATGGTAGAATAAAATTCGCATTTTATGCGAAATCCTTGCCTAAAAATTTAGGCTTTATATCCACAAGGAGAAATTAAATGAGACATTATGAAGTTTTATTCATATTAAAACCAACACTTACAGAAGAAGAAGTAAGTGCTAAGTTGGAATTCGTAAAAGAAGTCCTTACAAAAAATGGCGCAGAAATTGAAAGCGTAGTTCCAATGGGAACAAGAAAACTTGCGTACAAAATTAAAAAATACGAAAGAGGAACTTATTTTGTAATTTATTTCAAGGCTCCTACAAATTTAATTGCAGAGCTTGAAAGGGTATTAAGAATCACTGAAGAAGTAATTAGATTTTTAATCGTAAAATATGAAAATAAAAAAGAAATTGCAGCTTGGGAAAAACTAAGCAAAGGTATCAAACAAAATAAAAAAGAAATCAAAGCTAGTGAAAGTACAGAAGGCTAATTAATGTTTAATAAAGTCGTTTTAGTAGGTAATCTTACAAGGGATATAGAAATGCGCTATGCTCCATCAGGTAGTGCAATAGGCTCTTCTGCTATAGCTGTAACAAGAAGATTTAGTACAAATACAGGAGAAAAAAGAGAAGAAACCTGCTTTATCGACATTAGTTTTTTTGGTAGAACAGCAGAGATTGCTAATCAATATCTTAACAAAGGTAGTAAAGTTTTAATTGAAGGTCGTTTAAGATTTGAGCAGTGGAGTGATCAAAATGGACAAAATAGATCAAAACACAGTATTCAAGTTGAAAATTTAGAAATGTTAGGTTCAACCGTACAAAATAGTCAGCAAAACAATTTTGACAATCAAAATTATGGTTATAATCAAAATTTTAATCAACAACAAAGCTTTGATCCTTATGCTCAAGTACAAACCAGAACAAACCCATCAAATACTTATCAAAATCCTCAAAAAGAAACTCCTATGAAGGAAATTGATATTGATAAATATGATGATGACACAGAATTACCATTTTAAAGGAAAAAATCATGGCAGAAAAAAGAAAATATTCACGTAAATATTGCAAATACACTGAAGCTAAAGTTGATTTCATCGATTATAAAGATACAGCATTGTTAAAACATGCTTTATCAGAAAGATTTAAAATCATGCCACGCCGTTTAACAGGCACTAGCAAAAAACACCAAGAAATGGTTGAAGTTGCTATTAAACGCGCAAGACATGTAGCGCTGATCCCTTATATCGTAGATAGAAAAGAAGTTGTTACTAATCCTTTTGAAGGATTATAATTAAATCAATCCCAAGCTTTTTAGCTTGGGAAAATAAAAGGTTGTTTTATGTTTTCAGATATAGAATCTGAAATTTATGTTATTTTGCTTGCTTCTGTTGCTATTATAGCAGTTTTAAATCCTTTTGGAAATCTTCCTCAATTTCTCGCAATGACTGAGGGCTTAGATGCTGATACAAGAAAAAAACTTTTTAGAAATATCATTTATACTGCATTTTGTATTGTTTTAGTTTTTTTACTTTCTGGACCGTTTATCATGAAATATTTATTTAAAATAGATATTAATGATTTAAGAGTTGCAGGTGGTTTGATTTTAATCATTATGAGCACTAAAAACTTACTTTTTACTCCATCAAGTTCTCAATTTCAACACTATCAAGGATTAAGCCATAAAGAATTATTAAAAAAAAGTATAGTGCCAATGGCATTTCCTATGCTAGTAGGCCCTGGAACACTTTCTACTATAGTGGTTATTTCAGAAGATCAAAATTTAGCCATAGCTGTAGCTTCTGTATTACTTACCTTTGCTTTTATTTTTGCCTTGTTCCACTTTTCAGCTACTATTGAAAAAGTCATAGGAAAGCTTGTGCTTTATGTTTTTTCACGCATTGCTTTAGTTTTTATTATGGCTATGGGAGTGAAAATGATAGCTATTGGGGTTCAAACTTACATCCAATCTAATTTAGGATAAATAAAAAAACTTTTTTGTAAAAACACTTCTTCATTTACTGTTTTATTATCATTTAATAAAACACTAATATTTATTGCTACAATGCTTTTTGCATTAGCATTATTTGCTATCAATTTGTATCCTTTACACTCACCTAAAGGATAAGCATAATCAATTCGTATTTTTATATTATTATATTCAAAATTATATTCATCTAAACATTCTTTATCCTCCAAATAAGCTTGATATAAAAAATATTTAGAAAGCTCTTTTGCATCATGGAGTAAAATCTTTCCTTGAGTATAAAGAGTTAAATCTTTCATAATTCTTGGAGAATATGAAGAAATTTTTATTATAAATATCATAACAAAAGAGATAAATATAATAAAAGATATTGTATAAATCATAGCAAAAGATTTTTTCATAAAAACATCCACTTAGATAAACATTCATTTTGACTTTTATCGCATATTAAAACTTTTAGTGCCTTATCATCTTGCTTGAAAATAAGCTTTGAAATATTTTGAGCTAGCAAAAAAGATCGTTTGTTATGGTTTAAATCATCTATTTGTATATAAATATTTTCATTTTCTAAATACACCCTAATATAAGCATATAAAATAGTATAAAATCCACTAAAATTCTCATTAATAAAATATATTTTCTCTCTATCGCTAACTAGCACTTTATAAATTTTTGAATTTTTTATATCATAAAAATACATATAATCATTAGCATATATTTTTAACTTTTTTTCACTATGCATATCTTTATAATTACTTAAAATTCCTTTAGAACTTCCATTTTCTACAAAATGCAAATTGCTTTTTGGACTAAAAAAACTTTCATTATTTTCTAAAATAACACCACTAAAATTTAACTTTTTTAACGATATATCATAAAAAATATCATCATTTGCACTCATATAACATTCAAAAGAGCTACTTGTCAATGTCACATTTAAACAAGAATGATAAAATTTTTCCATACTAAGCAAAGTTTGGTTTAAATTTAAAAATACTGTGTTGGAATTTTTAATTTTATAACTATGATTATAAAGATGTATAGCCGGATTGCTTAAGATGGTAATCAATACACCCAAGATAACAAGGCTTAGTGCAAGCTCTAACAAGCTAAAAGCTTTTTTCATCTATAAAAGCTTCTTTGTAGGATAAATCTTTTATTTTTAAAGATTTAAGTTTAAACTCATTACTAGTGTATTCTAAAAAGTTATAAGTATTTATATGTATTTCTTTTGCTTTATATGAAGGATTTTGCATAAATAATTCTTTTTCTTCATTAAAAAGGGTTTGATTTTGCCATATAACATTTAAAGATTTATTTGCAAATACAAGATAATAAGATCCAAAAATAAAAGATAAAATTACAATACAAAAAGCAAGCTCTAGGAGACTAAAAGCTTGCTTCATTTATTTAAACTTGCATTAAAAGCTTCAAAAAAAGCACCGCGTAAAGCTCTTTTTTCCAAAGCTTCAATTCCTTTTATAGTTACTCCTGCCGGAGAACAAATTTTTTCTTTAATAATAGCAGGATGTGCATGATTAAACAAAGTGCTAAAACTTTCAAAACTTGCACGAGCAAGTTTATAACTAAGTTCATTTTTTAAACCATTTTTCACACCTGCATTTGCTAAACTTTCTGCGACCAAAGCCAAAAACGCAGGAGCACAACCACTTAAAACCATAGCCACATCAAATTCTTTTTCATTTTGTAATTTTATGGCTCTACCAAAAGTATTTAGCAAAGATAAAATTTCATCTTTATATAAATCATTTTCCATCAAATACGCAGTCGCTGAGGCTTTAAATTCAGCTGCTGTATTTGGCATAATTTTTATATAATTTTGCGCATCAATACAATGAAGTCGCTCAAAAGTAGTATTTGCTAAAACTGAAATGAGCCACTTTGCCTTACCTTTTAATTTTATAGCTACTTCTTCTAAAGCATAAGGTTTAAATGCTAAAATAACATTTTTATCTTCTATGTCAAATTCTTCATAAGATAAAACTTCTAGATTTAAGCTACTAGCTTTTTTTAAATCCCTAGCAACAATAACTACTTTATAAGTATCTTTCAAACCTTTAGCTATAGCACTTGCCATAGCACCATTTCCTAAAATATAAATTTCAGACATTATTTTGTTTGTTTAATAAAAGCTGAAATCTTTTCAGACTGAAAATAATTAGGATATTTACTTGTATCTAAAATCACTTGCACTAAAGAATTATTATCATAATTCATCACAACAGGTGCTAAAAAATTTACCGTAGATTCTTCTAATGGTTCATTAATAGCTACGATAACAAATACTCCAAAATTAGTTTGCTCATTTAAAGCTAGCAATTCTTGATAATAATCAGGCACTTCAAAATCATAATCAGGACGGATCATATAAGGATCAATCATCACAAAAGAAAAATCTTTACCATCAAGGCTTTTAAGTCTATAAAAAACCTCATCTATTTTATAAAAGTTCATATTTTTGGTATCTTCAAACCCTAAAATAGGACATTTAACCTCTAAGTTCATCTTGCCTCCTAAAATCTATTGACTAAGAAATTACAACTCATAAAGCAATTTTAGTTCCAACTTTAAAATTACACTAATTAAGAGTTTTTGAATATAATTTTAGTTTTAAAAATTAACATTTTCATAAACATAAAAACACTATAATTATAAATTATCAAAATTTATAAGGTAACACTATGAAAAAACTTTTTATTTTTTCACTTATTATTGCGAGTTTATTTTTAGGGGCATGCAGCTCAAAAAAAGCTGAAGATTTATATAATCTAAGCTCAATGGAATGGTATCAACAAATTATAAAAGATTTACAAGAAAAAAATCTTGAAGCAGCTGATAAACACTATACTTCAATGGCAGCTGAGCATATTGCTGATCCATTATTAGAGCAAACTTTACTTATATTAGCTCAAGCTCATATAAGCGAAGAAGAATATGAAATGGCAAATTTTTATCTTGATGAATACTTAAATAAATTTGGTGATTCAAAAAATGTAGCTTATATAAGATATTTAAAAATCAAAGCCAAATTCGACTCTTTTGCTGTGCCAAATCGCAACCAAGCACTAATGCTAAAAACAATAGAAGAAATCAATGAATACAATCAAAACTACCCTAATGTGCAATATAATGATCTAATTGACACCATGCTTACTAAATTTAATCTTGCAGTTTTTTATCTTGATACAAGTATAGCAGAGTTGTACGAGAAAAAAAATAGAGAGCAAAGCTATGAGATTTATAAGCAAAAAATAGAAAATTCCGATTTTAATAAAATCGATATGATCAAACCAGAACTTCCATGGTATAGAAAAATATTTGAAGAAGGTATAATATAATGAAATTAGAAAATACTCAAAACTATCCAACAAAACTTCCTGTTCTTGTGGAAGATGAGCTTTTTTTATACCCTTTTATGATAACACCGATTTTTTTAAATGACATGCAAAATATCAAAGCCTTAGATACTGCTTTGCAAAATGAAAGCATGATTTTTGTAGCGCCATCAAAAATTGAAGGTGGGCGTGGTTTTGATGATATTTATGATTGCGGGGTAATAGGGACTATAATGAGAAAGGTTCCGCTGCCTGATGGCAGGATTAAAATTTTATTTCAAGGTTATGCTAAAGCTAAGATTATTGAGAAGATCTCAGATGATCCTTTATTTGCTCTAGTTGATTTAATCCACCAAGAACCATTATGCAACACAAAAAAAGAGGCTATCATTGAAGTAGTAAGAGAAAAGGCTAAAGCTTTATCTACTGTGAGTCATTATTTTCCACCTGATCTTTTAAGAACCATAGAAGAAGATGTTGAGCCTAGTAGAATTTGTGATTTGATACTAAATTCTATCAAAATCAAAAAGCAACAAGCATATGAATTTTTTATTGAAACAAACTTGGAAACAAAACTTTTAAATTTAATTGATCATTTAGCTAAAGAAATTGAAGCAAATAAAATCCAAAAAGAAATCAAAAACAAAGTTCATTCTAAAATAGACAAAGTCAATAAAGAATATTTCTTAAAAGAACAACTCAAACAAATTCAAAGAGAACTTGGAAGTGATATACAAAAAGAAAGTGAAGTAGAAGAATATAATAAAAAATTAGAAAAGAAAAAAGCTTTTATGTATGAAGAAGCTTACAAAGAAATCAAAAAACAAATTCAAAAATATGAAAGAATTCATCAAGATAATTCAGAAGCATCTATGGTGCAAACTTACATAGAGACAGTTTTAGATATACCTTTTGAGCACTCTTCAAAGAAAAAACTTAATTTAAAAGATGTGTCTTCACAGCTTAACAGTGATCATTATGCATTAGAAAAACCAAAAGAACGCATTGAAGAATACTTTGCCGTTAAAGAACTTTTAGAAAAACGCAAAATCAAAGATAGAGATGGTGCTAAAGTTATTTTATGTTTAGTTGGACCTCCAGGTGTTGGTAAAACTTCTTTAGCAAATTCGGTCGCAAAAGCACTAAAAAGAGAGTTAGTGCGCATAGCTTTAGGCGGTTTAGAGGATGTTAATGAATTAAGAGGACATAGAAGAACCTATATAGGAGCTATGCCAGGACGTATTATACAAGGACTTATAGAAGCTAAACAAAGCAATCCTGTTGTTGTGCTTGATGAAATTGACAAACTAAGTCGCAACCATAGAGGAGATCCAAGTGCGGTTTTACTTGAAATCTTAGATCCTGAACAAAATACTAAATTTAGGGATTATTATCTAAATTTCAACATCGATTTAAGTAAAATCATTTTCATAGCTACTGCAAATGATGCAAGCTTAATACCTGCTGCTTTAAAAGATAGAATGGAATTTATAGAGCTTAGCTCTTACACTCCTCAAGAAAAATTCCAAATAGCCAAAAACTATCTCATACCTGATGAAATAAAAAAACATGGACTCAAGGAAAAAGAAATTAGCTTTGATGATGATGCTATAGAATTAATAGTAAATGAATATACTAGAGAATCAGGTGTAAGAAATTTAAGAAGAAAGATTGCTGAAGTTTGTAGAAAATGTGTTAAAAAACTTCTTTTAGGGGAAAATACTAAACACATTCAAATCAATACTAAAAATTTAAAAGATTTTTTAAGCAAAAAAGTCTTTGAAATAGAAAAACATGAAAAAGAAAACAAAATCGGACAAGTAAATGGACTTGCATGGACTGCAGTGGGTGGAGATGTATTAAAAATAGAAACTATTAAAATCAAAGGTAAAGGCGAGCTAACTCTTACAGGAAGTTTGGGTGATGTAATGAAAGAATCAGCAAAAATTGCCCAAAGTCTTATTAAAAATTTAATTGATGAAAAGCAAATTATAGTACCTGAAAATCTTTTTTATAAAGAAAATGAGAGTGTTTACAATCAATATAATCTTCATATTCATGTTCCAGATGGCGCAACACCAAAAGATGGACCAAGTGCAGGCATAACAATTACTACAGCTATTGCTTCTATTTTTAGTGATAAAAAAGTAAGATCTGATGTTGCAATGACAGGAGAGATTGACTTAATGGGTAATGTTTTACCAATAGGTGGCTTAAAAGAAAAATTAATTGCTGCTTACAAAGCTGATATTAAAACGGCCATAATCCCACATAAAAATTACGAAAGAGACTTAAAAGATATCCCAGAGGAAGTAATAGAAAATATGAAAATAATTGGGGTAAAAACTTTAAATGAAGTATTAAAAATAGCTCTTGTGTAAAAAAACTAGAAGCTTATTAAGCTTCTAGTTTATCCATAATCAACTTGCTGTCTTTTTCTAACTCTCTTATATCACTAATAATTGAATCATAATCTTCTTTTGTTATATTTTCTTTTTTAGCTACTTCTATGGCTTTATTTGCAGAATGTTGTATTTTTTCACTTTTAGAGTCCATTTCGCTTTGAGAAATTAAAGGACAGAAAATACTTTTAGCATCTTCATCTTTACATAAAGTAGAAATAGGATCTAAATTTTGAAGTTTCTCTTGTGAACCGTTAAGTGTTAAATATACATCTGATTTATATAAAATATGATCTATTTTCATAGCTGATAAAGTCAAATCAGAAGCAAAATTAACAAATTCTTTTCCTAAATGGGAACTTTTATCCTCTAATTCCCTAAATGCTTCACTAAAATCAGCAATTTTACTATTAGAAGAATTTGCAATATCAAATACCTTTTCACTATTTTCTTGTATAGAGCTAATTTCCTGATTCATTACTTGAATTGCTAAAGTAATCTCACCTGTTGCTTTTTGAGTTTTTTCTGCAAGTTGCCTTACTTCATCCGCAACCACCGCAAAACCTCTACCATGCTCTCCTGCACGAGCAGCCTCAATAGCCGCATTTAGTGCAAGAAGATTGGTTTGATCTGCTATATCTCTAATAACTTCAACAATCGCATTAATGCTTTGAGCATTTGAAGCAAAAGTATCAACAGCGTTTTTACTTTCATCAGCTACCTGCATCATAGAGGAAATTGAATCTTGCAAGTTGCCAACCTCTAGACCATTTTTTTGAGCAGTATCTGAAATAATCTTAATATCACCAAAAACTTCTCTCATTAATTTAATAATCCCGTTTAATGCAGAAGATAAATCATTTAAATTTTTATTTTGACTATTTAAACTTAAATCCATCAATTCTCTCGATAAAGCATTTTTAAAAACAGATTTTCCTGTTTTTTCTATATCATCCAAAGCTTTATTGATAAAATTAATATTATGAACAAAAATTCCTTTTAAACCTTCAGGAATAGCCCTTCTAAAATATTCTCCTTTTTGCGAACAAGCAATAGAAGTATTAATTTCTCTCAAATAAGCTTCTAAACCATCTATAGTATTGTTAAGATTATCCGCAATTTCTTTTAGTTTTTTATTATTGCATTTAATATATACAATTCTTGAATCAAAATTACCATTTTTTAGCTCTCTGCTGAGATGTAAAATTTTATCACTAAATTCCTCTTCCTTTTTTAAGATAAATAAATTGCATATAAGCAACAAAAACAAAACTAAAAAAATCCAGAGGAAATAAAATTCTGTAAAAAACAAAGAAATTCCACAGCCTAACATACTTAAAATAATACCGATAAACATAATATTTTTCATAAAAATCCTTTTTAGTTATTTTTGAATTTCCATCATTAGTTCATTATAAGTCATTCCATAAGATTTCACTATTGTTTCCAACTCTTCAATCCCGGATTTAACACCATTATCCTTTTCTTTCATTAAAAGTATCTTATATATTTCTTCCATTGTCTTAATGGCTTCTGTTTTTGGTTTTCTTCTTACTGAATAATAATTCAAAATACTTCCGTTTGTATCACACGAAGCAGTAACATTAGCAAATACCCAATAATAATCATTATATTTTGTTTTATTTTTTACAAAAGCAAAAACTTCTTTTTTAAGTTGAATGTTATCCCATAAATATTTAAAAACCGTTCTTGGCATATCAGGATGACGCATAATACTATGAGGTTTGTATAAGATTTCATCTATTTTATAATCAGAATATTTCAAAAAATCCTCATTTGCATAAATAATCTCACCTTTTAAATTTGTTTTTGATGTTATCAAAACATCTGATGTTAGAATTTTTTCTACAGACATAATTTGATCTCCTCAGTTTTAATCAAAAAAGAGAGTGATTATATCTTATATACAAACAACAATTTATAAATAAAATTTATAAAAATCACTTTTGAAGCTCTAAGATTAGCTGATTATAACTCATACCATAAGAGCTAACTATTTTAACAAGCTCATCAACTCCAGCTTTTATACCGCCCTTTTCCTCAGCCTCTAAAAGAATTTTATACACTTGCTCTATTGTCGGTATAGCTTCTCTTTTAGGTTTTCTTCTTACTGAATAATAATTTATAATATTTCCTTGCTCATCAAACGAAGCCGTAACATTAGTAAAAACCCAATAATAATCATTTTGTTTGGTTTTATTTTTTACAAAAGCAAAAATTTCTCTCCCATCTTGTATATAATCCCACAAACACTTAAAAACAGTTCTTGGCATATCAGGATGACGCACAATATTATGAGGTTTATATAAGATTTCTTCCATTTTATAACCTGCATATTTCAAAAAATCATCATTAGCATAAATAATATCCCCTTTTAAATCTGTTTTAGAGGTTATTAAAGTATCTGGCTCTAAAATTTTTTCTTGCGACATTTTTTTTCCTATTATTTATTTACAAAATATTATATTTTATTTATCATAAAATTTCATTGAAATTAAATCCTTTATCATAAAGTATTTTTCTAACTAAATCTTGATGTTCCTTTCCTTTAGTTTCTAAGGTAATTGAAATCATTGCATCGCCATATTCAAGCTTGGTTGAAAATCTATCATAGTCAATTTTAACTATATTAGCTTGAGCCTCTTTAATCGCATCACTTAAAGCACTTAAAGCACCTGGCTTATCAATCAAAGTAACGTTGATAAGCATTTTTCTAAATGCCTTAAACAAACCTTTTTCTATAATGATATTTAACATTTGCACATCAATATTTCCACCACTTAAAATCACACCGATTTTTTTATGATTTTTTAAATCTATTTTTTTATGCAAAAGTGCAGCAACTGCTGATGCTCCAGCACCTTCAACCGTGATTTTATGTTTTTCAAGTAAATACAATACTGCATTAGCTATTTCTTCATCATCAACTTGAATAAAATCATCAACACATTCAAGAATAATATCAAAATTAATTTTATTCACATCACGCACTGCTATACCATCAGCTATAGTTCTAACAGCTTTTGAATTGATTATTTTTTTACTTTTAAAACTCTCATACATCGCAGGAGCTCCCTTAGCACTCACTCCGATAACTTTTACAGCAGGATTAATTTGCTTAGCAGCACTTGCCACTCCACTAATCAAACCTCCCCCACCAACTGGGGCCAAAATCATATCTAAATCACTTATTTCATCAAGCATTTCAAGCATTAAAGTACCCTGCCCTGCTATAATACTTTCATTCTCAAAAGGATGAATGAAATTTAAATGATGTTCTTTGGCGTAATTTAGTGCATAAGCATAAGCCTCATCAAAATTATCTCCTTTTAAAATCACCTTTGCACCTAAATTTTTAGTCGCACTTACTTTTAACAAAGGCGTAGCTTCAGGCATAACAATCACAGCTTCTATACCAAATTTTTTAGCACTAATTGCTACCCCTTGTGCGTGATTTCCAGCACTTGCAGCTATTACACCTGCTTGTTTTTGTTCTTTAGTTAAATTAGCTATTGTATTATAAGCTCCTCTGATTTTATAAGCACCTGTTTTTTGTAAATTTTCACATTTTAAAAAAACATCAGTTTCCAAAAACTCACTCAAAAAAGAAGAGTGCACAAAAGGAGTTTTTAATACAAAATCTGCAATTTTTTGTTTTGCTTGATAAATTTTATTTAATTCAACCATGTTTATCCTTTTTGTAGTTCTATTTTAATGCAACGATCTTGAACGCAATTTATACCATATTTTTTACATTTTTGCATTATTTCTTCATTGATAATGCCAAGTTGCATCCAAAAATTTTTAATCTTTTTACTCAAAAGATCTTCAAAAATTTCATTTGCAAAACTTGCTTTTCTAAACATTATAGCAGTATCAACTTCAAAAGGAATATCTTTTAAGTTTCTATAAACTCTTTCCTTTAAAATAAAATCTTCTTTAGGATAGATGGGATAAATTTTATAACCTAAATCTTGTAAATATTTACTTACAAAATGAGAAGGTTTATCTTGATTAGGACTAAGTCCTATGATGGCTATATTTTTCATAGAACTTAGTATTTTATGACTATCGCTCAATGCTTTTTCCTTTTTAAAGCATTGTATCCAAAATCAAATTAACAAGAAGCTTTTTTTACAATCAACAAATAATATAAAATCAAAGCTATTGCAACTAACAAAGCACAAAAAGCATAAACATTAGCAAAACCTATACTTGGTTCTATAATACCTAGTAAATAAGGGCTCACTCCTATACCAAAATCTAAGGCTATAAAAAATGTAGAATTAGCCAAACCCATTTTTTCTTTGGGTGCAAGTTTTATAGCTAAAGCTTGAGCACTTGAAGTAGCATTAGCATAACCTAGTGCACAAAAAACTCCAGCTAAAATAATCATATAAAAACTCGAGGCAAAGGTAAGTAAAAGCAAACACACTATAAAACTTAAAAAGGAAAAAATTATCACTATATTAGCACCATATTTATCAAACACTTTACCAGCAAGTGGTCTAAAAACCATAGAAAATCCAGCATATACCACAAAAAACATAGATCCAGCAAAAGCTAAATTTAAACTTTGGGTATAAGCACTCATATAAGCTATAATAGCGCCAAAAGGACATGCGAGTAAAAAGGTTACCAAGGCTAAATTTAAAACTGATTTTTCAAAATAATTATAAATACTAAATTTTCTTTTTATATGATGATGTTTTTTAAATCTTCTTACTTTTAAAAAAATAGATAAGACCAATGCAAAGACAATACTCAAACAAGCTATTAAAAAACTAAGCCAAAATTGATTGATAGAGTCAAGTTTTATAGCCAAAAAAGGACCTAAAGCTGAAGTTAAAACAACGCTTGTAGCATAATATCCTATACCAACTCCTCTTTTATTGCTAGGTATTATCCTAGCAATAGCTGCCCCACAAGCACAAGAACAAATTCCATAACAAACCCCTGCTAAAAAGCGTATTAAAATCAAAAAATATACATTATAAAATTTCAAATACATTAAATTAATAAAAAGATAAAACAAAAGCGAAAACACTATAACCTTTTTTATATTAACATCATCGATTATAGAACCAAAATAAAGTCTAGAGAGTAAAGCACCTATAACAAAAGCCCCCATAATAAGACCTGCGGTGCTAGTTTGAAGGTTTAAAACACCCAAAACATAATCTGTACTAGAAATAGTACTCATATAAAAAACAAGACAAATAGCAAAATTTATCCCAAAAATACAGAAAAAATTTATATTAAATAAATTATATTTTTTACTTAATCCCATGAAAAAACCTTTTAAATTTTCTCATTGATATAATCAAGTAATTTTAAAAGTCTTTCCTGATCTTTTACATCTAAGATATCTAAAATCTTTCTTTCATATTTTCTTATACAAACATTTGCATCAAAAAAAATTTCTTTACCTTTAGCACTTAAAGTAATAATTTTTTCTCTTTTATCATCTGCTTTTAAAAACTCTATATATTCAAGTTTTGCTAATTTAGAAACAACTCTAGAAAGTATAGCTTTATCCATCTGATAAAACTCACATATTGGAGCTAAAGTGCTACAACCATGCTGATTTAAATACACAAAAACCCTCCAATCACTTGATTTTAATCCAAAGGGTTTTAAAATTTCATTGACTTTATAGAGTATTTTTCTATTTGTATAGGTAATTTTTTGAAATAAAATGAGAAATCCTTTATAAAAATTAATTGATTAAATCAACTATTTTTATAATAACAAAGCTTGTATAAATTCTAACTTATACTAAGCTTTTTTTCTTAAATGCACCCCACATTCAAGATGAGGAGTATTGGCAAATTGATCAAAAAAGGCCAAATTTAAAATTTCATGACTTTGACATAAAATTTCAAGATTTTCTTTTAAAGTGATAGGATTGCACGAAATATAAATGATATTTTCATAATTTTTAATAAGTTCAATCACACTTAGATCAAGTCCTGCTCTTGGAGGATCGACTAAAACATGAGATATTTTAAAGCCATCTAAATCTATGCCTTTTAAGCGATTAAATTCCCTTTCTTTTTTCAAAGCTTGACTTAATTCTTCACTAGAAAGCCTTGTAAAAGTTATATTTTCAATAGAATTTAAAACACAATTTTTTAAAGCAAATTCGATATTTTTTTTAGAAATTTCAGTTGCTAAAACTTTTTTAAAGTTTTTTGCCAAAGCTATGGTAAAATTTCCATAACCACAATAAAGCTCTAATAAATCTTGCTTAAAATCAATCTCTACACAAGATGCAACCCATTCAATCATCTTTTCATTGATATAAGTATTAGGCTGGATAAAACAATCATTATTAAACTCATATAAAAATTCATTTGTATTGATCTTTAGAGCTTGTCTTAAATTTTCCCCATTAAATACAAGTTTTCTACCCTTGCTTCTTGCTATGAGCTTGAGATTTAATTTTTCTGCTAATTTTTGTAAATCTTGTGTAATTAGCTCTATATTTTTATGGAAAAGTAAAGTTACACTTAAATCTAATTTTGTAGCTAAAAACTCTACTCCAAAAAGCTTATGTTTTAAATTTTCATTTAGATTATTTAATAAAATAGGCATGTATTTTTGAATTTTTTCATCTGCTATATCAAATTTTTCAATAGGAATTTTTTTCTTATTTTCAAACATTGCATAAGAAATTTTCCCATTTTCATGATGATATATAGAAAATTCTGCCCTAGTTCTATAAGCTTTTAAAGGTGATTTAAAGCACTGAATTTCTCCATCATATAAAGAAGAAAACAATGCTTTATTTAAAGCAATTTTTTCTTCAAAATGCATCTATGCATCTACCTTTTTGCCAACCACAAAAAGTAAAGCTATCATAGCTAAGATTCCAAAAACAAGTCCTAGCCATACATTAAGTCCTAGTGCCACTGGTAGATAACCACAAAGTATACTAATAGCACAAACACTCAAAGCATAAGGCATTTGCGTGCTAACATGAGCTAAAAGATCGCACTTACTCCCCATAGATGAAAGTATCGTGGTATCAGAAATTGGTGAGCAGTGATCTCCAAAAATAGCCCCTGTTAAAACCCCTGAAATATTAATAATCATATATTGGTGCAACTCTGCTCCGCTTAATTCATTATGAACCCCAACAGCCATAGCCAAAGGAATAGCTAAAGGCATTAAAATACCCATAGTCCCATAACTAGTTCCTGTTGAAAAAGAAATAATAGAAGCAAAAATAAAAATTGCCGTAGGGAGCAAGTAAATAGGTGTTTTATCTGAAAATAAATCAATTAAATATTTAGAAGTTCCTAAATCTTTAATCACAGAAGCTAATGACCATGCACAAAGTAAAATAATCACAGTCATAATCATAGTTCTCCAACCATGAGTCCAAACTGCAATAGCTTCTTTTAAAGTAAATATTTTTCTATACATTCCCAAAATAATAGCCACTATGGTAGCTAAAAGTGCTGCTTGAAATAATACTACAGAAGCATCAGCTGCGCCAAAAGTTTCTCTAAAAGCAAATAAACTAAGTGGTGCTGCATCAATTTGTGCTTTAATACTTGCATCATCTAAGGCATTATAACCGCTAAAATAAAAACCTATAAATGAAAATACAATCAAAACAGCCAAAGGTATAATAGCATTAGAAGCTTGCAATTTTATATGTTCTTTTGGCTCTAAAACTTTATCTTCTATATTATCAATTTGCTCATGACCATGAGAAAATTTACCCGCTCTAGCTCTAAGTTCAGCTTTTAGCATAGGTCCAAATTCTCTACCTGTATAAATAGTTAAAATAACAAAAATCAGCATAAAAAGATTATAAAATCTATAAGGTAAGGTTTGCACAAAAATTTCAAAAGCATTGATTTCTTCTTTTACTATACCCAAATGCGCAAAAGTTGCATTATCGATTAGATCATATCCGCTACGAATTAAAGAAATTTCAAGTCCTATCCAAGTAGAAATGATAGCAAGACCAGTAATTGGTGCTGCAGTTGCATCCATAATAAAAGCAAGTTTTTCACGGCTTACTCTAAATTTATCTGTCACTGGACGCATGATAGGACCTACGATTAATGAGTTAGCATAATCATCAAAGAAAATAAAAATCCCCATACACCAAGTAGCAAATTGCGAGCTTTTTGCTTGCTTAGCTTTAGTAGAAAGCCAAACAGCTACAGCCTTAGTACCTCCTGTTTTTGTAATAAGAGCTACAACTCCACCTATAGTTAAAACTTGTAATAAAATCCCTGCATTACCAGGGCTTGCCATAGCATTTACTACTTTAGAAATAAACCCCGTAAAAGAAGCTATGATAGCATGATAAATGCTATTTTCAATAAGTCCCAACATAAAAGTGCCGCTTAATGCACCAATAAATAGCGAAAGCACCACATCTTTAGTAATAAAAGCTAAGATAATAGCTATCACTGGCGGTAAAAGCGTCCAAACTCCAAAAAGTTCTGCATTTGCTTGCGCATCAGCAAGTAACAGTAAAGGAGCTAGTAGTAAATAAAAAATTTTCATATTTTTCCTTAAGTTTTTATATTTTTTCGCTAAAAGTTCCTGCCCATGTTTGAGTTACAGGCATAAGTTCTATTTCGTTAATATTAATATGCTCAGGTAAGCTAATGATAAAAGTAATAATTCTTGCTATATCTTCAGCTTTGATATATTTAGTATTTTCATAAACCTTATCAGCTTTTTTAATATCACCTTTAAATCTTACTTCACTAAATTCAGTTTTGCAAAGTCCTGGAGCGATATTAGTTACTTTTATATTACTTCCACGTAAATCCGTCCTTAAAGCTTTAGAAAATTGCGCTACAAAAGCCTTGGTTCCACAATAAACATTGCCTCCATAATAAGGCACATTTGCTGCAATTGAACCAAGATTAATCACATGAGCGTTTTTTGCCTTTCTAAGTAAAGGTAAAGTAGCTCTTGCTATATATAAAAAGCCTTTGATATTAGTATCTACCATGGCCTCAATATCTTCAATATCTAAAGAATCAAACTCATTTAAACCCAAAGCAAGACCTGCATTATTAACAAGTAAAGAAATATTTTGTAAATCTTGAGGTAAATTTTCAATTGCTGTAAAAACTGCTTGTTTATCTCTAACATCAAGCATCATAGGATAAATTTTATCTCCATAAAGTTCTTGTAGTTTTTCTAATCTTTCCTTGCGTCTTGCTATAGCTATAACTTTATAATCAAGCTCTATTAAGGCTTTTAAACTTTCTAAACCAAAGCCTGAGCTTACTCCTGTTATTAAAGCAGTTTTCATGGTTGTGCCTTTTCATATAACATCAAATTTTCATTTTCTTTTAAACCAAGTTTTTTTAGAAATTTAATATTTTGTTCTTTTTTTGCAATGATGGCAAAATCAAGTGCATTAAATCCCAAATCATCTATTTCTTTATAATTAGCCTTATAATCTATAAGCAACTTAAGCATTTTTACATCTGCATAATTTGCCCCATGCATAAAGATATTTTTAGAAGTATGCTCAAGTGCACATAAGGTAATAAAATATGGAGTATTGCTTCCCATGCTAGCAATAGAAAGTTTTTCATTATCATTAATATATTTTTGATTTACATTCGCGCCATTTTCAAGCAAAAGTTTAGCAACTTTATAGTTGTTATATTCAACAGCATAAAACAACGGTGTTTTACCAAAAGAATTTTTATAATCAACCACCGCTTCATTTTCAAGCAAAACCTTAACATTTTCTGCATTATCTAGTGCAAAAAACAAAGCAGACTCATAACCTTCATTTATTTTTACACCTAATTTTATAAATTCACTTACAATTTCACTTTCTCTATTATTTAACAAGGCTGATTTAAAACCATTATTTAATTCTAAATTGCTAATTTTTTTAGTATAAATGTATTCTTTAATCTGCTCTAAAGAATTATTTTTATTAGCCACAAATTTTTCAAAATCTGAAATATCTTTAAAAATTTTAGTTTCACCAACTGCCCAGTTTAAAAATTCATTCAAAGCATTACTAGCAAAATAAATCGCACTTGCTTTATCTAAATTAAATTCCTCTTGAAAATATTTAGTTAAAGGGTTGATTGCATTGTTGTATTCTTTCCAAAATTCCTTAAAAAGTTTAAAATTTCCAATACTTTGATAAGCCCAAAATCTAAAATAAGCTTTTAATTTTGCGAATTTTTCTTCAAGTATTATAGGATCTTGTAAAGTTTTCTGATAACCTTGTGGATCAAGTGCAATTTCTAATAATTTAAAATCAAATTTTCTCAAATCGCTAAAATATTCTCCACCCATACAAGCACTATTGCTTCCTCTAATTTCATTAGCAAGCTCATATAATCTTTTTGTGATTTGATGATTTTTTAAAGAAAAAGCGCAATTTAAATCCACTTGAGCAAAATCTTGTGTATTTTTTGGCTCAAATTCTTTGAAAAAATCAACCTTATTTTCCTTAACATACTCACAAGTATAATCCAAAGCTAAAGCATTTAAACTTATAATCAAACTAAATAGTAAAATTCTCAAGTATTTTCCTTGAATATAAATTAAATCACTATTTTAACTAAATTTTTGCTTTAATAACAATTAATTAATTTAAAATTCATACAATGCTTGCTTTTAAAATAAGGAAAAATATGTATCAAAGTTTTTATAAAGCTAGTTTTGCTTATATTCTTTTACAAAGTGATAAAGATAAGCTTATTAATGTTGATTTTACTACATATAAGCCTGATTTTACCAAAGATAAACACGCTATTTTAGAGCAAGCCTTAGAAGAACTAGACCTTTATTTTAACAAAAAGATTTTTGCTTTTAATACTCCCCTAGCTCTTCAGGGGAGCGAATTTGAACAAAAGGTATATAAAGCTTTAATTAAAATTCCCTATGGACAAACTAAAACATATCAAGAAATTGCTTCTTTTATCAATCATCCAAAAGCTTTTAGAGCAGTGGGCAATGCAAATTCTAAAAATAAACTTGCAATTTTTATACCTTGCCATAGAGTGGTAGCTAAAAATCACTTAGGTGGATATAATGGTGGTTTATTTATCAAAGAGGCTTTACTTAAATTAGAAGGCGTGCTCTAAAATGCCAAGTTTATTACTAGCAAGTTTTATTTGGGCTTTTTCTTTTCCATTAATTGGGCATTTTATCACCTTAGAAATGGATAGTTTTTTTGCAGCATTTGCAAAAGTTTTTTTGTCTTTATTGGTATTTTTACCTTTTTTAAATTTTAAGATAAATTTGTATTTAAAACTAAAACTCATAAGCATTGGAGCTTTGCAGCTTGGCGTGATGAATTTATTTTATTATCATTCTTTTTTATATTTAAGTGTAAGCGAAGTAGCACTTTTTACTATTTTTACACCTTTTTATGTTGTGCTTTTTTATGGGCTTTTTTCAAAAAATCTTAGATATTTATATTTCATAAGTATTTTTATATGTATTATGGGTGCTTTTGTAGTTAAATTTGATAATATTAACTCTAATTTTTTATATGGCTTTTTACTTATTCAAGGAGCTAATTTAGTATTTGGAGCTGGACAAAGTTTTTATAAAATTTTATTAGAAAAAAATGCAAATTTAAGTCAAAAAGAAGCTTTTTCTTATTTTTATTTAGGAGCAACCAGCATAACCTTACCTGCTTTTTTATTTTTTGGAGATTATAATAATTTACCATCCAATTTAAGCTCTTGGATAGCTTTAATTTATCTTGGCACTATTGCTTCAGGATTTGGATATTTTTTATGGAATAAAGGCTCCACTGAAGTAGATAGCGGGGTTTTAGCCTTGATGAATAATGCCATTATACCTATAAGTATTTTTATCAATATGAGTATTTTTGGAGTAGATGTAGAGCTACTACCTTTTTGCATAGGTACTTTGATCATTCTTTTTTCATTTTTTATACATAAAAAAATCATGCATTATTATAATAAGAAATCTTACTCAAATACAAACCACTAGCAGGAGCTAAAAATCTACAATGAGCTTTTTTAGCATTGATTTGCTCTAAAAGCTCATTTTGACTCATTTTTCCTTCTAATACTTTTAAAATACTTGCCATCATCATTCTAATTTGTGATCTTAAAAAGCCATTTGCTTCAAAATAAAACACAGTATGATTTTTATAAGTATAAACTCTAGTTTTATACATTTTTCTTATGCTTGTTTTATTATCAGAGCCTTCTTTTTGAAAGAGTTTAAAATCATGCTCTCCTTCAAATAAAAAAGCAATTTCCTTGGCTAATTTAATATTTATTTTTGGATAAAAATACACATAAGAGGCTAAAAAAGGATTATATTTTTCATGACTTATAATATAGCGATATGCTCTTTTTTGCACATCAAAACGCACTTGGAAATTTTCTTGCATTCTTTGAATATGTTTTATATGTATAAATGGGTGTGCAAAATGATTGATTTTATTTTTTAAATATACAAAATCTTTAAAATGTTCTCCTGCTTTGACACAAGCAACTGCATTAAATGCATGCACACCTTTATCAGTTCTTGAAGCAAATAAAGGCTTTTCATAAATACCCAAATGCGACAAGGCCTGCGCTAAGGTATCTTGGACGCTAAGCTTATGTGGCTGGGTAGCTGAACCTTGAAATTTAGAACCATCATAAGAAAAAATTAATTTTAAAAACATTAATACTTACTTGCAATTTTTGCTTTAAAATAAAACAAAGAAGTAATTAAAAAGCTTGAAAAAATCACAGCAATAGCTACAAAAGGAGGATTATAAAAACTAATCAAAAGCGTAAAATAAGCAAAAATAATCACAAAAATTCCAAAATAAGCAAAACCTTTTTCATAACGATAAGTTACTATACCAAAAGAGAGTGCAAAAAGCACACTAGCTAAAGGAAATAAAGCTATAAGAATATAAATAACAAATTCTTTTGCTTTTTCTTTATTGCTTGTTACATCAGACCAATACCCATAAAAACTTTGAGTATTTAATTCTTTAGAAGAAAGTTTGCTTTTAATTAATAAATTTTTAAAACTAGAAATATGCCAATCTTCTTCTTTAATCTCATAAGCCTTTCCTTCATCTAGCTTAAAAGTAATAATCCCATCATTTGTTTCTAACTTTCCTTCTTTGGCCAAAATCACTTGTTCTTTATCTTGTGGGTTTTTCTTTGGATGATACATTATGATATTTTTATAAGTTTCATCAGAATTTTTAGCATCAATAAAAACAAGCCATTCTCCATATCTTTGTCCAAATTCCCCTGTTTTTATGCTTACTTTAGCACTAATTTTTTTATAATCTACAAAATTATCAAAAAGTTCAAAAGATATAGGTATAAAAACCAAAACCACCACAAGCATAAAAGCACTTACTAAAGCTGCAATTTTTGCAAAAAAACTTGCTATCATACTTGGAGCTATACTCAAAGCAAACAACACCGTGCTTTCATTTTCCCTAGAAAGCCTATAAAAGGCTAAAGTTAAAGCTATGAAAAAAGATATAGGTAGAGTAAAAATTAATATCTTTGGTAAAAGAAAAATATATAATTTGATTAATTCAAAAAAAGTAATTTCAATATAAGCAGTAATTTTAGCAAGTTGTATAAAAAATATAATCGAAACAATAATAAATAAAGTAAAAAATAAAGACAACATTGTGCTTAAAAACTGATTAAGCAAATACTTATAAACTAGTTTCATAATATACTTTCTACACTTAGATTAATCAAAATTCCGCAAAATAAAAAAGGAATCATAGGCATTTGATAATCTTTCTTGGCTATTTTTATAAACATCAAAAGACTTAAAAAACTTGCAATAAATAAAATCAAAAAGCCTTTTTCATAGCCAAAAATTCCAAAAATCAAAGCTATTATTATAACATCACCTTCCCCTAAACTTTCTAAAATTTCATCTCTTTTTTTAAAATTTTTAATAAAATTAATCACACTTTTTAGTATGAAAATTAACCCCGCCCCAAAACACACTCGAAATAAAAAGCTATCTTGAAAATCCTCTAAATTTAAGCCATTTTGCAAAAAATCAAAACAAAAAGCTAAAATAAATAAAATCCAAAGCCAAAGCTCACTCACTGCTTTTAGATAATAATCCATCCAAGAAAGCGCTAAAAATATAGCTAGCATACAAGCAAAAATTAAAATTTGAAAAACATCTTCGATTAAATAAAAAGCAAAGACAAACAAACACGCGCAAAGAAATTCATTAAAAGGGTAAATCAAAGAAATTCTTTCTTTACAAAAAGCACATTTGCCTTTTAAAAATACAAAAGACAACAAAGGAAAAAGATGATAAAATTTCAAAGTTTTAAAACACTTAAGACATTTTGATCTTGGACTTATTATGCTTTCTTTATGAATCGTTCTTAAAATCAAAACATTGACAAAAGAACCCATGCAAAGTCCCAATAATAAAAAGAAAAATATCATTTACCAAAGGTTCTTTTGCGTTTTTTAAACTCAGTAATAATATTTGCGATTTCTTTTTTAGTAAGTGCAGGAAATAAGGTTTGACTAAAATAAATTTCTGCATAACTTGACTGCCATAATAAAAAATTTGAAATTCTTTTAGCACTCCCTACCCTTAAAAACAAATCCACATCTTCACTTAAGTCAAGATTTGCTTGTATATTTGCTTCATTAATTTCAAGATTTTTTTCAATCACCTTTTTAACCGCTCTAACTATCTCATCCTTGCCTCCATAGGAAATAGCTAAATTTACACATAATCTTGTGTAATTTTTAGTTTGTTCTTGAAAATTTTGTATTTTTTTTAAGGTTAATTCATCTAAAAGACTTAAATTTCCTATAGCTTTAAAACGCACTTCATTGGCTATAAATTTATTTAAAGATTCATCAAGATATTTATTTAATAGCTTAAAAAGAAACTCTACTTCTTCTTTTGGTCTTTGCCAATTTTCTGTACTAAAAGCATAAAGGGTTAGGTTTTGAATTTTTTCATCTATACATACTTCTATGATTTTTTCAACAACTTTAGCACCTTGACTATAGCCAATTTTTTCTAAAAGTCCATTTTTTCTAGCCCATCTTCTATTGCCATCCATTACCACAGCAAGATGTTTTAATTCATTCATTCTATCCCTTTATATCCATCAATCTTTTAAAAACAAACATAGGGTTAAGCGTATTAACTACTTCAAATTTAAAATACTCGTTTAAAAAATGTGCTACTTTGGCAAAAGGTGTTTGTATGCGTGTGATTTTACCATTATCAATTATAATTTTTAAAGCACCAAAAATTTCAAAATACAAATACACTTCTAAAATATTTCCATTTTTCTTAGCTTCAAACAAAGCCCTATTTCCCTCATAAACAAAAGGTATATGATAAATTCCTTCAAAAAATGCAAAAAACATTTCCTTATAAATTTCAAACTCATACGCACTTTTACTTTCCATAAGTCTTTGGATGATGAATTTTTTATACCAAGCTTTTTCATCACCTTCTTGCAAAAGCTTTTCTATGAGTTCAGCTCCCTCTTCAAAAAGTCTAATTTTAGGTTTTTTCAACAGATTTTTAAAAGAAATTACACCTTTGTCTTCATAAACTTCAGCTAAATACTCCTCCCCTACTTCAAGTTCTATCATACTTTTTGTTTCAAGCTTTTTAGTGTTTAAAAGCAATACATAGCGGTTATATGCGCGTTTTTCTAAAATTTGCATTCTTACAGGTAAGGTTGAGTTGATGATATTCACCAAAGTTTCCTTAATTCTTGTGCTAAAATAAAGCCAAGTTTTTCTTTGCTTTGTTTAGAACTTTGAGAGGTACTATCTTTAGTGATAAAACAAATGCTATTTTCATCACTTCCAAAGTTCATTTGCTCATTTAAGACATTTAAACACACCATATCTAAATTTTTACTAACTAAAGATTTTTTAGCATTTTCTAAAGCATTTTGCGCATCAAATTCCATTTTAAAGCCTATTTTTTTACCTTTAAAATCTAAATTTTTTAAGATGTCTTCATTCAGCTTTAATTTTAAATTAAGTCCGTTTAAATGCTCATTTTTCTTAATCTTACCCTTATAAGCTTTTAGAGTAAAATCACTCACAGCAGCAGCCATAATTAAAGCATCAAAATCTTTGTATTTTTGCAATTTTTCTTTTAATTCTAAAGAAGATTCAAATTTTTCTAATTTATAAGGTGTTTTAAACTCTACTGAGCTAACTAACGCCACCTTAGCACCTAAAAAATATAAAGCATCAGCAATAGCCTTTGCCATTTTTCCACTTGAAAAATTACTAATACATCTTACATCATCAATTTTTTCTTTAGTCCCACCACCGCTTATAACAAAACTTTTATCTTTAAAAAAATCTTCCTGCATTAAACTTCTTTTTAAAGCATTTATAATGCTATCTAGTTCAGCCAAAGCACCCAAGCCCTCATCTTTGCAAGCTAGAGTTTTAACTATAGGATCAATGATAATATAGCCTTGCTCTTTTAAATTTTTTAAAGAATTTTGAGTGCTAAAATGTAAATACATATTTGTATTTGCAGCAGGTGCGATTAAAAATGGTTTATTTTTATCTACTGCTATTAAAGTTTGAATGAATAAATTATCTGCTATACCATAGTTTAATTTATTAATAGAATTTATACTAGCAGGTGCAAAAAGCACACAATCACAAGTCTTGCTAAAGGCTATATGATTATTAGTATTTTGCCAACTTTCATTATCTTCGCATAAAATTTCATCTGCTAAAGCTTCAAAACTAAGCCTAGTACCAAATTTCAAAGCGCCCAAGCTTAGCAAAACTTTAACCCTAAAGCCTTCTTTTTTTAATAAAGAAATCAGCTCATAAGCTTTATAAAAGGCTATGCTTCCACTTACTGCTAGTAAGATTGTTTTCATTTTTTACCTAGTTTTTCATAATAATAATTTTCTACAATCTGAGCATTAGCTCTACTAATATACAAAGAACCTTTTTCTATATTTTTATGCACTGTGCTTCCTGCTGCGATGATTACCTCATCTTTTATCTCAACCGGAGCAATAAATTGCGTATCTGAACCCACAAAAACATTTTTACCTATTTTGGTTTTATGTTTTTTAACCCCATCATAATTACAAGTGATAGTACCACAACCTATATTAGTTCCCTCATCTATCTCACAATCTCCTAAATAACTCAAATGTCCTGCTTTAACTCCATTTAATAAAGCATTTTTACATTCTACAAAATTTCCTATATGGGTATTTTTAAGCTGACATTTTGGACGCAAATGCGCTAAAGGCCCTACATCGCTATTTTCCACTATACTATCTTCAATCACACTTGAACTTTTAATGATAGAATTAATGATTTTTGATCTTCCTTCTATACGCACATTTTCATATACTTCACACTCACCTACAAACTCAACTTCATCTGAAATAAAAGTCGTCGCAGGCATGTGAAAAATCACTCCTTGCTTCATCCATTCTTTTTTAATTGCTTCTTGCATAAGATCTTGAGCCAAGCAAAGCTCTACTTTATCATTTACCCCCATAAAATCTTGCTCATTTACAAACACTGCATCGATTTCATAGCCCTTTTCTTTCGCTAAATAAACCGCATCGGTTAAATAATACTCTTTAGCTTTGTTATCATTTTTTATCAAAGGCAATACTTCTTTTAAAATTTGTGCTTTTATAGCATAAACACCACTATTGCAAATGTTTATAGCAAGTTCTTCTTTGCTTGCATCTTTTGTTTCTACTATTTTTTGAATTTTATTTTCTTTTAATACTATTCTTCCATAACTTTTTGGATCTTTTGCCTCAAAAACAGCCACATTAAAATCACTCTCATTTAAAGCTATTTTTTCTAAATCATCTGCTTTAACTAAAGGCATATCGCCACATAAAATCAACACTTTTTCATGCTTACTCTCATAACCCCTTAAAGCCCCTGCAGTACCTGGAAAATTTTGCAAGTCTTGTTCTAAAAAGCGTGTATTTGGAAAATGCTCTAAAACAACTTGTTCAACCTTTTCTTTTTGATGAGAAAGCACCACACATACATCATCACTAATTTTATATGCTTGTTTTAAAATATGTAAAATCATTGCTTTTGAGCAAATTTTTTGAAGCACTTTTGGATTTTGTGATTTCATACGCGTGCCAAGTCCAGCAGCCAAAATAAGCACAGAAATTTTCATAATTTACCTTTGTTTTAAAAATTATTGCTTATTTTAACAAGCTAAAGTAAAAATTCTTACCGATCATTGTTTATTTTTTACATATTTTCATTTACTTTAAACTTAAATTTATGGGGGGGGG